>JADIMU010000033.1 GCA_017694495.1 Candidatus Aphodenecus pullistercoris
GAAGAAGGGCGTGAGGAAGGCGAACCAGGCGGCGAGGAAGGTCGCAGGGTATGGCCTGGGCGACAAGGTCATGTACGCAGGACAGCTGTGCTACATACATGGCAGGAGGAGCTCGGGATACTTCGACATACGCAGGCCGGATGGTACAAGGGTCCATGCGGGAATACACTACAGGCATCTGACGCTCGTCGAGCGTGCTACTACGAATCATATCTACAAGGAGGTTGTGGAGGTTCCTCCCTCAGGACGAGTCTGATGGTTTCCCTTCCATGAATTTTATGAAGTCGATCGCCCTTGGAAAGAAGGAGTACGGCCTGCCTGCCAAGGAAGAGAGGGTCTCGACGAACTTCGTGCGCTGAGATCAGGGGGCCATCGGCCCCCTTCAGTCATCAACGTTCAACAGTCACAGTACCATCCTCGGCGAGGCTTATCCTGTCGCCCGTCTGGACGTAGGAGAGGAAGTCGTCGCCGAGCATGTCGACCGTCGGCATCGGCTTGTCCGTCCACACGGCTGCGAGGACGGCGCCGGCCGCGGCCAGAGAGTCGATCTCCTTCGAGAAGAGGAGCATGGCAGGCTGGCGCGACATCGCGCTGGCGCAGTAGAGGACCAGGCCTCCGGTCGTCGAGCCTATCGTCTGGGGCATGCACAGCGCCTTGCCGGCCATAGGCTTCTTGTACAGGTCGCTGTTGTTCTGGTCCGAGCACTTGCCTTCCTTGTCGCCGAACATCAGGGAGTGCTGGTAGCTTGCCAGCGTGTTGAAACCGCCCTTCGAGACCAGGGCCTCGGCCGTGGCGCTGCCTTTCACGACTACCCTGCCCTTGAACTGTCTTGCACTCATCTCGCACCTCCTGTGATCATCTCAAGGAGCTCCGCCTCCTTGTAGTAGCGCGCCGAAGTGTAGGTCCTCAGCTTGTTCGAGCATGTGATGACAGGCATCGTGGCGCACTTTGGGTTGTTCATGTACATCAGAGGACAGATGTGGCTCAGGACGACGCCCTGGCCAAGGAGCCGTCTGCCACGGTCCGTCTGCTTGAAGGCCTCCATCACGGCGGGAGCCGCCGTCATGACAGTCTTCACTGCGACCTTCCTGCGTCCATGGCGGCCCAGGGCCTCGTCTATCCTGTCGCTCCACGCCTCGAGCTGGGCGCGCGAAAGGTGGGGACAGCCGATGAAGGCCAGGCGAGGCTTTGCGCTCCTGTCCTTCCAGATCACAGGATAGTTCCTCTCCGTCTCCTCGAGGACGGCGTCGTCGACGACGAAGGTCCTGTAGCCTTCGGCGAGCAGTCCCCTGCCCTGTTCCACAGCCTCAGGAGTGAGCTTGTCGACATGGTAGAGTCCCACGGCGCCATTGGAGGCCGTGGCCGCGCCGAAGTCCTTGAAGTAGGAGCACGCATCATCGTCCAGGCTTGAGAACCACCTGTCCATGCCTGTGATGTAGGGTACATCCTCCATGACGCGCATTCCGATGGCGGAGCCCAGAAGCTGGGCCTCGGGCTTCTTCGTCGTCCTGACCTCGACGAGCCAGGTGGCCTTGCGCCCTTCGTCGGTCAGCAGGCCGAAGTATGGCACGCAGCCGACAATCGAGCCGAAGAGGTCAAGGATGCCGCTGTTGCGGTTGCACCTGGCGCCCAGGATGCTGTTCGCATAGACGACGGCCGAGCTCTCGGCCCAGGACAGGATGTCGCCCTTCTTCGGCTTGTTGCCCACCTCGTCCATGTAGCATGTGCATGTGTAGGCGTCGCTCGACATGATGCCAAGCTTCTCCAGCTGCCTGTCGTAGTCGTCCTGCTTGCTGTACATGACGCGGAAGAAGATGTCCTGGATCAGATTGCGCGGGACGCATGACTCGAGCGGCCTCGGGTCGACCGAGAACTTCTGTGATGAGATGGCCCCACCCTCTATCAGGGTGTCCATCAGGTCGTAGACGGGTTTCATGACGCTCAGGCCGAAGCTCGTCACCAGGTGTCCGTATTCGCCTGTGATGTCGACCATGCGCGTGCTGCCGAAGGTCTCGCCATACATGATGAGCGTCCTCATCACCTTGGCCTTGACCTCGCCTTCCTTTCCATCGAGGATGGCCTGTTGCCGTGCTGTGAGTTCCATCGAAGAACCTCCTTTCGTGGAAAGTGTAGCACATGTGCCGACTGGATGTTTCAGTCCACCCCTCAATGTGGCAACATGTCCTGCAATGGCGGCAATCAGTTCTGCTGGAGGGCTATGATGAGCTTCTGACACTCGTCGTCAAGGCTCGCCTCCTCTTCCTCAGTCAGGACAAGCTGTCCAGCGCCGAAGCGCTCGCCGAGAGCCACCATGGTCCGCGTCGGGACAATCCGGCATGAGAGCATATGCAAGAGATCAGCCAGCTTGCCAAGGCCATAGGAGCCTCCTGAGGATCCCGCCGCCGAGGACAGTGCGACCAGATGTCCCCTGCCTACAGCCGTGGAGTAGTCGCCAGGCACGAGAGGTCGGGAAAGCCAGTCGATGAGGTTCTTCAGGGCCGCACTATAGCTGTGGTTGTACTCGGGGCTCGCGATCCAGAGGGCGTCGGCACAGGCGACGGCGTCCCTCACCCTTGTAACCGCCTCTGGAGCCGGGAACTCGATGTCCTGATCGAGCATGGGCAGGTCGGCATAGTCGAGCCAGAGGCATTCGGCCTGGCCGTCGAGCTTCGCCATGGCCTTGCGCGCCAAGGCGCTGTTGAGACTGTTCTTCCTGAGGCTTCCGGAGATGAAAAGGATCTTCTTCATGTGGACAAATCTACGTATAGTGAAAGGCCAAGGCAAGCAGCACAGCTGGCACCTTTGTGGGCTTTCACAAGCACCTACCTTGGGCAGAACTTGTTGACGGCTGCGAATATGTGCCTGAGGTCGTCTTCCCTCTGTCTGTTCAGCTCGTCTTCCGACAGGCGGATTGTCCTGTCATAGCCGGAAATGCAGAATTCATGGAGGAATGGCTTTATCCTGCCACCGTCTCCCGTCTCATAATAGTCGACCAGCAAGAGACCAAACTCATCCTTCTTGTCTGGGGGAACCGCGATTATGCCACAGCCGTTCTTGATCATCTCATGATTTGCCAGTATCTGTGCGGTCCTCTTGTTCCCGTCTTCGAAATATTGGCCTCGCATGATGACGAGCATGAGCTCCAGGCTGCGTTCGGTAGGATTTCCAAAAGTCCTTATCCTGTCCAGGTCTTCCTCGATCCTGTCGATGGATGGAAGCTCAGGCTTCCAGCTGGTACCAGATGTTCCGACGTCGAATGTCCTGAAGGAGCCTGCTGAATTGGTCAGACCGGCCTGGACAAAACCGTTGACTGCCCTCAGGTACCTGACATCGAAATCGTATGACAATGTATCCAGGATGAAGGCCCATGCCTTTTTCAGATTGTTGATCTTCACAATGTCGTCGACAGTCAGTCCGGATACAGAAGTGTTAGAGTCGTCATTGACAGCCCCAGCCCCACAAATAAGTTGATTTGAATGAGCTCTGCTGTGTTTGCCCCTGTATTTGACGCTTGTTCCAGTCACCTCAACAAGTCTGGATGCCATCGCAGAGGAAAACATCTTGCCACCATGGATCAGCAAGTCCAAATCCTAAACGGTGGTCCAATGGATTTTTCCAAGTCCTCACGGTTCTAATGCCATTACTCGAGCATTTCCGAGACATAGTAGCCCGGGTTGAATGCAATCCGACGTCGCACTCAATGTGGTTGTTCATAATCAAATACCAAACCGGATTCAAGACGGCACCACGGATTTGGCAGAACAATTTCAGGCATTGGGAAGTCTTCTTTCTGGTTGTCTCATTCGTCAGATAGAGACATCGCAATTCGATGGCTTTTTCGTCCTTGATTTTTATTGAAGTGAAGGAACTTAGGCTAACCGCAAGGCATTAGAATCAGAATGTAAAATCATCAGAAGCAAAGCATTCTTGCCTCTCTTCTCCGATTTCTTGATTCAGCTTACCAAATAGATTCTCAATAGAAGAAATAAAATCAAATGATTTACCGTCTCTCGAGAAAAACGGCTCCAGCGTCTTGCTATTGATCCGCAACTTATTATTATCGACAAACTCTTTCAATTCATGACTTTGATACCAGTACTCTTCTGCAAATTGATTTACAGCTAGGACTACACATGATACGCTCTCAGCACCAGCCTCGAACAAAGTGGAGGCAAATTCCTTCAATGTAGCCCCAGTGGTAAGTATGTCGTCCAATACAACAATATTCTTACCCCGCAAGGAAGAATCGCAACAGAACGAGCCTTTGATGTTCGATTGCCGAGCCAATGCTGTATCGATTGTTTTCTGCGATTGGTGTTTGCTCCTCTTTCTATGGACATGTGGTTGAAGATTTTCCAGCCCCAGACCACAGGATGCAATCTCCTCCACCATTTCTACAAATCTTCCGCCACTCAACCCATCAGTTCTGTTATCAGGAACGGCACAGAGTGAATCACACATTTTGAGTTTCAGCATCAGCCTTACTCCTCCAAGGAAAATCCGCTGAAACAGCCCATCAAATTTTCGGTACAGCTTGCTCTTTTGATTTTTGTTCAGCCTCAAAGCCAATGAATACAAATCAAGAGCTGAGCGAAAGTGGTCTGTACCATAGTATCTTCCAAGAAAAACCACATCCACTCGTCTTCCACTACAATCTTTCGATGCCAATCCGAATCCTCCGGTGACCGAGTCCGATTTCGGCGTAGCTACAATCCCTTCTCCCAAGAACAGATAATGCCCAGAATTGATTGCATTAATAAAACTTTCAATGCTTTTGCATGTCAAATCTGGTACACGTCCATAACAAGAACTCATATCCATGCTTCCGATGAATACTGTCTTTGATAAAGAGCCAAGCGCATTGCCAATGAAAGTAGAATCGTCAGACACGTATACTGTCTCCTCCATTCTGACATCATGCTCAATCAACAGCCATCTTTGAAGCTCTGGTGTTGGTAAATTGAACTTCCACGGAATGCAACAAATAATTTCTGGATATCTACTTTCAATTTGATTCTTGTACTCGGATATGAGCACACATCGGTTTTGGGCGATGAAACCAGCCAAAGACTTTTCTTCCGAATGAGATATACCTTTTTCTATTGAGTTGTCCAAAAACAGAACAAAACACAGAGTTCTTTTCAAACCTCATACTCCGGCACTGCATCAGCGACAATCAGATCATCCTCGGCGAAGAGATTGTAGGACAGATCAGACTTTGGGCGATCCAGCCTATACACTTTATGAGTGGACAGGACATCGATGATTTCGCTTGGTGTCTTCACGCGGATTGCTCCAAGCTTCTCGAACTTTGCCGGCCATGAGATTGTTGGAATGTTGAACACATTCTGCGGAATCAGGACAAGCCTCTTCTGCTTCAGTGCGTATTGTGCCTGTTTGAGAGCGCCAGAAGTCTCGCCAGCCTCCATGACCACCGTCGCCTGGGACAAGCCGCTCATGACGCCATCGCGCAGCGGGAAAAACCAGCGTTCCGTCTTTGTCGCAGGAGAGAACTGCGAGACGACAAGACCATCATGTTCAATCTGTTTCTGTACCTCCATGTTCTCATGGGGATAGTACTGGTTCAGATTCGTTCCAATCACGGCTATCGTCGACATCCTATTGTCCAGTGCCGTTCTATGGGCAGTCACATCAATGCCTTTGGCCAAACCTGAGACGATGATGATTCCATTTGCACCCAGTATCCTCGCGACCCGTTCCGTATTCCGCTTTCCCTCATCTCCAGCCTGTCTGCTGCCAACAAGGGCAACGGTCCTGATGTCCCGCAACAGACCTATGCGCCCTCTGAGATATAGGAATCTTGGAGCCTCATCAGTGCGTGCCAACAGGACAGGGTAGTCCGGATTTCCGAGCCTGATGATTTCGTCCGTGGCGTGCAGAGATGTGAATGCATCCCGGGCCTTTTCATACTCGTTGACGATGGAAGTCCTGGGGATGTTCAACAATTCCTGCCATGACTGAATGTCGTCAAGCAAGGGTTCACAGGCTGTTCTTCTGTCCAGACTGTCCAGAAGCGAGCATGCCTTCTTCTCGCTGACATGCAGAGTGTTCATCACTACAGCCAGATTCAAGGCCTCGTTTCTGACTGGGCCATCAATCCTGAACATCTCACCTTTCCTCCCATTTTCTGGATGGACCTGACCAGATGAGAAGATGGACAATTCCATTTTCCGCCGCTCAAGCTCATCAATATGATAGATGGTACCGGACGAGTTCTTCTTCAATGGAATGATCTTTCCTTCCTTCGTCAGTACGGCAAGCCGTTGTACACTGATTCCCAAGTAGTCAGCAGCTTCCTTGGAAAAGAGAAGTTTCTCTGCCAATCCATCATACGGTCTGTCCATGTCACAATTCTCATCTCAAGACTTGAATATTGTCAACACTTGACATTTCATTTCACGATGGATTCTGTCGGCAATGTTGATGGAAGTTCCTCGAGTGGCCTTTGTGGCAGTCCGCAATCACCTGTCCCGGAGAAGACCACAGCCGGCTGTCTGTGCCGGCTGTGGAGGAGGAAGAAATTGAAGATCAGCGCCTGCCCTTTGCGAAGGAGATGGCGGCGTCGATCGCATTGACCAGACTTGTCTCGTCGCTCTTGCCGCTTCCAGCGAGGGCGAAGCCTGTACCATGGTCCACGCTTGTGCGTATGATCGGCAGACCAAGCGTCACATTCACGCCTTCAAGGGCCTTCCAGGCGCCCTTGTCGCGGTCGTAGACGAAGCCTACTGTCTTGAGCGGGATGTGGCCCTGGTCATGGTACATTGCGATGACCGCATCGTAGAGGCCTCCGAGGGCCTCGCTGAAGACGGAATCGGGAGGCAGGGGGCCGACGGCGTCGATGCCTTCGGCCTTTGCGGCCTCTATGGCCGGGATGATCTCGTCGATCTCCTCGTGGCCGAAGAGTCCATGCTCACCCGCATGCGGGTTGAGTCCTGCAACGGCTATGCGCACCCGTCCAAGACCCATGTCGTGGAGGGCGCGGTCCGTCAGCCGGACCACTTCGAGGACCCGCTCCTTGCGGACCCTGTCGCATGCCTCACGCAGACTGCAGTGCGTCGAGACATGGCTGACACGCAGGTCGTGGTGCATGAGCATCATGCAATAGCTCTTCGTACCAGTGTAGTGGGCATAGATCTCGGTATGTCCGTCGAAGTGCCTGATTCCATCGGAGAAGCTTCCATCCGCCTCCTCCAAGGCGAGGTTCATGGCCTCCTTGTTCAGGGCGTTCGTCACTGTCGCGTCGACTTCCTTCGCCATCGCAAGCTCGATGGCCTTGCGCACGCTGAGGAAGGCGGCACGGCCGCTGAGCGCGTCGACCTGCCCTATCCTGAGGCGCGAGATGTCGTCGAAGAGCCCAAGGTCGAGCACATTGACCACGCCTTTGGCGAACTTCGCCTCACCAGGCGTCGAAATCCCCCTCAGCTCAAGCTCGTCCTCCAGGTGGAGGATGCGGCGGGCATTGAGCATCACGCGAAGGTCGCCAATGACGATGACGTTGGCACGTCCATCATAGCGGCCGCCGCACAGGGCCTTGAGGCTGAGCTCGGGGCCGTTTCCGCTGGGATCCCCCATCGTGAGCGCGATCACGGGTCTGTCCATCAGTCCATCCCCCTTGCCTTGTCGGCCTCGAGCGTGGCCCTTATCTTCTCCACAGCCTCACCGCTGAGCAGGTTGAAGGGCGCGCGGCACTCTCCCACTTCGTAGCCGAGGAGCTGGACGGCCTTCTTCACGATCGTGTTCGGATTACCCAGAGCAAAGAGGCTGCGGAAGGCGGAGAGGGACTCGTTGACAGCGATCGCCTCGCTCTGTCGCCCCGCCTTGTAGAGGTCGTAGATGCTCGCCAGAGTCCTGGGATAGACATTGGCGCAGCCTGCGATGCCTCCCCTTCCACCAGCGATCAGCGTCCAGATGATCAGACGGTCGTTTCCTGAGAGGATGGCGAAGTCGTCGCGCACCTTCCCCGTCTCCTGGATGTAGGAGAGGATATTCGAGAAGTCGCCGCTAGAGTCCTTCGCACCGGCGATGTTGTCGATCCCGGCCAGGCGGGCAACCGTCTTCGGCGAGAGGGAATTGCCCGTGCGCGCCGGGATGTTGTACAGGACGACAGGCAGGGATGTGGACCCGGCCACAGTCCTGTAGTACTCGTACAGCTCGTCCTGGCTCGCCTTGGCGAAGGAGGGTGTGATGACTGAAATGACATCGGCGCCGAGGCGCTCTGCCATCCGGCTGGTCCTGACGGCCTCCGCCGTAGAGACGGCACCCGTGCCCGCATAGACGGGGACACGGCCGGCGACGCGGCTGATGACTGTGGACAGGACGGCCTCCTTCTCCTCGTAGGAGAGGATGTAGCCCTCCCCGTTCGTCCCGAAGGCGAAGATGCCGTCGATGCCGCACTCGACCATGCGGTCGCACTGTTTCTCGAGCTGTGCCAGATCGACCTCTCCCCTCTCGTCCATCGGAGTGACTATGGGTACGATGATGCCTTCTATCGCTGTCTTTCTCATAACGCCTCCCTGAAGATGGCCTCGGCCTCGCTCTGGTCCATCTTCCTTGGATTGTTGACCATCAGGCGGGTCACTTCGAGTCCCGCCTTGGCAAGCGGCGGGATGTCTTCCTGTGTAATGCCGAAGGAGGAGAGGCGCGGAATGTCGAGCTCGCCCACGATCTCCTCAAGGCGGGCGATGACGCGCCCGGCCTTCTCCTCATCGCTCAGGTCATGCCCTCCTGTGCATATGCAATCATCCCAGACCCTCGCCAGACGCGCTGTGCAGCTGGGTGCGTTGAAGCGCATGACTGGAGCCAGCAGCATGGCGTTGGACACGCCATGGGCTATGTGGTAGCGTCCTCCGAGAGGATAGCTCAGGGCATGGACGGCTGTGGTGCCGCTGGATGTGATCGCGACCCCGCCGTAGAAGGCTGCGATGAGCATCGCGCCCTTCGCCTCGGCAGATCCGCCCTCGCGGCAGGCCTCGACTATCGAGGGGAAGATAAGGCGCATCGCCTCGAGCGCGAAGAGGTCCGAGAAGGGGTTGGCCTTCGCTCCCGTGTAGCACTCGATCGCATGGCAAAGGGCATCGAGTCCTGTGGAGGCGGCGATCCGCCTGGGCAGGGATGCGACAATCACAGGGTCGAGAATGACGTAGTCGGCGATCATCGCGTCGCTGACGATGCCGACCTTGAGCTCCTCCTCGGGCACGAGGACGATGGCATTGCACGTCGCCTCGCTGCCGGTGCCGCATGTCGTCGGAATCATGACTGTCCGGCGCCTCTTGCGTGCACAGGAGGGATCCTTCAGCAGATCGCGCACAGTAAGCTCCGGCCCCAGGACTCCGACGAGCTTGGCCGTGTCCATGACGGAGCCGCCACCGACGGCGACGATGAGCTCATCCTCTCCTGCGGCCTGTGCCGCGATGGCCTGCACGGCATCGCATGCAGGCTCGCTTGGAATGTCGTCGATGATGCGGCATGGCACACCGATGTGCTTTGTGACGAGGTCGACAAGACCTCCGGCCGCAACCCCCTTGTCACTCAGGAGGAGGACGCTGTGTGCCCCCTCCCTCTCGACTATGCCCGACAGCGAGGAGAGCGCGTCGAGTCCGGCGTGCACCCTGCCAGGCAGTCTCAGAGAATAGGTATCAAGCATTCTTCCACCTCATCAATAGTGGCGGAAGGTGGCAGCGTCACCATCCATTCCACTGTAGGTCTTCTCACCGCGGATCCAGGCCTCGTCGATGACGACGAACTTGATGTTACGCCTCCTGTGGGCGCTGTAGGCGATGTAGATCTCACCGCTGGGGGCCTGCATCATCACAGGGTACTCGTACCTCAGGTTGTTGATGTCGTTGTAGCGGCCGCAGAAGCCCTCACCCGGCTCGACGATCCGCCGCCAGGGCCAGGTGCGTCCCTCGTCGGCGCTGATCGCCACCTCGACGGGACAGCGCTGGTCGGGCCACCAGGTCTGGCTGGAGTCGTAGCTGTAGCCGACAGGGTTCAGGACGATCGCGATGTCGCCACTTTCAAGCCTGATCGCGCTGATGCTCGAGTTGTTGTTGGGCAGCTCGGTCGCCTCAGGCACGCTCCAGCTCTCGCCCCAGTCCTCGCTGATGCTCCTGTAGACGTAGTCGGCGCTGCGGCTGCGCATCAGGGCGAGGATGCGGCCACCACCAAGCTCGATGAGGTTGGCGTGGACCTTTCCCCTGGACTGGGGGATCTCGACGTCCCTCCAGCTCTCGCCCTCGTCGTCAGAGATGTGGATGACAGTGATGTCGCTGCCGTTGCGGCTCATGTCGTCGAAGCAGTACCAGTTGCCGAAGAGCCAGCGTCCGTTGGACAGCTTCTGGATCTTCTGCCGGCAGAAGGAGCCGGGATGGGAGAACATCACTTCCGTCGGCCCCCAGGTGCGGCCTCCGTCAAAGCTCCTCCTGCGCCGGATCTCGGCCGTGTATTGCAGGTTGAAGAAGGGGTTGTTGTCCGGAGTCCTGGCGACCTGCGCCGTGTAGATGAGCCAGATCTCACCTTCACTCCTCTGGAAGAGCGAGGGATTCTGCTCGCTCCTCTGGTCGTCGTCCGAGACCTTGACCGGCTCCGTCCACTGGCTGCTGCCCTTGTCCAGGCGGGAGAGGACGATGCTGATGTCGCTGTTGCCCTCGTCGCTGCCTGCGAACCAGACGGCCAGGATGTCCCCCTGTGGCGTCTCGAGGAGGTCTGCCGCATGGCAGCTCGCATAGGGGCCATTGGGGATCAGGGCCTCGATTGTCGAGAGCCTGGGATTCGAATAGAGCCTGCCATCTCTGGTCAGGTCGTCCAGCTTTGTCGTTTTCCTGTCGTCAAGCATAGTTTCCTCCTAACCCTTGACCGATCCGATGAGGATGCCCTTCTTGAAGTACTTCTGCACGAAGGGGTAGATGCATACGATGGGCAGCATGGCCAGGAAGATGGCCGCCGCCTTCATGTTCTCCTGGTTGAGCCAGACACCGTTGACCATGGTGTTGGCGAAGGGAGACTCCGTCGCGCCGACGATGACGTTGGCAAGGACCTGCTGGATCGTCTTCAGACTGCTGTTGTGCAGGAACATCTGAGGGATCAGGTACTGGTTCCAGATGCTTACGGCATTGAAGAGCGCGATGGTCGCGATGATAGGCTTCGTGACGGGCACGAAGATGCGCGAGACGATGGTGAAGTCGTTCGCACCGTCGACGATGGCCGCCTCCTCCAGCTCCTTTGGCACACCTTCAAGATAGGCCTTGGTAATGATCAGGTACTGCGTGTTGATCGCGCCTGGGATGATCATGACCCAGATGTTGTCGATGAAGCCCAGCGAGCTGTAGGCGATGTACTGGGGGATGATGCCGGCCTCGAAGACCCAGGTGATGACGAAGAGCGTCATGATGGCGAAGCGGAACTTCACCCTGGGCCGGGTGAGCACATAGGCCGTCAGGTAGGTGAAGACGACGGCTATGATTGTCCCCAGCACCGTATAGATGGCGCTGTTGCGGAAACCCGTTCCGATGTTGAAGCGCGGGTTCGTGATGACTTCCTTGTAGGCTTCCAGGTTCACTCCCTTGGGGAAGAAGGTGACCTCTCCCGAGCTCAGGTACAGACCGTCGCTGATGGAGATGAAGAAAATGTAGAGGAAGGGCACGATGCACACCAGGGCGACGATGACCAGGATGCTCGTGTTGATGATGTCGAATGGCAATGTCCTTCTGTTCTTTGCTGTCATTGTCACACCTCCTCAGAAGAGCCTGGTCTCGGCATACTTGTCGGCCAGCTTGTTGGCTATGATGACGAGTATGAAGGCCATCAGCGACTTGACTATGTTGACCGCCGTTCCGTAGCTGTAGTCCGGGAAGCCGAGCGACTGGAAGGCGATCCTGTAGACGTAGGACTGGATGACGTCGCTGGTCGCCGCGTTGCTGGCGTTGTACAGCAGCAGGATCCTGTCCGTGTCGACGGTGAAGATGTTGCCGATGCTGATGATCAGCATCGTGATCACCGATGTCGAGATTCCAGGCAAGGTGACGTGGATCATCTTTCCCCAGCGGCCGCAGCCGTCGACCTCCGCCGCCTCGTAGAGCTCCTGGTTTATGCTCGAGATGCCCGCCATGTAGATGACGGCATTGTAGCCCAGGGTCTGCCAGATCTGCAGGAAGATGTAGATGGGCCGGAACCACTCGGGCCTCGCCATGAAGTTGGTCGGCGTTCCTCCCAGCTTCGTGATGATGACGTTCACGATGCCGCTCGTCGGGCTGAGGATGGTGTACATGATCGAGACCATGACGGCCGACGAGATGAAGTAAGGCAGAAAGCTGACCGACTGCACGCTGCTCTTGACCTTCCTGAACCTGACCTCGTTCAGGAAGAGCGAGAAGATTACGGGGAATGGAAAGACGCAGATTACGGAGAGGATGGCCAGGATGACCGTGTTCTTCACGAGGGTGAGCATGTAGGGGTCCTGGAACATGCGCACGAAGTTGTCCAGGCCTACCCACTCGCTGCCCCTGATGCCGAGGAAGGCTGAGTAGTTCTGGAATGCGATGACCATGCCGCCGACCGGGAAGAGCTTGAAGAGCACCAGGCTGATCAGGCCGGGAAGCAGCAGGACGTAGAGCCTCCAGTTGAGGATGAGGTCCTTTGCCAGTCTTTGTGACAGCGGCCTCTTGGCCAGCATCAACTGGCCATCGGCCGCGCTTTTGTCTTTCTTTCTCATTCTTGATGCCTCCAGCCCGGATGGGGCGTCTGCCCCACCCGGGTGAGAATTCTACGCGCTGTCTCTCAGTCGAGACCCATTGTCCTCCTGTAGGCTGTCAGCTGGATCTGCTCGATCTCGGCCAGGCCCAGGCGGTCCATCTGGGCGATGAAGGCATCCCAGTTGGCCTCGTTGAGCTCAGTGTTGCCGACGATGAAGCTGGTCAGTCCGGCGACCTCGTTGTTGTAGACGGCGGCAGTCAGGTTGCTCAGCCTCTGCTCCTCCTCGGTCGTGTAGACGATGACAGGGCGCTCAAGCATGTTCTGGTCCTGGACGATCCTGCTGGCCGCCTCGGCGATCAGAGGAGTGTTCCAGGCGTAGAAGGCCTCCTGGTCGACAGGCTTGCACACTGTAAGCCTATCGGAGAGGAAGGACCACCTCTTCTCGCCGGCCGGCTTGGTCTCCTCAGTCGTGTAGTCGACGATGAAGGACCTGCTGCCGTCCTCGTTGTACTGGAAGCTCTCGCCCTCGACACCCCAGTTGGCAAGCTCGATGCCCTCCTCAGTGTAGAAGTAGTCCATGAACTGGCAGATTGTGATGATCGTCTCCTCGTCGCAGGATGCGTTGACCGCTATGGCGTTGTCCGTACCGTAGAGCGTGTTGGTCGTCGCCTGGATGATATTGCCATCCTCGTCGACGAGCATGTCCATGACGCGCATGTCGTAGTCGGGATCGATCGTCGGTCCGCCGTTCGACATGAACCACTCGGCCCTGTTGTAGTAGTCGTAGAAGAGCGAGCTGTCACCCTGCAGCGTCTGGGCCTCCCAGTCGCCTTCTGTGTTGGTGCCCTCGACCCAGCTCGGGTTGATCAGACCCTCGTCGTACCAGGTCTTCATCGTCTGGATCCACTCGTAGGCGCCATCAGCCTTGATGTTGAAGCAGTTGTCCTTCTCGTGGGCGTAGTAGATGCCTCCGGACGCGTTCTCGTCGACATAGGCCGCCGCACCGAAGAGGTAGGCGAAGCGCAATGCGCTCTCACGTCCGCTGAGGGGGTAGTAGTTGGGGTTGCTTGCACCGAAGTGGGCCTTCAGCGTCCTCATGGCATTCGTCAGGTCATCGACGGTCTTCACGGACGCGATGTCGATGCCGGCCTCCTCGAAGTGGTCGGCCCTGTAGCCCATGAAGTCGATCAGCTGGGGATTCTCCCTGACGAAGGCGAAGATCCTGCCCTGGTCGTCGGCGGCATAGGCCAGATAGTCCGGATGCTCGTCGATGTAGGCCTGGATGTGGGGCGCGTACTCCTTGATGTACGGAGCCAGGTCGACGAAGGCTCCCTGGGCGCCGTAGACCTTGGCCTGGGAAAGGCGCAGCATGGTCGCGTCAGGCAAGGTGCGGGAAGCCAGGCGCTGGTCGACTTCCGTATAGGTGTCGGCGATCTCGAGCGGTCCATCGATGTAGTTGACATGGATGCCGGTCCTCTCCTCGGCGACGTCGTACCAGTTCAACTCCTCGATCCAGTCATGGTACTGGCTGCGGATGAACATGTCGTAGCTGCGCACCTCGTCTGTGGCCTGGGCCGTGGTGGTAGACGAAGTCGTTGTCGATGATGTGGATGATGTGCTCGTGCTGCCGGAAGCCGCCTCCTCGTCAGCGCCACAGCCGACGAAGGAGAAGAGCAAGAGAGCGGACAGTGCGAGGATCAGGCACTTCTTTTTCATAGTTTTACCTCCTGGTATTCGTTTTCCTTATCGTTGACGAGCGACCAGATCAGATCGTCCGATCCGAAGCCGCCCGATTTCGAAAGCAATGTCATCCTCCGTCCGTCGTGGTGGACATAGGAGAGCACTATGCCCTCCTCCAGCTCGCTGACGGGCTCGACGGCCACCCTTCCCAGCTCCTCGAGGAGGGAAAGCATGGTGTCGCCTCCGATGACGAAGACTGTGAACTCACCCCTGTCGATGCACGAATGCACAATCGAGGCGAGGGCACGGGACACCTTGCACGCGCTCTCCATCGCACTGCCCCTCACGGCACTGATGTCGGCCAGTGTGTCGAGTATGACCAGCCCCTCCGTCTCGAGGTCGCCCATGATGACGTCCACCAGGTCGCCACACTTCACGCTGGAGGTGAAGTCCGGCTCCAGAGCCTCGCCTTCTGTGAGGCGCACACGGGGGACCCCACCCTTCTCGAGCACCTCGAGCTGACGCTTCGAGACAGGATTCACGCTGCCGCACACCACAAGCATCGGACGGGGGACAAGCCTTCCAGGCATGACGTGGCCGCAGAAGAGCAGCCTGGAGAGGGCTTCGGCGAAGCCTGCGCAGCCGCAGAACACGCGACAGCCTGCCTTGTAGAGGTTCTGGGCGAGCTTGTACATGTCCTCCCCTGTCCGTCCATCGTAGACCACGACATCGGCCTGGCCATCGACCGGAATGAAGAATCCATCACATGTGGAGACGGCCTTGAGCGGTGAGTGGAGGAAGAGGTCGCGCGTGTCGGAACTCGTGATCGGCTCGAAGGGGTCCTGAGCGAAGCTCGTCTGGGCAAGGGGAATGCCCGCCACCTTCATGATGCCATCCTCGACGGTGCGCCTCAGTTCGGGATAGGCGGGGGCGAATGGGATGAAGGCTGCCCTGCTCGCGTCCTTGAGGGCCTCTATCTCGAATGCTATGTTCCCGCGGAGTACGGAATCGGTCTTCTTGTATATGCACCCAACGCCATGCTCGAGGGCGCAGCGCACCAGAGAGTGGACGATCCTGTAGGCCTTCTCCCCTTCCATATGCCTCGTGGCCGTGTTGACGCTGACCACTTCATAGCCCTCCTCCAGGTAGGGGACGAGCTGTTCGGCACCGCGGGCGTCGATGGCGACGGTATGGGCTCCACGCTGGGAGAACTTTATGGCTGTATCCAGGGCACCGGTAAGGTCGTCGGCGATGATGACCATGCCTGTTTGTTTAGAATTGAAACACATTCCCTGTCAGCTCCTTCTGTCTTGATGGCATCACCGTATCATCAACAAACATGGCGTGCAAGAAAAAATTTTTGTTTTTCCTTTTCTGTTTTAATATGAAACACTCTTGCATTCTGAAACAACCACTGTATAATTTTTGACATGAAGGTAAAGGCTCTTGCGGTCGCCCCATACGAGGGGCTCGCGATCCAGCTGGGCAAGGCGGCCCAGCTTCGTGACGACATCGATGTGAAATGCCTCACAGGCGACCTGGATGAGGGTCTCCTGCTCGCCCGCAGCGAGTTTGACGGCTCCTATGACGTGGTCATCTCCCGCGGAGGCACAGCGGACCTCCTGAGGGAGAACGGCTTCACAGTGGTCGATATCCCGATCACACTGTACGACCTCCTGCGCGCTATACGACAGGCCTCCGGCGCACGCAAGCGCTATGCGATCGTCGGCTTCGAGCCCGTCACGCGCAACGCATCCTTCCTCCAGGACGTCCTCCAGTCCGACACCAGCGTCGAGATACACACCTTGCACAGGGCTGAGGATGCAGACCGTATCATGCACCATCTGCAGGAGGATGGCTTCGAGCTCGTCATCTGCGACCAGGTCTCCGCCATGACGGCAAGCCGCTACAGGCTGAACTACATCCTGGTCAACAGCGGCAAGGAGAGCATCGACACGGCATTGGACGAGGCCGTCCTGGTAGGCAGGCAGAAGGCCGCCACGAAGGATCTAGTGCTGCTGTACAACGAACTGCTCTCCTCCTGCCCTGACATTACAGTGCTCTTCCGCGGTCAGGAGATCATAAGCGCCGACAGACGGATGGAGAAGCTGAGCAAGGGCTTTCTGACCGTGATGCGCAGCCGTCTCCAGAGCCTCGCCACCGGCCAGGAGGCGAGCTTCGAGTATGATGACGACGAGCTCCTCTACTCGGCCAGCGTCAGGAAGTTCCGCATCGCAAGCGACGACTTCACGATCTTCTACATCCAGAGGATCAAGTCGCCCTTCAGCCTTGAGAAGAGCGGCATCGTGCTGAGGAACGCCGCCTGGGCCAGGGACCAGTTCCTCACAAGCTTCTACGGCTCGACCAGCCGCAGCGCACAGGAGATTGGAATCATCGAAGCCTATGCTCGGCGGCCCTACCCCCTCCTGATCTACGGAGAGAGGGGGACGGGAAAGGGGAACCTCGCCCAGCTTGCCTATGTCAGTTCGGCGGCAAGCTCGGCCTCGCTTTACGACATCGACCTCCAGCTTGCCGGCGACAAGGCGATCAGCTTCATCCGCGACCTCTACGAGGCCAGGGCCGACCGCAAGGCCGTCTTCCACTTCAAGAACATCGACAAGGTCGACGAGGCTGTCCTCAAGGCCATCATCGACCTCAATGAGGAGCTCGAGCTCTCACACAGGGCCTACCTGATCGCCTCGGCGACGCTGGAGCGCGGCGCCCAGCTTCCTCCCCAATGCATGGAGTACGTCGAGAGGCTGCAATGCCTCACGCTCAGGACGCGCTGCCTCGACGAGCACAGACAGGACATTCCGTCCATGGCGAACCTCTACATCGCCTCGCTCAACAGGCGCAACGGCACCGAGACGATCAGCATCGAGGACAGCGGGATGGAACTGCTTGAAAGACACAGCTGGCCTGGCAACAACGACCAGCTGGCGCGCACCCTCAAACGCCTCAACGCCATGTGCTTCGACCGGATCATCAAGAAAGAGGACGTGAGGGAGCTGCTCAGGCAGGAGGATGAGCTGCAGCGTTCGGCCACGAGCCGTGAAACGCCCAGTCCCATTCCGCTTGAAGGCACCTTGCGCCAGATGGAGGAGGTCATCGTACGCAAGGTCCTCGCCGAGGAGAATGGCAACAGGACGCGCACCGCCAAGCGGCTCGGCCTGTCCAGGGCGACGCTGTGGAGGATGCTCCAGGACTAGCCTCACATCAGCGTGGAAAGGACGGTCCGGGAGCCTTCCGGGCTGTGGAGGTAGGCCTCAAGTCCATTGGCCTCGATGTCCTCGCCACTGGGCCAGCTGAGCTCGGCTGAGGGACCGCCGAAGGCCTGGGCGACGGAGAGGATGGTTGCCATCGTGTCCAGATGCATGGCGACGCGGCGGCTGAGGGCTATCCCCTCCTGTGGGTAGTCGATCGTCGTGAGGCCGCGCTCGGCGAGGCGGTGGAGGAAGTCGTCCTGACCACTTGTGACCAGGCTGGCAGTCATGGCGCCGGGAATCCTGTCGATGAAGGGTGTTGGCACTTCGATGAGGAAGGCTGACAGGCCCTCGATCCCGTTCCAGGCGCGATGCGTGTAGCCCTCGTTTCCTGCAGCCGACACTTCAGCCCTCATGTCATGGCCGGCCTCCTGGAGAAGGAGGCTGGCGAGGTAGGCGACATCGTAGTGCCCATCGCTCGTGACTATCGTCTGGTTCACGGGATAGGTCACCGAGGCCTCATGCAAGTCGAAGGCGTAGTCGACCCCCTCATCCTCCAGCAGCTTCATGATGGCAAGCGCGGCGCGCTGGGTGAGGGAGCCGCCCTCCTTTCCCGGGAAGGCCCTGTTGATGTTCCTCGACTCTTCGTAGGACAGGCCCTGCCCGCTTGGGTACTGGAAGAAGATGAAGGGGTCAGGCCACTGGTCGACCTGACGTGTGTTCCGGCTGCCGATCTTGAAGCTGCGCCCTCCAATCTGATAGCGCTCAGGATAGCCGAAGCCGGCAAGCGTCTCGCTGTATGCGCTCAGGTTCATGACGGGCATGACGATGACGCGCCCTGATGAGACTTCGATGTTCTCCATGACGAGGATGGCCGAGAGGATGCCTGCGCTCTCGTTCGGGTGGGCCCCTCCCGCGATGAACACTGTCGCACCCTCCTTTCCGCTGTCGAAGAAGAAGACCGGCGCGTCCATCGGACCGCCGGCGAGGGAGGGCTCGTAGTCTGAAAGGTGGCCGACATGGCTGAAGGCGGCAGATGGCACGATGAGGTCGCCCTCCCTTGCGCTGGAGATGAAGCTCAGCGAGGCGACAAAGGCGGCCAGGAGGGCAAGGATGAGGATGATGGCCTTGCGCCTCACCTGGCCTCCCTGCCCCGCTTCCAGCCGACGATGAGGATGGCGAAGGCGGCGGCGAGCGTCACGACGACGATCCAGAGGTTGTACTCGGTCTCCTTGTAGACCCCGCTCTCTCCGATCTCGTCGAAGGGTACTGGGTCATAGGTCATTCCGTTGTCGTTGGCCAGGCCCCTGACGTTGAGCAGGTTGACCACAGGTACGCCACGGGCCGCATACTCGTAGTTCAGTCCCCTCTCAGGTGTCGTCGGTATCGTAGGGGGATCGGTCACCAGGCCGTTGGGGAAGTTCAGCGTGTAGGAGCTCGTGCCGCAGTTGGGGCTGGCGCCTCCTATGCTGACGAAGAGGTCGACATCGTCTCCGTAGAGCTCCAGACGTTCCTGAATGCTGTCCTCGAGGCTGTCGTGGTAGATCAGGTGGGCGCCCGTCTCGGCGCACAGGTCGAGGGAGAGCTGGGCCGTGTCGAACCAGAGGATGCCGTCCATCAGGCCACCACCCTGGTCGTTCGGGCCGCCGGCGCTGACGCCGACGAGGTCGAAGTCGGCGAAGCCGCCCTCGTCCATCGCATTGATGAAGTCGAAGATGTTGTACTCGGGACGGGTCGCTCCGTGCATCGAAGCGCCTAGACTGGCTATCACACGCATCTCAAGTCCCATGGCCTGGCCTGCCGCGAGGCTGGCCACCAGGAGGCCGGGGAAGGAGCCGGAGGAGCCTATGGCTATGACGTCCCCCTCCTCCAGCCCGGCCTGTACGTAGTACCTGACCAGAAGGGCGGCGAAGTCGGGTGAGAGCGAAGTGCGCTTGGCGTCGATGTTTCCCGGCGTGGTCGTAAGCTGGGTGAACTCAGGGCCGAGGAGTCCAGTCTGGTTCAGGTCCTCCGCCTCGATCGCGATGCCACGCTCGAGGATCTCATCCTTCATGTAGGCCTCGGCGTCCCTCATGATCGTGGCGGCCTCGACCTGGAGGTCCTTGTAGGGATTGTCCTCCTCGTGCCGCGTCGTGTAGGTGAGGATGCATCCGGCCAGAAGGACGATGATGGCGGCAAGAAGCCATAAGCGTCCGATACGCTCTCGGGCCGGGATCATAGGAGAACTCCCAGATGGAGGATCAGGTAGATGATCAGGCTGATGATTACGACCATGGCCAAGGTCTTGAAGATGCCCTGCTTCTCCATGTCGTTGGCGATGAGGCCCGGGATGATGTAGCCGATCATCCTGAGGTCCTGGGCGATGCCGCTCGTGATTATGAAGCTGCCCTCGATGACCGTCGAGAGTATGATCGACAGCAGGATCGTGACCATGAAGCGGCGCCGGCCGTAGATGATCATGAAGTTCTGCAAGAGCTTCACGAGGAGGCACACGAGGACGGCCAAGGCCAGCGTCGAGACGATCCTGAAGGGCTGCTCCAGGTAGAAGGCCAGGTAGCCTGCGCTGACTATGCCCCCCGAAAGGAGTCCCAGGAACTCCACCGAGGCGAAGCCGAGGATGACACTCAAAGCGACTGCCGTATGCAGCATCTCAGACCTCCTTCGCCAGAGAGATCAGCTCCTCTCCGGCACCCTTTATGTTTCCAAGACAGAGTATCGTGCGACCTTCTCCGCGGCACACTTCCTCCAGAGCCTCGACGGGAGTGAGGCCCTGGCATGGCAGGTGCGTGCGCTTTGCGATGTGGCGCGCCGTCTTGGCCTTGTAGTCGCCGACAGCGATGACCTTCTCGACCGCCTGGGGATGGGCAAGGAGGGCCTCTTCGATGTAGTCGATGCGGTACTCCCTGTCGGCGCGGTTGTTGAAGACGACGGTGAGATTGCCGCCTGCCTGTTCGATGGCGCGGGTCATGCTTTCCTTGTCGTTGACTGAGAATGAGGGGATGAAGCGGTTTCCCCCAAGTTCGATGTCGCCTTGCAGCCCGACGTCCGGAATGGCAGATGAGAAGGCGTGCAAGGCCTGTCCTCTGTCGACTCCCAGATCCTCCAGGACGGCAAGGGCGAGGCAGACGTCCTCATCGTGGGTGGCAAGCGGGGACTCGCACTCGTTGTGGACGACTTCGACATGATGTATGTCGGCCTCGAGTCCATCGTACTCGTGGCCTGTGACGTAGAGCTTCGCGCCGCGTGGGACGCAGCATGAAAGGGCATGGACGACGTCCCCCTTCTCTGGCCCCATCTCGGCGGCGTGGTCGCTGAGAGTGTTCGTGATGACGACAGCTGTCGGGCGGACGAACTTGTCGCGCATCATGCGCTGCGTCTCGTCGCGCAAGGCCATGCACTCGACGACGATGGCCTGGGCGCCCTCCTCCACCGCACGGCGGGCGAAGGCGATGTTCTCCTCCAGGCGCGCACCCTTCCTCCTTCTGATCTTCTCCACCTTCGAGCCGGGCAGGATGATTGCGGCCTCGCTGCCTGTGGTCTTTCCAAGAGCCTTGATTCCGGCAGCCTCCAGGGCCGCGACGATGAGACGGACAGTCGTCGTCTTGCCGCGGGTGCCGTTGACGAGGATGCGTACGGGAATCTTCCTGAGCTTGCGCTTCAGATAGAGGTCCTCGAGGATGAAGAAGAGCAGAATGATGGCGAAAAGCGCCAGTACAAGGGTCATTTTATCTTTCTGGCAAGATACCGGCCCGCCTTTCGGCGGACCGGATCCATCTGTCACATGACGTCCTCAGGCCTCAGGTCTGGGGTTGTCAAGATTCTCGTTGACGATGTCTGTCCACCACTGGGGATCAGTCTGGACCTTCATGTTGGTGCAGCCGAACATGTACTTGCCGCGCAGATAGGCGTCAAGGTCGATGTAGGTCTTGTGCCAGTCGTTGGCGGTGGAGTTGGCGAATGCCGTAAGCATGGCGACAGCCTCGTCCCTCTGACCGTTCTCGATCATCTCGCCGGCGACCTCCTGGATGACGGCGGTCTGCTCGTAGACGGACTCGAGCTTGGGATCCCTGACAGCCCTCACATCCTCGATGGCGCTCTCGTAGTTGATCCTCGCAGTCTGCTGGACGCCGACGGAGACCCACCAGGCCGAATCCTGGTTGTAGGGCTCAGCCCTCAGGCCCTGTCCGAACTGGGACGGGAAGCTGGTCTGGCTTGCGAAGACGGGTGTGATGTAGTTGACGGAGGGGGCGCCCCAGCCGACCCACACGAGACAGCGGGCCTCTTCAGGCAGCCAGGACTTGACGTTGGCTATCTGGAAGTAGGTCGTGTTGTACATGTTCGTGGGCCTGTAGACGTAGTTGGGATGCAGGACATCGCCGAAGGGACCAGCGTTGACGGTCCTGGAGATGTCGAACTCGGTTCCCTGATAGTAGTCGGAGCACAGGTCCTTGATCGTCTGGACGGAGACCTTCTCGTCGGGGATGACGAACATCGGCCAGTCGTCGGGATCGCCGTAGGGATCGAGCTCGAGGTCCTTGTCGAGGTTGCTCATGGCCCTCCACTCCCTCAGCGTGCAGCCAGTCGCGCTCTTGTTGGGAGCGTAGATGTTGCACGGCTCGAAGGGCTCGACGCCGTCCCACAGACCGTTCTCGAGGGCGAAGGACTGGATGTTCTCGCTGTAGCGGTAGTTCTCGCTGTCCTCGAAGTCGATGTAGCTGATGCGGCACCTGTTGGCTGCGACGAAGACTGCGTTGTCGGGAACGCGGACTGCGGCCCAGACATGTCCACCGTAGGCCTCGAAGACCCAGGTGTCGGTTCCGTCGGTGATGTTGATGCACTCGGCGGCGCCGTTCCAGCCGTACTGGTCGATCATGGAGCCCATGAACTCGACGGCCTCAAGGGCTGTGGAGCAGACCTCGAGGGTCAGGTCCTGGAGCATGTAGCAGTCGAGGATGCCCTCTGTCCTTCCCCAGACGCCCTTGAGGATCTGGCCGTTGGGAGTCGAGGAGTCGTAGCCGCATGTGGACTCGCCCATGGCCAGTCCGGCATCGTTCATGAAGGAGTACATGCCGTGGATGTACTGGTGGGTGTCCTTCTCATGGGTATATGTGCCAAGGACCATTCCGCCAGTGCCGTAGTCCTTGACCTCGGGGAACTGGGAATAGTCGGCGCCGGCACGTCCGTTGAGGACGATGTCGCGCTCTGTTCCGGCCTCCATGGAGGGGATGAGCCAGAGCCTGACGTCATCGCCGCGCGAGTCGCAGGTGTGGCTGATCATCGTCGATCCGTCGACTGTGGCGTCCTTGCCGACGGCGAAGATGGTGCAGGCGAAGGCCTGGAAGCCGATGAACATCAGCAGGACCAGGACTGTGAGGACTTTAGAAAGTCTTCTCATGGATTCACTCTCCTTTTTGTTTTATCTTGGAGTCCTGCCCCGCCCTCAGGCGGAGCAGGGCCTTCCTTGTTACAGATTCTTGATCGCGGCATCCCCTGCCTGGACCGCAGCCGTCCACCACTCGGGGACGCTGGGGCTCGACATGTTCTTGTTGCCATGCATGTAGGTGGAGATCAGCTGGTCGGCCAGATCCTTCCACTCCTCATGCCAGCTCTCGGCCTGGGCGCAGGAATATGTCGTGAGCAGGTCGATAGCCAGATCCTCCTTGCCCTCTTCGACGAGGCGGGCGGCAGCCTGCTGGATGGCCTTGGTGGAGACGTACTGTGCCGCCATCTTGCCGTCGCGCTCCGCATGGATGGTCTGGATCGCATCCTGGTAGTTGATCGTAGCCGTCTGCTGGACGAGCGAGGCGACCCACCAGCCGGAGTCCTCGTTGTAGGGTTCAGTCCTCAGGCCCTGGCCGAAGTGGTCGGGCAGCTCATTCTGGCTGGCCCAGATCGGGGTCAGGTAGGTGGAGTCGGGAGCGCCCCATCCGAAGTAGGTCAGACACCTGACGCTCTCGGGCAGGGAAGCGTCGACGCTGGCGATCTGGATGTAGGTGCACCTGTAGCTGTTGATCGTCCTGGCATCGCTCTCGAAGCGCGGGTTGAGCGGGTTGCCGAAGGGGCCGGCCTCGACGCGCTTGGTGACGTCGAACTCGGTTCCCTGGTAGTAGTTGCTGGACAGCTTGTGGATGGTGTCGACGCTGACCTTCTCCTGGGGAACGACGAACAGCGGCCAGTTCTCGTCGGGGTTGGTCTCATAGGGGTCGAGGTTGAGGCTCGGATCGAGGCTCATCATGGCGACCCACTCCCTCCTGGTGCTGTAGGTCCTGGTCGGGTTGGGAGCGAAGATCTTGCACGGGATGAAGTCGCCCTCACCGTCCCACAGTCCATTCTCGATGGCGAAGTCGACGATGCCCTCGTGGTAGAGGTAGTTCTCGCTGTCCTCGAAATCGATGTGGTTGATGCGTGCCCTGTTGGCTGCGACGAAGACTGCGTCGTCAGGAACGCGGACTGCGACCCAGATGTTTCCACCATAGGCCTCGAGGACCCAGGTCTCGTTTCCATCCGTGATGTTGATGCACTCGGCAGCGCCATTCCAGCCGTACTGGTCGATCATGGAGCCCATGAACTCGACGGCCTCGCGGGCTGTGGAGCAGGTCTCGAGGGCGAGGTCCTGCAGCATGTAGCAGTCCATGATGCCCTCATAGCGGTCCCAGACTTCCCTGAGCTTCTGTCCCTGCTCGCTGTTGCGGTCGTAGGAGCAGGTCGACTCGCCCATGGCCAGTCCGGCATCGTTCATGAAGGAGTACATGCCATGGATGTACTGGTGGCTGTCCTCCTCGAAGGTGTAGTTGGCGAGGACCATGGCGCCAGGGCCGTAGTCCTTGACCTCGGGGAACTGCGAATAGTCGGCGCCGGCGCGTCCGTTGAGGACGATGTCGCGCTGGGTTCCTGCCTCCATCGAGGGGATGAGCCAGACGCGCAGATCGTCCGACGTGCTGTCGCAGGTATGGCTGATCATCGTCGTGCCATCGACGGAGGCGTCCTTGCCTACTGCGAAGATGGTACAGGCGGCGAGAGTGCTGGATGCGATGAGCATCAGCGCAAGAAGAGCCACTAGAACTTTTTTCATAAATTCACCTCATGCTGCGCGCTTGAAGGGCGCAGCCTCCCTTTTTTCTCTGGCGAGGGCTGACGGCCCCACTATGGAGCCGCCAGTCCATGACGGATGAACTCTTGTCATTCCTCCCACTTGAGCATGTTCTCGCCTACGGGCTCCTTGTAGATGACGTAGACGTTGTCGGCATTCTCGGGAGCGTTGGGATCCTTGAGGAAGGCTCCGACGGAATCGACGCCCTGGTTCTCCAGATCCTGCATCTCGAGGAAGGTGGGCCAGGAGGCCTCGACCGCGATGTCCGGGTAGAACATGCCGGCCCAGGTCAGCGTCTCGAGGGCGCCGGTCAGATGGCGGCCGACACGGTACCACATCGGGGTGCCGAACTCCATGTCGTAGGGGAAGTAGGTCAGACCCTTGTCGGTGACCTTCTGCAGGAACTCGTCCTTGCCTTCGGTCATCAGGGCCTCGGTCCTCGGGCCAGTGATCTTGTCGATGAAGATCTCGGGGGTCTCCATCAGGATCGTCATGGCGTCGGACCAGTCGGACCACTCCCTGTGCGAGAGGCCGTGCAGCGAAGTCGGGCTGGCCTCGCTCTTCATCAGGAACTGTCCGGAGAGGTTCATGCCGGACATCATGGCGACGTCTAGGGCGTTCCTCTCAGGCTCGACGAAGACCATCTCACCAGTCTCTTCGAAGTGCTCCCTGTCGAGGACGCTCGCAGGAGCGACATAGGTGGAGGTGACGGGATAGAGGATCTCGGCCTCGTGCATGTCGATCGCGATGTCGACCTCCTCCTGGCGGAGGATCTCGAGGATCGCGTAGGCCGCACGCTCGGTCGGAGTTCCGTTCTCACGTCCGGGATAGGTCCTGTTGAGGTTCCTGATGTCCTGGTAGGCCTGGCTCTGGCCGGAAGGATAGTTGACGTAGACGAAGGGGTCAGGCCACTGGTCGAGCGGGTTGGTGTACCTGTCGCCGATCCTGAAGGTCGAGGTGCCCCACTCGCTCTCCACGTCGAAGAACATCGGATAGGCGTCGCCAAGCATGCCCTCGGTCGAGCCGCTGTAGTTGGCCCTCGGGACGATGATGACGCGGCCCTTGGTGACCTCGATGTTCTCCATCATCAGATAGGCTGCGACAGTGGAGGCCGGCTCATAGGGGTGCGGGCCACCACAGATGAAGACGGTTCCGCCCTCGACACCGGAGTCGAAGAAGAAGACCGGAGTGTCGAGCCAGGTGCCCTCGAGGGAAGGCACGTAGTCGCTGAACCATTTGACGTCCGTCAGGGCGTCGGAGACGACGACTTCCTCCTTGAAGTGCCTCAGCTGCCAGAACTGTACGGCGGCGATGATGGCGACGACGGCGAAGAAGACGAGGATGACGATCTTCGCGATGAGCCTCTTGGAAGGGGCTTTCTTGGCATTTTCCATATTCTCCCCTCCTCTCACTTGATATGAAGCACCCTGAGGACGAAGGGGATCAGACAGTAGGCGTACATGATGTCATACACCCAGTTGCCATTCTTCTTCCTCTTGAAAAGGCTCTTGGCGAGACTGATTGCGATGAGGGCGGCCATCACGTAGTAGATGATCTGTATCAGGTTCTGAATGAATACCATGGCAGTCCTCCAATCAATACATGAAAGCGAATGTCGCGGGCGTGACGATCATGACGACGGCCATGACGCCAAGCACGAGCATCGGAACCAGCGCACTCTTCAGGAAGCCGGTATAGGAACCGCCGTACTTCGTCTGCTCGCAGGCGAGGCGGCCGGTGATCCTTGAAGGAGGAAGGCCGTCGCCCATCGGGAAGATGAGGGACAGGGCGGCGCAGATGACCGTGACATCCATTCCGAAGGTGTTGAACATGAAGATGAGCGGTCCGCCGAGGACGACTGCGACACCGTAGTTGAAGCAGCCCTGCATGATGGGGCCGATGACGACGATGAGGCAGTAGATCAGGATCAGCGGCAGGCTGAGGAAGGTGCTTCCCAGCAGGCCTCTGACGCCTGTGGCGGCCATGGCGCTCTGCAGGACGCCGATCGACAGGACATTGGCGACGAGCGGGAAGACCTGCTCCATCGTGTTGTCCAGGATGGTGCCATAGTCCTTGATCGTCGTCTTCTTCGGGTTGCACAGCAGGGCCACGACAGCCGAGATGATGAACATCAGGGGCAGGCCGAGGACGGGCAGGTTCCACGGAGCGTAGACGGCCAGGACGAAGAGCAGTGCGATGACGAAGACCGGCAGTGCGATCCTCCACCAGGTCATGCCTTCAGTCTTCTGGGGAAGCTGGGCCAGGATGTCCTCCTTCGGCTCAGGCTTGGCGCCCCAT
Organism: Candidatus Aphodenecus pullistercoris; assembly: GCA_017694495.1. GTDB lineage: Bacteria > Spirochaetota > Spirochaetia > Sphaerochaetales > Sphaerochaetaceae > Bullifex > Bullifex pullistercoris. Next base: position 26,983 of record JADIMU010000033.1, read on the forward strand.
CCGACATAGACGATGCACACGGCACCGGCGATGATGATCGGGATCAGCAGCAGCCAGGTGAAGCCTACGTAGGGCATGTTGGCCTGGGCGCACATCATCATGGTCCAGAGGTTGACCGGGGGCGCCGCCGCAGAGAGGATGGCGAAGAAGAATATGAAGACTGTCCTCTTCTTCTGGTTGATCCCCAGGTGCGACAGGATGATGTCCACCAGTCCGCCAAGGACGAAGATGGAGACGGAGCCGGCACCGGTGATGGCTCCGGGCAGCAGCATGAGGACACCAAGGATGGCCATGAGGGCCCACTTGTTGCCGACCTTGCTTACGATGCCGCGGGTCAGGGTGCTGATGGCGCCGCTGTGCGCATAGATGTTGACGAAGACGGATGCCGCGATGAAGAGCATCGCGAGGTCAAGGTTGACGAACAGTCCCTCGACCAGATACCTCACCGGACTCCCCAGCTCGGGTACCGCGATCACACCAGCGATCGCGAGCACCACGGCGGCGACAACCATGGAGATGTCCGGAGACTTTAGCTTGATGCTGCTGAGGATGAATGCCACGAGCATCACGATCAGCAGGATCAAGGTGAGCATTGTTGTCGACATAGATTGTTACTCTCCTACCCCTTTCGGCCTACTTTACGAAAATCTGCTGACAGAGCTGGGAGAACTCGAGGGCCGAGTCGACGATCGTGAGGGGGATTCCATACTCCTCGCTGAGGGCGTCGAACCTGCCGTCGCTGTTGGAAGCGCGCAGGACGATCATCCACTCGCTGACCGGGCACACGAGGTCGATGATCCTCTCATTGCCGTTGGTCGGGATGGTGCTGCGCTTGTCCTGCTCGATGTGGACTGCGATGATTGGGATGTCCATCTCCTGGCAAAGGGCGATGACCTCCTCAAGGTTGTTGATCTCGTCCTCGATCGTGATGCCGCTGGCGCCAAGTCCCTTGTCGGTCGTTCCGATGACGGCGACCAGGACCTTGTACTTGCCACTGCGGATCTCGTCAAGCCTCGGGAGGGGCTCGTCCTCGAGATAGAAGTCCTCACCAAGGACGAAGGCCTTCGAGAGGTTGATCAGGAGGCGGAGCTGCTTGGATCCAGGTCCCTGGCCTGCGGCTGTGAGCAGGAAGGGGCAGTCGTACTGCTTGATCGGATCACCTGAGACTTGGGCGAAGAGCGATGCCGGCACGAGGGTCAGCACCACGAGGGCGATAAGAATGGAACAGATGGTCTTTCGCATACAAAACTCTCCTTTTAAACTTTTGATGCGTGAAAAGGGCCCGGCACAAGGCCGAACCTGAGAATATCATCCATCAGCCGGAGAAGGAATGCAAGCGAAATCTTTTGAGTTTTCCTCTATTCTTTTACCATCGGCATGAAACACGCTCATTCCATGTTAAAATCCATCAAGTTTTCTGTTGGATATAATTCTTTATATAACAAGTATTAACCCTGCTCCTTCCTCATAAGGGAAGTCAGATGGTGGACCAGTCTCGACAGCCTCCAGCGAAGCAGGCAGCGGGCCGTTTTCCGCTGCAATCCGGCCACCTCATAATCCATTCCGTCAGGGGCATATAGGAGGCGTTCGAGCCTCTCTCCCTCGACCTTGAGGCCACCTTCGAGGCCATAGGGGGCAAGCAGCCCTCCCACCCTCTCCATATAGGCCTTCGGGCTCTCGTCGACATGACGCTCAATCCTTCTCGTGAGCCAGAAATAGAAGCCTCCCAGGCTCCTGCGGTGGCGGTGCGTCAGCCAGAGCGCCGAAAGCCTTCCTGACAGGTCGCTGAAGGCGCGTCCAAGCGCCGCCAGGACGCTCGGCCTTCCGCCTCCCCTCTTCTCCACCATGCGCCTCCTCCTCTTCGTCTGCAAGCTCAATCCCCTCAGAAGGTGGAAGAGGATGAAGGCAGCGGCCAGGGCGGCCAGGGAGACCATGATCACGGCGACCATGCGTTCGTTCAGCGTGCCGATCTTCAGATCCCTCCTCGCGTAGTCTTCTCCCTCTATGGCCAGGAAGTCCTCCTCGGGCGATGGCAGAAGATGGGGAAAGAGGCCGAAGAGCCAGAGGAAGAAGCCGACGATGAGCTCGACGAGGCGCTCGAAGAGGGCCCGGATGGCCAGGATCACAGCGCCCGCCTCCTCGCCATGGGCTACGGCGAAGGCCAGCGTCACTGCGATGACGGCCAAGCATACCAGGGCCATCCATAGCATGCGCGCTCCCCCGCTCTCCCGGCGCTTGCGGTACATCAGGCAGAGGAAGGCGACCACAGTCGCCGTGAGGGCTGGCCAGGCCAGGGCGACAGCCTGCCTGTGGAGGGAGAGGTAGACGAAGCAGAAGATGAAGACGGCCAGGCTCAGGTCGAAGAGGCGCAGCGTATGACGGTAGTCCATGCCATTGACGCTCAGCCTGAGGGCCAGGAAGGCGAAAAGTATGTGGATGATGACAGCGATGGCCCCTTCGACCATGTCCATATCATGTCCGAGCACGAAAACAGGGATGCATGCCACCGCCACAAGGACGAAATTGATTGCGACCAGCCTGCCTCCAGCGCTCACCCGGCGCACAATCTCAGGCTCGATGAGGCACATCAGAGGGGCGAAGACGAGGAGCGACAGCGGATGCAAGGCCACAGCGGGCGTGCCTGTGACCATGTTGTACAGCGTCACGACAATCAGGGCCAGGGAGAGCGATGCGAGGGCGGATGATACTCTTCCGTCATTCATGGCCCACCCCCTTGTGGATCCTCGAGATCGGTATGTGGCGACAGTCCGCCTGGCACCTCGACTCGATGCTCGCAACCACAGTCAGCCTGTCTTCGCCCACAAGGTCGCCCAGACGCAGGTCAACAGACGAAGCGTCGTAGCACAGGATGCAGAACTGCCTCACTCTGGCCATGGACGAGGCGATGCGGTCCATGTCGTAGACGCTCTTCTGTCCCACCACCGCCGTGCCCGCCTCGTTGAGCTTCTCTGGAAGCACAGCGTACATCGAGAGGGCCGACAGCTCCTCGTCGATGCCGTCCTCCGGGCTGATGCACACAGGCGGAGCGCTTCGCGAGAGCGGAAGGCTCACGAAGGAGCGCATGCCTTTGTCATTGAGGCTTACTATCAGGCTGGCAAGGACACTGAGCGCCTCCTCCATCTCATCGGCATGCGCCTGGGGACCAGAGAAGGACTCACCGTCGAAGATGAAGTGTATGCACCTCGGGACGATGTCCTCGTAGGTGTTCACAGTGAGGCCCTGCCCTCTTGCGACAAGGCGCCAGTTGATGTGCTTGAGATTGTCGCCAGTCATGTAGGAGCGCGTCGAGCGGATGACGCTCAGGTCGTCCATCAGGCCACCTCGGCCCGAGTCGGCCGAGAGCATGTCCTCAAGGAATGGGGCCGTCTCGACGTCCACAAGACGGGGATAGACCACGATCCGCCCTCCTCCCTCCACGGGCAGACGGTTCTGGGACAGGCCGAAGCCGTCGCCTGTGACAAGCGCCCAGTCGTCCGTATGGGCAAGGCCCCTATGCTGGGCCTTCAGCGTGATGGAAAAGTCCGACTTCTCGTACCAGAGCATGCGCCCCAGCCTGGCATAGCCCACTTCCTGGGCACAGCGGTCGCTGCGCGCGAGGGACACGGCCTCCCACTGGTCCGTACGCCTCGTCTCGGGACAGGTGATCGACCTGTCGTGGGGAAGCGGGATGTAGAGGTCGAGCCAGGAAAGCGGAAGCAGCTTGTCGTTGGCGACGGAAATCCTCACCCTCAGCTCTCGCCCGGCGAAGACGTGGGCGGAGCTTCCCGACAAGCGCCCCCTGAGGCGCAATGTCGACAGGAAGGACCATAGCCTCGAGAGGACCGACAGGAGGAGGAAGAGCATCACGGTCGCACTGAGCATGCCTCCCCCGTTGAAGAGGGAGAAGCCCCAAAGCACGGCGAGGGCCACGATCACAGGCCAGGATACGAGGAGGCTGGACCTGCTAGCCGCGTGCCTGCTCTTTGCCATAGAGGTCCTTCACGTCGAGGGAAGCGTCGATACTGGAAATGAGCTCGTCCAGCACCGCATCCACCTTGAGGCCGGAGAACCTCGCAC
>JADIMU010000034.1 GCA_017694495.1 Candidatus Aphodenecus pullistercoris
TGCGGAGGTTGCAATCATCTTCGAAAGCCATGTCTTTCCAGTGCCGGGCGGCCCCCAGACCACCAGGTTGTGGTGTTTGAAGACGAACTGGAGCGTATTGAGATCCTGGATGTACTCCTTGTCCAGCTTCCGCTGGTCGATGCTCCTTGCTTCCATAAGCGAAGCAGACGTCTGTAGTCCTTCATCATGAGACTACCTCTTGTGATTGAAATGATGGCTCCAAAGAGCCTCTTCCAATGCTACTGCCGTGCCCGTTTATTGTGGATGAAGTGGCCGAAAACCGTGGATGAACCTACGCTGGACATGGCCGATTCTCAATGGACAGGCTGACCGATTTTCTTGGACAACATGCCCGTTTTCGCTAGCGGAATACAATCATCCTTCCCGACATCCTTCCCGACAACAATCTATAGGCCTAAAAGAAGTGAGTGGTATGTGTTGGGTTGCAATCAGAACTTCAGCTTCCTCAATCCTGCATAGTATCGTTTTATGAAAAGTCTTCGAGAACCAAAGAATGTGATTTCAGAATTTGTCGCTCGCCCGGTATCCCACTTCTCCTTTGAGTATTCCATCGTACAAATGTAATCAGCAACCTGAAGAAGTTTGTACTCATATTGGAATGCAAGTCTCATTTCAACATTGGGCTTGAAGATTTCTTCAAACGTTGCTTTCAACAAGTCTGATATTTCTTTCTGGCCACGATCGTAATAGATGATGATATTATCAAATGATTGAAAAAAAGCCAGGTTGTTCTGAATGAAATGAACATCCTGACTTCTGAATTCATCTTCCCAAGAAAAGCATTATAGGAATCCGATTCTCTCTTGTCGAAAATGAAGGCCTTGTACTTGATAGGGAGATTCTTCACGAAGATTGTTGTCAAAGTCATGAGTTTTGACATTTCTTCCCTTCCCATATTCTGGTAAGGTGGTTCTCTCCTGATCAAAGGACTTGTGTGGACTGCTTTGTGTGGGTCCTGCCCTAATGATGAAAGCCCTTCGTCGAAATAGTCGATCTGATCATCAATACAATCATTCTGGTCATGAAAGACAAGTGTGAGACAATATGTAGGATTTGAAGCGGGCTGCATGTCAAAGTTGCCAGCTTCATCTATCATTACCGAGAGAGTCTTCATTGTACCCGCCTTATAAAAAATGCCGAAGGATCCCTCCGGCTGCTAGTCAGGCGACTACATTTAAAGTGCCCTGTTCGGCTCTTCATCCAGATATCTGGATGCCTCCCCGACCTACCTATAATATACACAACATCTGGGAAGAAAACAATCACATTTTAGTCTTTTGAGAACTCAAGAGGCCTTCTCACCTTCCCGCTGTTTCTATGGTTGTCCCAAATCCTCCCACCTTGCCTGACTTGCTGGGTCTTGTATCGTCGCATCGCTCGGATTGTAATGATGCCAGCCCATCAAGGACGTAGAGCCACTACGAGAGGGATACAGCGGTGATCGGGAATGCAAGGAGACTTCATCCCGTCTCCCTCACGGTGAGGCTCGCCTCGACATAGGCCTTGCCCTTGTCCTCTTCCCTGCCCTCCAGGGCGCCGAGGAGCATGTCGCAGCAGATGTCGGACAGTTTCTGCAGCTTCGTGTCGATGCTCGTGAGGCGGGGATTGGCGAGTCGGGCGTAGGGAGAGTCGTCCGTTCCTATGACTGCGATGTCATCTGGGATGCGGCGCCCTGAGTCGAGGATGTAGCGGCATGCGCCCACAGCCGTGATGTCTATCGAGAAGATGATCGCATCGACATCGGGATGGTTTGCGAGGAGCGAGGCTGTCGCCTCCCCTCCCGCCTCTCCGCTGTCCTCGCGGCAGCTGGGTACAATCAGTGGTTCGAGGCCATGGCGCGCCATGGCCCGCCTGTAGCCAGCGATCTTCCTCCTGTTGGATGCCGTGTCGGCGTTGTTGACGTATGCGATCCTCCGTCTTCCTTCCTCATAGAGATGGTCGACGGCCTCCTCCGTCCCCCTGTCCTCGGCGGCGAGGGCCGAGTGGACGTTTGCAAGAGTGAAGCTTCCATTCTGAAAGACGACGGGTATCGACGACATGTGGGCGACTATTGCCGCCTCGACTTCAGGACACTCGAAGGCGGAGCCTACGAGGACCAAGGCGTCGATCTTGCGCCGAGCCAGGATGCGTATGCACTCGGCCTTCTCATCAGGGCTCTCACCTGCGTTCAGCAGCAGACAGACGTAGCCCTCCTCCTGGAGACGGCGGAGGATCATGTAGGCGCCCTCGATGTGGTGCTGGTTGCGGATGTCGCTCACGAGGATACCCACCATGTGGCTCTTCTGGCTCACAAGGCTCCGGGCGCCCTCGTCGATGACGAAGCCAGTCTCCTTGAGGATGGCCTCGACCCTCTCCCGGGTCGCCTTGCCGATTCCACTGCGTCCGTTTATCACCCTGCTGACCGTACTCGCGCTGACGCCGGCTTTCGCCGCGATGTCGTATATCGTCATGCCACAAGTCTAGCCCTTCAGCTCACCCTGTGCTAGTCTGGGCCATGATCGAGAAGCTTGACTCCATTGACGGACTCACCGAGATCCTCAACGCCGACAAGGTCGCGAACCTCTTCTTCATAAACGACCTCGCCCTCTTCGGCACAGGAGATGTCGCCGTCTACAGGATTGGTGAGGGTCTCATCGCCCTCAACTACAGGAATGACGGACTCTGCCTTTACGCATATGGCCCCTACGATCTTTGCGAGGCCCTCAACTTCCTTGCGCGTGAGAAGTGGAGCACAATCATGGGCCCAGCCTCCACGATGGACGCCTTCCTTCCATACTTCAAAGACGAGTCGTCCTGGTCAGTATTGCGCCGCCGCATGCTCTCTCTCGATAAGGCCCACTTCTCTCCAGTGACAAGAAAGTGCGACAGGAGGGAAGAGAGCGTGCTCAGACGCCTTTCCACTCCCGACGACTTCCTCCAGATGCTTGAGCTCTACGAAAGGATCGAGGCTTTCAGCCACAGGAGGAAGACGGACAGGGGCGAGCTTGTGGAGGAGGCGAAGGAACTTGCCGAGCGCGATGACGGCCTCTACTATGCGACCTTCATCGACGGCCAGGCCGTGAGCAGCGCAGGACTGTCGGGAATCGCGAACCGGTCGGCCATGGTCGTGGGAGTGTGCACTCTTCCTGAATATGAGGGACGCTTGTATGCGACTTCGACGCTCTCTGCCGTGCTCGACTACGGCTTCAGCACACTTGCCCTCGACTACGTCTGCCTCTGGCACTCGAGCGCCAGGGCGAAGGCCATCTACGAAAGGCTCGGCTTCACGGAGTCGTCATCCTTCACATCGGTCTCACGTCTTCCTGGTGCTGTGCTGGATAGCGATGCGTGATCGTCACCTGCATTGAGCGATTGCCACCGGCCTTCCTCCAGAAAGCCTGCTCTCCTCTGCGGCGAAGCACATGAGGTGGCTTTCCAGGCTGACCGAGGGACGGGACAGTTCCCCTTCCCCTTTCAGGAATTCGCGGACGATCAGCTCGTCGCCGCCGCCGTGGCCGAAAGTGTCGGCCTTGAGGTCGACCAGCGGAAGGACTCTGGTCTTTCCGCTCAGAAAGTCGCTGTACTCGATCAGGCCGCTGTCCATGCGGCCGACGAGCTGGGCCTTCGTCCCCATGATCTTGATCTCCCTCGTATGGTCTGTGGTGAAGCCAGTCATCGTGAAGCAGCCTACGGTACCTCCCTCGAAGGAGAGGGCCACCACCTGGCGGTCCACGACATTGTTGTCACAGCTGTAGACGCAGCGGCCGTAGCGTCCGGTGCGCAAGGCCTCACTGCGCGCCTCGAGGCTGTGGTCCGTGCTTATGACGTCGACAGGCCAGTCGGTGTTCTTTCCAAGATAGAGCTTCGCGGCATCGTAGGGACAGGTCTTTGCAAGATGACAGTCGAGACAGCGTTCAGCAGCACCGGATGGAGCATTCTCCTTGGTGAATTGCCGCAAGGAGCCGTATGACGAAAGGCTCAGGCAGTGGCTCGAGAGGAGGTATAACATGATGTCCATGTCATGGCACGACTTCTGGAGAATCATGGGACTCGTCTCGTCGCTGTTCGACCAGTTTCCCCTGACGAAGGAGTGTGCCATGTGCCAGTAGGCGACGTTCTCCGTCAGGTTGATCACCGCGACCTCTCCAAGCATGCCATCCGCGATCGCCCGTCTTATCGTGCGGAAGAAGGGCGTGTAGCGCAGCACATGGCACACAGCCATGTGTACACCGGACCGCTCGGCCGCCTCGGCGATCGCGATGCAATCGTCCTTGCGGTTCGCCATGGGCTTCTCGAGGAGGATCTCGTAGCCAAGCTCCATCGCTTTCAGCGCAGGTTCTCTATGCATGTCGTCGAGCGTGCATATGAAGACGCAGTCTGCGATGCGTCCCTTTGCAAGGGCCTCCCTCCAGTCGCAGAAGCAGTTGCCGGCTTCCAGGCCATAGCGCTTCCTGAAGGCCTCACGCCTCGACTCGTCAGGCTCTGCGACGGCGACGATCCTGAGCTCGTCAGGATGGGACAGACTGTAGTCGGCATAGGCGCGGCCCCTTGAGCCGGCTCCAAGCACAAGCGCACTCTTCATGGCAACCTCCAGACTGGAATGGATTCTATCCTTGCCAGCATAAGGAATGCAATCACAGGGGTCATCTCGTGCGGATCAGGTCCTCTGCCTCAAGCAGCATCATCGCCTTTCCATAATCAGCTTGATGCCAATTTGATTGTTGATGTCGTCAGCAGATGAGAGACGGTGGCCTCTTGACCTATGGATGAAGAGCAATCTTCCAAATCCGCCATAGGAAAGGAGGTGAAAGACCAGAATGAAAGTAGTATTGGAGCTTGCTCTGGTGCTCCTGCGGATCTTGAAAGAGGTCCTCGGCCTGATTAAGGATGTCAACGACCTTCAGGACAAGCCTGAAGGCTTGGACGTGAGCGTTTTGCCCACAGGCTCCGTCTCCGGTTTACCTGTGGCACCCCATCCATACGGCTGATTGACTGCAGCCTGCCCGGATTGCTGGACCCGGGTGATGTAATTGTCGCGGATGTTGATGGCGGCATTTACGTCTGCGTGCATAGTGTTGCCACACTTTCTGCAGACATACCTGTTCCCCTTTCTTGAAGTCTTATCGATCGTCTTGCATACCGAGCACTTCTGGCTGGTGTATCTTGCATCGACGAATTCCACCCTTATGCCGTTCCTCTTGCATTTGTAGGCAAGCTTGAACTCAAGGTCGGAGTATGACCAGTTTGAGAGCCACTTCCTCATGGTCTTGCTGCTCTTTCCCCTGAGCCTCAGCATGTTCATGGATGACAGGTCCTCAAGGACATATACGGAAACATCCTCATCAATGTTGGCTAGCTTCTTGGAAATGCAGTGGTTCCGGTCATGGACAAACCTCTTCTCACAGCCGGAGATGGAGACGAGTCTCCTCTTCGCACTGCGGGTGCCTTTCTCCTGCAGCTCAGAACGCACGTGGTTGTATTTCCTCTTCACCCGCCTTGCATCCTCTGCTCCATAGTGGGTTCCATCAGAGGTTGTGACAATGTTGTAGACACCCCTGTCCAGCCCCACTATCCTCCCATCGTTCTCGACTGTATCGTAATCAGGGCACTCGTAGATGAGATTGACGAAAACCCTTCCTTTCCTGTCGATTCCCATGTTCGCCCCCTTAAGCTTCCAGCCTTCCGAATCAGGATAGCGCTCAGTGAAGAACCCAGGAATCGATATGATTGCCTTCACCCTCCTGTCACAGGTGCTGAAGTTCAGCTGAGAGCCGCGCAGCGTGACTGTGCGCACATCATAGCGCATCGTGCACTTCTCCTTCATCGAGGGCCTTCTCATCCTCTCGGCCTTCTTGGGATGCTTCCGCTTCAGCTTCGTCCTCTTCACATTCCAGGCCTTCACCGCTTCCACCGCCACATCACGGGCACACTGTATGAGTCCTGTGGGAAGAGTCGGACACTCCTCCTTGATCCTCTCGTACTGGACCTTGTGGAGGAACCTCTTGGACGTGCTGTTGTTGGTGACAAGACAGTCCACTGACATGTTGAAGGCCTTCGCATACTGCTTCCTCGTCTCCACTATTGCGGAGACTTCCTTGGCTGCAAGATCGGGGAAGACAGTTACTGACCTTCTCATGTGGAAATCATACCATGCTGTTACAATATAAGGCAATACGAGAAACTGTCACAGACAGGCCCATTCGCTCCAGTACCACATCGTCTGGTGCACCAGGTACAGGCACCCCATACTCACAGGTGCTGTCGAGGTGGAGACGAAGACGATGCTGGCACAGACCTGCACAGAGTACGGCTGGACGCTGAAAGCCATGGAGGTCATGCCTGACCACGTCCATCTTCTTCTCGAGGCCTCTCCTGATGATGCGCCCTCTTCAACAGCACGTACGCTGAAGTCCATTTCAGCTGTCCACATCTTCACGGCTTTTCCGAAGCTTGAGGAACGCAGGTTCTGGGGATCTGGGCTATGGCCCCGTGGCTGCTGCTACGGAAGCGTCGGTGCCATTACAGAAGACAGTGTTGAAAAGTACATCGGAAACCAGAAGTCGAACATCGGAGGTACCGAATGATGAAATGCCCGGCATGTGGCAGGGATATGGTCAAAGGAGCTGTCATATCTTCAAGCAGCATGCCCTTCAGCACAAATGTCATGTTCAAACCTGACAGGAATGATGGATCTTGCACTCTTGCTCTTGAAAACAAGGCGGAGGCATATGTCTGCCAATCCTGTGGACATGTATTTGCCGATTATAAGATCAGATGATCATTGCCGCCTTCATCCGGCAGGACAAGCCTTGTCGGTTTTCTGGCGGCTAACTTTATAAA
>JADIMU010000035.1 GCA_017694495.1 Candidatus Aphodenecus pullistercoris
TTTTATTTGTCCGGAGCTGTCAACAGGGAAATTGAAAAAGTTGAAAGTCGCATGTGGAGGGCAAAATTCCAGTCGAACCGGCAGGGCACACCAATCCAGCCCTGCCGAACAGGGCTTTTCAAAAAGCTGGCAAGAGGCTATCCTGAACCCGCGTTACTTGGTTTAGGATGCCGTCTGCGTCAGCTCTGGAAACATGCTCATGTCGACGGCGCCCAGTTCTGCTTCCCTCAGCTTCCTCTTCAGCATGTTGTAATTGCCAAAGTCCTTGTACAGCTGTCCGCTCTTGAGAAGCGTGTGGCCAATCGTCAACATCTTGTTTGCGACCCCAACTCCGATCAGCTGGCTCATCTTGCCCCTGCCCTGCAGCCTGAAGTAGCAATCCCTGATCGAGCACTTGGCGCCGACATTCTTGACGCTGAGAGCACCCTGGATGATGTTCTTCCTGACTGGCTTGCAGCCATAGGCCGAGACCTTGCCGACGATGTTGCGGTCTCCGGACTGGTCGATCCTCGGGACAAGGCCGATGTAGTTCCTCAGCTCGGCAGGCTTGGAGAAGCGCTCTCCATCACCGACATAGGCAATCAGGGATGCGGCAGTCATGAGTCCGATGCCTGGAATGGACATCCAGATCAGGAGCTCCTTCGGGCGCTTCTGCACGATCTCCCTGATCATGGCCATGTAGTTCCCGATGTTCACTTCGCAGTTGGAGATCTCGCGTTCCAGGACGATTGCAACCTCATAGGCATAGCCATCCAGCAGTTCCGTGATGTTGGCAAGCCTGCCCTCATTGCTGGCAAGATCCGCCTTCTTGAGAAGAGGGAAGCCATTCTGGTTGAAGACCGCGTGCAGTCTGTTGATCGCCTTGGTGCGGTCCTTGACTGCTCCATCATACTGGTTGATCACCGACCTCAGCTCCGTCTCTTCCTTGGTGGGAACCTTCAGTGTGGCCCAGTTGTCACGGTTTGTATCCCTGACATAACGGGCGAGCTTTACGCAGTCCTGCTTGTCGGTCTTGCACTGTGACTGGAAGATGATGTGCAGCTTTGACGGATTGAGCACCACGACCTCGGCATCGGTATGCTCGATGAGCTCCCTGGCGAAATTGTAGGAGGAAGTCCCTCCCTCCATGACGACCAGGTCGGTCTTACAGAGTGTGGATGCAAACTTCATCCTTCCTTCCGGATCCATACTTCCGGGGATGACAGTCCTGTCCTCGAAGTTCCTGTCTGCCGTGAGCACACAGCACTTGAAGGTCCTCTTGGACAGATCCAGACCGTGAATGCGTCTGATTCCATTTTCGACGTCCATTGCCATAGGAAACCTCCTGAAAATAGAGTTTTGATGGTTAACCAGACGATTACATTCACCGTTCTTGAAGTAGCCAGCAAGAGAGCTCTTCTCATTTTATTATTGGGGTTCGGTCAACGGCCAAAGCCGCTGACCGCCTCCCTGGATTAAGTAATCGATGAACAGATCCCGACGTTATTCTTATAAGAGGTAGCTATCCAGAGGATGCCCCATCTCAAAAAGGCTTGCCGTAGATCCGCTTCTGACAACCGTCGCTGTCAGAATAGCATCGTCTCACCATCTACGGACATCTTAGTTCATATGCTCCTCCTCTGTGTAGTTTCATTATAGCATCGGGAATGGAGCTCGCAAAATGATGAGGCGCTCAAAAGACAAAGTGAGACAGCTGTACAAACTGATGGTCGAAGACACCAGAGAAGAAGACCCTGACGACAGTCCAAAGCTGACCGCAATTCAACAAAAACGACCAGAAGAGCCTGAAGCAGACAGCCACCAAGCTTCGCTAAGGACAGCAAAAAGACCTCCTTTGTCACACGCAGAAGGCCTAGGACCAATTCCTCACCATCACCTTGATCCAAGCCTGTCACATGCTTGCTGAATGCATTCCTTGAGTGGTGCAGGTCAATTCGAGAACAGGTCATCCATCGTCACGACGTTGGAGAATATTCCGCTGTAAGCGTTCTTCACCAGGCCGTAAGTCGTAATCAGGGTATTGTGGATTCCCGCACCTCGCTTGAGATGAGGAGCCAGAAGGTTCTGTCTATGCATCAATGTCCTGTAGTAGCTTCCATCTACAGTGAACAAATCATTGTAGAATTTGATCTCACACATGTTGACGACATTGTCCATCCTGCTGATCAGAAGGTCTATCTGGGTTCCCTCGGTATCCCCATCCCGTTTTGACCAGGCCGATTGTGATGTCCGGACCCCACTGATCCCCAAGGCCTTCTTGATCTGTGGCACATGGTTGAAGCAGACATTCTCGAAAGCCAGGCCACGCCACGAGACCAATGCCTGTGAAGACAAGTTCTGCAACCAGAAATCATCTGCCAGCGAATCATGTCCTTCCACAAATTTCAGATAGAAGAGACAGAATGGATCGATGAGCTTGTAGTGGACCTGCCTCTTCGACAGTCCAAATGGTACATACGCGATGACGAAATCACTTGCAATCAATGCATTCAGCACTGAGGACAAGGTACTGCCATTACTGATTCCAAGATGTTCTGAGATTTCTGACCGTGTGTATCCAGCACTCCTTCTGCTCAGAAAAACAACGACGTCCTTTGCGCGCTCAGGACTGTCAAAGATGGAAGCGAACAGTCTGCTGAACTCATCCCGTAGCCGTGCATCATTTGAAAAGAACATCTCATCGACATTCTGCGCAAGACTGTTCTGCCGCTTCATGTACCCCATATAATATGGAATGCCACCAACAATCATATAGCTTTGGACCATATCATAACGGCTCATGTAAAAATTGTTGGACTCGAAGTATTCCTCGCACTCCCCCAAGGAGAATGGAGAAAGCCTGATCTGATACGTCAACCTGCCATAAAGGCCACCATGATTGTTCACCAGCTTGTCCAGAATCCATGAATTGGCACTCCCACATACGATCAACATGAAGCCAGGTCTATGGCAAGCCCATCCATTCCAAAAACCCTCCAGCGCTGTCATGAAGAAGGAGCGTGGTGTATCCATCCATGGCAACTCATCAAGAAAGACAAGTTGTCTGGAGCCGTCATCGATGTCTTGCAAGGCCATGGAGAGCATGAAGAAAGCTTCCTGCCAGTCGACAGGACAATGATCAATGGCAAAGCCTTGTCTCACCATCGACTCATAGAAAGAGCGCAACTGGGCTTTCAGCAAGCCATCCCCAGCCTCCTTGCCTTCAATTGGAGAAAGACCAGTGTGTCGGAATGTGATCCTGCCTTCGAATACCTGGTCGACAAGATACGTCTTACCCACCCTTCTCCTACCATATACTGCTACAAATTCGGCTTTTCCACTCGAGTACAAGTCCTCAAGCTCTTCGACTTCTTTCCTGCGTCCTACCATGACCTTAGCTTACTACACTAAATCGCTGGAAACAACTGAAAAATGTAATTCACAGCGGAATAGCACTTAAGAAACAATTGGCCAACAAATTCGCCAAGTCTTAAAACAAACAGCTCAACTTAATATTATACAATAAGTTGTCCAGAACACTCATCCGCATATCAGACCTGTAGATGAAGTACCAGTCGATGCATGGATAAATCGCTGGGAAAAGACGAAATTACCAGTTCCCAGCGGAATAGCCCCCTGACGATGCATCCATGATGCCAGGGATCACTTGCATCTGCCCGATGCCTCCATCTCAGATTGACCTTCTTCCATCAGAGCATCATGCGAATCTTTGGGCCAGGGAGCTTCAATCACGTAACACTCACATGTTGCCGAAGATTTTTCCACGTCGATCATTGCACTTGGAGGCTATCAGACACAATTGCGCTGCAAGAGCGCAGTGATCTCAGCCAGAGAGCATGTCAGAGATTCTTGTCCGCTTTCACGACATCCACCCTCAAGTTGTCGATGACGGCCTTCACGTCAATCTCCTCGTCGAAGTGTTCAAAGCCGAAGAGACCTGCGGCATCCTTTTCATCCATCGTCCTGCCAGGGGCTGGCTGTCTGTTGGAAGATGCCCAGAGTCGTTCTGTTGTCATCAAATCCCTCTTTTTTCAGAATACACTTATTCCAAGAGTGCAGCCTATTGTGTTCAATATCAAGAGGTCCGCTGCCACAAATTCAAGTAGTTTCATATGAACAGCTGGAGGGCCTCCAAATGCAAAGTACACCTTCGGGCCATTTGCCAGCCTGAAGGTCTTGTCTTGATGCCCTTTTTCCCCCAGCCCTTTGACAGGCCATTGTACAGGATGAATGATGATGACAAGCCTGTGGTCTGGTTGCAGGCACAATATTTTCTTTCTCCATAATCATCAAATTCGTTTCATCCAATGAACGAATACAGCAATATCAATAACAAAACGAGCAATATCACACAACACATGGTCAGGAATTGGGACTCATTCTAGAATTACTACAAAAACGAAAGGAGACAACAGATGAAGAAACTTCTCATCTCTGTACTTGTCGCTCTTACAGTCGTGGCGACAGTATTCGCCGGTGGCGCAAGCGAGAGCCAGAGCGCTTCCAGCCAGGATTCGAACACTCTTACAGTCTGGGCATGGGATCCCAACTTCAACATTGCAGCACTGCGTGCAGCAGAAGCACTCTACCAGCAGGACCATCCCGACTTCTCTCTCAACATCGTCGAGTATGTCTACAACGACATCCAGACCATGCTGATCACCGCAGCAGAAGCCGGCAACCTCTCAACCCTCCCCGACATCTTCCTGATGCAGGACTACCAGTTCCACACCTATGCAAACAGGTACCCGGAAGTCTTCACAAGCCTGAATGACAGTGGAATCGACTTCAGCCAGTTCACAGCAGGAAAGACAGCCGACTCCAACGTCAATGGCAACCAGTATGGTGTCCCATTCGACAACTCCACGACCATCTTCGCAATCAGGAAGGATATCGTAGAAGAAGCTGGATTCACTGTTGAGGACTTCATGGACATCACCTGGGACCAGTTCATCGAGCAGGCCCGTGTCGTCAAGGAGAAGACCAAACATCCGATGATCACAATCAGCGGTGGAAGTGAGATCATCATCGAGATCCTCCAGAGCGCAGGCTCCGGCTCACCTGTTGTCAATGGCGAGCTGAACATTGCCGACAACGAAGTCCTCTACAAGGCATTCGAGATCTACAAGACAATGTACGATGAGGGTATTCTTGTCGACTACACAGACTGGAACGAGTACATCGCATCCATGAACAACGGTGTCACCGGCGGTGTCATCCAGGGTTGCTGGATCCTGGCATCCATCGAGGCAGCAGCAGACCAGAGCGGTCTGTGGAGAATTGTCAACATCCCGCGCCTTGGCGATGTTGAAGGAGCAACAAACTACGCCAACATTGGAGGCTCAAGCTGGGTCGTCTCCGGCAATGCCAACACAGAACTTGCCATCGACTTCCTCCGCTCAACCTTCGCATCCTCTACAGAGCTCTATGACCAGGTGCTTGCAGAGAACTCCGTCATAGCCAGCTACCTGCCGGCAGCCGACTCCGAGCTCTATGGATCACAGGTCGAGTTCTACGGTGGACAGAGCGTCTATGCTGACATCGTTGAATTTGCAGGCAACGTTCCTGCCATCGACTATGGCAACTGGTACAACGAGATCAGGGATGCCCTCAATGTCGCACTGACCAACATCGTCCAGAACGGTGCTGACATCAGAAGCGAGATGCAGGCAGCTGAAGACACCGCAAGGTTCAACATCGGCCTCTAAGCATCCATCAAACAGGAGGGCATTCCCTCCTGTCTGTCGAAAACACTTCAGGACCGGAGGAACCATATCGCTCCGGTCCTTTTGTTACAGGAGATGCCATGTCAAGGAAAGGAAAACTGACACTGGAAAGGAAGCTGAGCCTCACTGGCTGGGCCTTCCTGCTTCCAGCAACCCTCCTCATCCTCATCTTCAGCTTCTACCCGATGGTACAGGCCATCCTGCTGTCGCTGAAGGCAGGGCGTGGAGCTCAAGCCCACTACGCACTGACGAACTTCACCAGGCTCTTGCAGGACCAGACCTTCCGCCAGTGCCTCTTCAATACAATCTTCTATTTCATTGTCCAGGTGCCGATCATGCTGATCCTTGCCCTGGTGCTCGCAGTTCTTCTCAACAATCCCAGGCTGAAAGGAAAGGCCATCTTCCGCACGATGATCTTCCTGCCATGCGCAACCTCTCTGGTCTCCTACTCCATGATCTTCCAGTCCCTCTTCTCAACAAACGGATTCATCAATGTACTGCTGACAGGACTCGGACTTGAACCGGTACGCTGGCTGGAACAGGCCTGGCCCGCACGTATCGTCATCGTCATCGCACTGATCTGGAGATGGACCGGGTACAACATGGTCTTCTACCTTGCAGGCCTGCAGAACATCGAATCCTCAGTCTACGAGGCGGCAACAATCGATGGGGCCTCCCCCGTCCAGCAGTTCTTCAAGATCACGGTTCCTCTGCTCAAGCCGACAATCCTGCTTACAGCCATCATGTCGACTGCAGGAACACTGCAGCTCTTCGACGAGTCGATGAACCTCACATCAGGAGGTCCAGGCAAGGCAACCATGACAATCGCACACTACATCTTCGAGACAAGCTTCGTCATGACACCGAACTTCAACTACTCTGCTGCAATGTCGGTGTTCATCCTCGTATCCGTCGCAATCCTCTCGGCGATCCAGATGAAGATAGGAGACAAACGTGACTAGACGCGCAAGATCAATGGCTCCGGCCTACATAATACTTGTAATTGCAAGCTTCCTGTCGGTCTTCCCGCTGTACTACATGGCTGTGGGAGCAACCAACACAAGCATGGACGTGACCAGTGGCCGTCTGATTCCAGGCACCCATCTGGTTGAGAATTTCAAGAGTCTGATATCGAATCAGAACCTGGGAGTCGCCATGTGGAACTCACTGCGCAACTCGACAGTGATCACATTGCTGACGCTGCTGATCTGCTCGATAGCAGGCTACGGCTTCGAGATCTACCATGACAGGAGAAAGGACAAGCTGATGAGCATCCTTCTTCTTGCGATGATGATTCCATTCGTCGCACTGATGGTTCCCCTCTTCAGAATGTTCTCGGGATGGAACATGATCAACAGCTGGATAGCTCTGGTCCTTCCCGCGATATCGACACCGTTCATGATCATGCTCTTCAGACAGTCAGCAAGAAGCTTCCCACACGACATCATAGAAGCGGCCCGTCTGGAAGGACTCAGCGAGATACGCATCTTCTTCCAGATGTTCATCCCTGTCATGAAGTCGACCTATGGAGCCGCCATGACAGTCACGTTCATGAACGCCTGGAACAACTACATGTGGCCCCGTATCGTTCTTCAGTCGAACGATTCGATAACAATGCCTATGCTGGTTGCCAACCTGAAGAGTGGTTATGTTGTCGACTACGGCATGCTGATGCTTGGTGTCCTTATATGTACATTGCCGACAGCAATCATCTTCCTCTGCCTGCAGAAGAGCTTCGCAAACGGCATCACAGGAGCTGTCAAATGAGGATGGACCTGTCAGAAAAGCGTGTGGAGGCCACATTGGCCGTGGCCTTCCGCCTCGGCATGCTGCCAAGCCCCTCGCTTGCGGACCTTCTTTCCTCCAGGCCGGAGAAAGAAGGAGAGTATGGGGCAATGCTCAGCGAGACCGGCTGGCTGATACACAGCCTGAACATGCTGCGCCTTCGCTATGCGAACGAGGATGCCGGGATCAAGCACAGCTTCACCCCGATATCCAGAGCACAGATGGAAGACTGGTACAAGTCAAACAGTGACCTCTTCACCCGCTATGAGGGCGATTCCTTCGACTTCGAGGAAGTCGCTGATGTCGTGCTCAAGCGCATGAGAGAAGAGGAATGGGAGGGACTCATCGATGAGATGGCATGTCAGCAGCATCCACGGGGATGACAGGAATGACGGAAAGAGTCCGGAGAGTGCACTGAGGACTCTGTGGGCGGCGGCAGGACTGCCCTTCTCCAACGGCGATGAGCTGTTGCTTGAATGCGGCTCCGTCTTCACACACGAAGCCTTGCATCTGAGATCTGTTGACGGGCTGAGGATATCAACATACGGAGAGGGGCCACGTCCTGTTGTGGATGCCATGGGACAGGGCATATGGTGGCAGGATTATGGCTGTCTGCTCGACAACCCCCACCATGTGTGGCAAGGCTACGTCTCGACTTCTCTCCTTCTCTTCGATTGCAACGGAATCGAAGTCTCCGGGGTGGAAGTCCGCAACAGTGATGCAGGCATCATCGGCGAGGGATACAGTGACTCTGGAAAGATGGACCGCACTGGCATCGCTGTCATCGCACGCGACAGAGGTACAGTCCATGACATATCACTCCACGACCTGGTCATTGACGAGGTTGACGGCAACGTCTACGACAAACACATGGCCAATGGTGGCATCATCATGTGTGCACTGCTTCCGGAAAACGAGAAGGCCACAGGCCCCTCCCGGTTCAAGAACGTACTTGTGGAATCGTGCACACTCTACAACATCTCCCGCTGGGGAGTGAGCATAGGCTACACCTATGCACATGCACACTTTGCAAGAGCAAGACTTGCCGACGAACTCTACCCCCAATGGGGCCATGAGGAAATTGTGGTCAGGAATGTCTTCTGCTCCCATATCGGTGGAGATGCCATCACTGTCATGTACTCTCTCAGACCTGTTGTCGAGCATTGTCAGAGTGAGAGCGTTGCAGGTGAGATGAACGACCGCATCTACCAGCACCCGGGAAAACGAATGGGCAAGGTCGCAGCCGCAATCTGGCCCTGGAAGTGCAAGACAGCCCTCTTTACTGACAATCTGGCCATCGATACAAGGCTCAACCAGGATGGTCAGGCCTGGGACTGTGACTCTGGAGATGGAACCATCTACAGCCACAATGCATCCTGGACCAACGAAGGTGGTGCAGTCATGTTCTGCATGCCGGAAGCGGTTGGAAGCATCTTCAAGGGCAATGTGAGCCATGACGACCTGGGAGGCACATTCTCCCCTGCCGACAACCCGGATGCCCTGGTGAGTGGCAACCACATCCACAGGAGAGCCAGTGTTCCAAACAGAAGAGCAAGGATGCATGGTGTGATGGAGGAAGTCGACAACACTGTTGAAATCATACATGCCGGTCAGATCCCATCCTGGATCTGATCCCAGACCGGATTGTGGAAACGCAGTCCGGTCATCATGACTTCAGGGTTCCACGTTTTTTTGAAGTTTAGATAAATTTTCAGGATAAACTCAGAAAATTTTGAAGTTTGCATCTGACTTCTGGATAAACTTCAAAATTCATAGCACACTTGAGCCTGCTCAAGAGTGAGAAGTACCTCAGCCGCATAAGGCCCTATTACGACAGCAATCTGATAAAGTCGATAGCGGGAATCAGACGCTGTGGAAAGAATTGCTCACCTGACAAAACTGACCAACTTAAGAGCTTGATTGGTTTTACTTGTTTGACGAACCTCGCACCCTTAAAAGGTTTAGTGAACTTTGCTGCTTTGACTGGAGTAAACTTTTTTATCGGTCGCATTGGGCCACCCCCTTTAGAATTCTCCGAAAAGAACACACATGCCCCTTTCAAGTCTCTAATCCATCCATCTTCGCACCAGCCAAGTTGCCTTCCAATGAAGCTATAGACAGCATCTCCATAGAGATAAGCAACAGGTTCACCTGAGAACAGATATATCGTCTCGTTGTCCTCTGTGTAGGCAATCGGCTTGCCCGTTCTATCATAAAATGTCGCCATTCTGGCCTCCTCAAAATTTGATTTCAGCGTGCACCAAGACATGTCACAAAGGAATTCCACCAGCTGATCCCACCGCATGCCTCCTTTACTTTGGCTATCTCAAACATAATCGTGGTCCAAGTAGAATGCAACACCATCTGTAACTCAGAGAAATTATTAAATACAAATGAATTAAGTAGATTTCAAAAAAAATGGCGGATAGTTTTCAACAGCTTATCAACAAGTCCAATAAATCAGAATTCCACTATCAAACGTTCACGTTCAAGGATATCCAGAATCTCCCTACATTCACCATCAAAATGGCAGGAATGCTCCAATCAAATCTTATCCACGGTGCGCACTCCCGGGGCATTCATGGCACAATCTATCCATCACTGCAAATCATTGCCATTCAGATAGTTGATATGCATTGGGAGATATACAGATAATACGTACACCAGGTTTAATGATTTTAGAGTGGCAGGAATCTGGCAGGAAAAACCTCAAACAATGGCGATAACTGACATAAAACAGAAAATCGTCATAATACAAGTCATTGTATTACAACGATTTCCATATCAGCGATAAAATGTTGTCATTCCCACTCGATCGTCGCAGGGGGTTTCGAGCTGATGTCGTAGAGCACCCTGTTGACCGCGCTGACCTCGTTGCATATGCGGCTGGAGGCCCGCTGGAGCACATCGTAGGGCATGCGGTACCAGTCGGCCGTCATGGCATCCTGGCTGGTGACGGCACGCAGGGTGCACACTTCCCTGTATGTCCTCTCGTCACCCTGGACACCGACGCTCTTGACGGGAAGCAGGTCGGCCAGAGCCTGCCAGATCTCGCCGTAGAGGCCCGCCTTGCGGATCTCGTCGATGAAGATGGCATCGATCTCACGCAGCGCATCAAGACGCTCCTTCGTGACCTCTCCGATGCACCTGACGCCCAGGCCGGGTCCGGGGAATGGATGGCGGTCGACAAGCTCCTCGGGAAGGCCAAGCTGACGGCCAAGCTCTCGGACCTCGTCCTTGAACAGCTCCTTGAGGGGCTCGAGCAGCTTCCACTTCAGATCCTCAGGAAGGCCTCCGACATTGTGGTGCGACTTGATCGTCGAGGTGGGGCCTCCGAAGGGGCTTCGGCTCTCGACGATGTCCGGGTAGAGGGTTCCCTGCGCCAGGTATGAGATGTCACCGCACTTCCTGGCCTCGTTGTAGAAGGTGTCGATGAAGAGCTTTCCAATCGTCTTCCTCTTGTCCTCGGGGTCCGTCTTGCCCTTCAGGGCAGACAGGAAGGCCTCCTCGGCGTCGGCGTACTGGAGCCTCATGTTGAAGTGCTCGCCGAAGAGGGAGAGCACGCTCTCGGCCTCACCCTTGCGCAGCATGCCGTTGTTGACGAAGACGCACACGAGCTGGTCGCCGATGGCCTTGTGGATCAGGACTGCGGCGACGGAGGAGTCGACTCCACCTGAAAGGCCGCAAAGGACCTGCCTGTCCCCCACTTCCGCCCTGATCGACTCGACGGCCTCGTTGATGAAGGAGCCCATGTTCCAGTCGGCCTGGGCCTGGCAGACGTCCAGGACGAAGTTGGAGAGCATCTTCTGTCCCTCGAGGGAGTGGACGACTTCCGGGTGGAACTGGACGCCGAAGAACTTCCTCTTCCTGTCCTCGACTGCGGTATAGGGGCAGGAAGGGGTGCTGGCCGTCTGGACGAAGCCTTCAGGAAGCCTGGCGACCCTGTCGCCATGGCTCATCCAGACCTGACTGTGGGCGGAGACGCCCTTGAAGATGGGGCTGTCGGCCTTCAGCACGTCGATGTTTGCGATTCCGTATTCCTTGTGCTCGGGGCACTCGACAAGTCCTCCCAGCAGCTGGCTCATGACCTGGAGGCCATAGCAGATGCCGAAGATGGGCAGGCCCATGTCAAAGAGCCTCTGGTCCGGTCTGGGGCTGCCGGCGGCAGGCACGGAGGCCGGGCCTCCGGAGAAGATGATGCCCTTCACATCGCCAGAAGCCAGAATGTCCTCAGGCGTGCTGTTGAAAGGAAGGATCTGCGAATAGACTCCCAGTTCCCTGACGCGGCGTGCGATCAGCTGGCTGTACTGCGCCCCGAAGTCGAGGACGACGATTGTGTCATGTCTCTTGCTCATTGGTCTCCAATCCTGAAAATGGGTCACCAGCCGAAGTGTCTGACTGGCGGGAAGGCTCTGACTACGGCCTCGCTGAGGGCGAAGCCGAGGACGGCGCCGACAGTGCTCTGGATGAAGTTGCCGGGCACGTCGGCCAATGCCGCTTCAAAGCCTACAAGAAATACGCCTGAAAGTACATAGTAGCCAAGTGGTACGATGAGGATGCAAAGCGCTCCGGCAAGCAGCTTGGCCAATCCCTTCCGGGGAACGAAGCGGAGGATCAGGGCCATCAGGAGGCCTTCGAGGCCATGGACGATGAAGCTTATGACAGCCCACTGGCCAAAGCCTCCGGCGAGGTCGGCGATGCAAGGGCCAAGACCTCCGGCGACGAGGGCCGTGACCGGGCCCAGAGTGAAGGCGACGAAGGCTATTGCGACGTCACAGAGGTTGAGGTAGCCCGTACCCAGAGGGATGCGGACGACCATGGTGAAGACGGTCACCAGAGCGATGGCGACGGCGAGGGTCGCGACCTTTGTTCCACTTGCGGCAGATTTCATTTTTCCTCCTCCACAGGAGCTTTTTTAGCCCGCAATCTTAACCATGAGAAGTGCTCATGTAAAGTGGATCCACAGCCGTGCGGCAAGCACGACGAGCACTGGGATGGCGATGGAGGCCACAAGCTGGACCAGAAGGGACAGTGTGCCCGTTCCAAGACGCTTGTAGTGGCTCCTCCTTCCCCTGCCATAGCCACGAAGATCTATTGCGCTGGCGCTCTTGGGGATGGTGCGCATGGCGCATACCATGGTGCATACGAGAGAGGGGAAGATCGAATGGAAGGGCCTTCTCCTCGTCCCCTCCTCGTCCGGGTTTGGCAGTCTGAGGCGCTGGCACTCGCGGATCTGGGTGAAGGTGGCGCTCATGTCAGGGATGAGGCGCAAGGCGAGCGTCAGCGTCAGGCAGGCCTCGTCAGGAATCCTCATCGCCCTGAGGCCGCACATGAGCTCGTCGCCCTTCGTCGTCTGCATGACGATGGAGCATGAAAGCGAGATCGCGATGAAGCGCGCTGTGGTCGTGAGGAAGTTCGTGAGGGCCTCACGGGACAGGAGCATGAAGTCTCCAATGCTCACCAGAGCTTCTCCCCAACGCGAGTTCAATGGAGTGAAGATGGCCATGATGAGGACCATCGGCGCGATGATCCAGACATTCCTGGCGCTGCGCCGGAAGCCGACCTGCGTAGCCGAGAGCAGGAAGATGAGGGCCGCAACGAGCCACAGGAGAGGCAATGTGGGGATGAGGAAGAGGCAGACGACAGTGGTCAGGGCGAAGAGGAGCTTCGCCCTGACATCGAGCTTTCTGAAGAGGCTAGTCCTCATACAGCCTCCCCTCCTCCATGTGGCAGCTCCGGTTGGAGACGGCGCTGGCGAAGGCCCTGTCATGGCTTATGACGAGGATGCCTGCACCATTGGAGGAAAGCAGCGAGAGCATGCGTGCGCTCTCGGCGTATGGCAAGGCCGCCTCGATCTCGTCGAGGATGTAGAATGGCCTCTCGAGGCTGTAGTAGATCGCGCATTGCAGCCTCTTGCGCGCCCCCTGGCTCATCAGGAGGGCGGAGTCGGAAAGGACCAGGCCGAAGAGGTCCGCAAGCTCTTCAAGCCTCGCCTCCCTCTCATTTCTGCCCAGGCGGAGGAAGGAGAGCGTGGTCATCAGCTCGTCGCGTACAGTCGGCAGGAAGATCTGGAGGTCAGGGTTCTGGAAGACGTAGCCGACGGAGCGCTGGAGGGCCCTGGCATCCTGCGTCTTGCCGTCGATCTGGACCGATCCGGAGTCGGGCTTCTCGAGGGCGCACAGGAGGCGTGAGAAGGTCGACTTCCCGCTGCCATTGGCTCCGGTGAGGGCGACGATCTCGCCGCCTTCCAGGTGGAAGCGCTCGGCGCACAGGTGGAAGGCGTCACGGCTGAAGGTGAGGTCGTTGACGCTTATGGCGCCCTTTGAAGAGCTGGCGTGAGGTGGAGTGAAGCTGAAGTGCGAGAGCTGGATGGCCCTCTCCTCATCGATCTCTACAAGCCTTCCCTCCTCGAGGAGGTAGATGTGGTCGAAGAGGCCCTTGAAGTCCTCGATGAAGCGGGAGCTCGTCACAAGACTCGCACTCTGACGCCTGGCGATGCGTCCTCCCAGGACAGAGCGCCAGTGGGCATCGAGCTCGTCGAAGGATTCGTCCAGGATGATGTACCTGGGCTTCGTGATATATGCCAGTGCCAGGGCCAGACGCTTCTTCTCTCCACCGGACAGCAGTGCGCACTGACTTTGCCGGTAGCGCTCGAGGCCCCAGTCGGCCAGGGCCTGGCAGATCGCCTCCTCCATGACCTCAGGCGTCCAGCACAGGGACTCGAGCGGAGTGGCGAGCTCATCCTCCAGACTCGTCGTCAGAAAGTAGTCCGTCGGATCCTGGGGAACGAGGCTGAGGCGGTCCATCACTTCATGGGCCGCACTGAAAGGCTCACCATCAAGGAGGATGTGGCCGCCCAGGCTGCCAGGGTTGTACATCGGGGTGATGGCCGAGGCGATGCTGCTCAGCGTCGTCTTGCCGCTGCCGGCCTCGCCCAGGACGAGGACTGCGCCGCCACCTGGCACTTCAAGGTCCAGATTCGAGAAGAGGGGCGCCGTGTCGACGCCCCCGCTCTGGCTTTCGTAGCTGAATGAGATGCCCTCAAGCCTCAGGGACATGCTCTCTTATCCTCAGACCCTTGATCGGCGGCAGCTTGTCGTAGGCCTCCTGGATCATGTTCCTCAGGCGGTCGGGAAGCTGATGCTGCTCGGCCTCGTCCATGCCCTCAGTGTCGATGTGAGGAAGGAAGGCCAGGTAGACGGGACGGGGCAGGAGCGAGTAGCCGTCCTCGAAGACGGTCCTCGTACCCTTGAGCACGACGGGGACGATGGTGCCGCCCACGCGGGTGGCCATCTTGAAGGATCCGGCCTTGAACTCGTGGATCTGACCGTCCTTGCTGCGCGTGCCCTCCGGGAAGATGGCCATGCCATGGCCCTTCTCTATCATCCTCGAGCCGTCGATGATGGCCTTGATCGACTGTCTGGGGCTGCTGCGGTCCAGATAGACGGCGTCCAGGGCCTTGAACCACCCGCTGATGATGGGCAGCTTCTTTATCTCGATCTTGCCGACGAAGGAGAGGCGGAACTTCCTGGGGTACAGGAGGGCGACGATGTCGAACATCGAGGTGTGGTTTCCGATGTAGCAGTAGCGTCCCGGCTGGTGCGGGATGTTCTCCTTGCCGACGATGTGCACACGGGCGCCGAAGAAGAAGAAGATCCAGGTGACGAGGAAGCGGAGCGTCGTCCACATCAGGCCGTCGGCCGCCTTCGTCCAACCGCAGCGCTTGAAGAGGCGCACCAGCCAGTTCAGCGGATAGGTTACGATCAGCATCGGCACGCAGAAGACGGCTCCAATCAGCATTCTGAGAAACTTGAGCATCAGATCATGTCCTTCTTGATTGAATAGAGTTTCGTATACAGGCCTCCCCTGGAAAGCAGCTCGGCATGGCTGCCCTCCTCCACGATGCTGCCGTGGTCGAGGACGAAGATGCGGTCGCTGTCCACGATGGTGGAGAGGCGGTGGGCGATGACGATGGCGGTGCGGCCCTTGGCGACGCGGCGGAAGGCCTCCTGGATGAGGGCCTCGCTCTCCGTGTCGAGGCTGCTCGTCGCCTCGTCGAAGACGATGATCGGCGGATCCTTGAGGAAGACGCGGGCGATGGAGAGGCGCTGCCTCTGGCCACCGGACAGGCGTGTGCCGCGCTCCCCGACCTGGGTGTCCAGGCCCTCTGGGAGGGAGGCGACGAAGTCGTAGAGGCTGGCGGCCTTGAGGGCCTGCCAGAGCTCCTCGTCGCTGGCGTCGCTCTTGCCGTAGCGCAGGTTCTCGCGGATCGAGGCGTCGAAGAGGAAGACGTTCTGCTGGACGAAGCCGATGGACTTGTGCAAGGAGGCCTGGCTGACCTTCGTGATGTCCTGTCCGTCGATCAGGATCTGTCCTCCGGTAGGCTCATAGAAGCGTGAGAGCAGGCTGACCATCGTCGTCTTGCCGGCCCCTGACTCTCCGACCAGGGCGACGTTCTGGCCTCCCTCTATCGTCACATTGAGATGGCCGAGCACATCGCCGTCCCCCTCGTCGTAGCTGAAGGTCACGTCCCGGAACTCGACCTTGCCCTCCTTCACCTTGATGTCGGGGGCACCCTCCTCGTCCCTGATCTCGGGCTCGATGTCCATGACCTCGGTGAAGCGCTCGAAGGAGGCGATGCCCTGGGTGAGCTGCTCCGTGAAGTTGATCAGGCGGTCGATCGGCGAGACGACGACGGAGACGTAGAGCGTGAAGGTCACCAGCGTCGTGATGTCGGCCATGCCAAGGGCGATCAGCAAGGCGCCTCCGGCGACTGTGATCAGGTAGTACAGCTCCCTCATGAAGCCGATGCCTGCCTGGTAGCTGGCCATCTGCTTGTACATGCGCTCACGCGACTTCTTGAGAAGGTTGTTGGAACGGCTGAACTTCTTCTCCTGGAAGTCCTCCTGTGCGAAGGACTTCACCTCCCTGATGCCCTGGATGGAGTTCTCGGCGTCGACGTTGACGTCGGCGATCGTCCGCCTCACGGCCCTGTTGCGCTCCTTCATCCGGCCGCCGAAGACGATGCCGTAGACGAGCATGACGGGAAGCGGGATCAGCGAGATCAGCGCCAGAGGCACAGAGACTCGGAACATGAAGACGTAGGCAAGGACTATGGTCAGTATGCTGATCAGGAAGTCCTCGGGACCATGGTGGGCCACCTCAGCGATCTGGAAGAGGTCGTTCGTGATGCGGCTCATGATCGTGCCCGTCTTCGTCCGGTCGAAGTAGCTGAATGAGAGGTCCTGGAGATGGTTGAAGAGGTCCTGCCTCATCTCGTTCTCGATCCTGACGCCGAGGATGTGGCCCCAGCGTATGCGGATGTAGGTGCTGACCATCTGGAAGAGGTAGACGGCCAGCATGATGGCGAAGATCGTCAGCATGCCTCCCACATCCCCCTGTGCCACCGGAACGTCGAGAAGGTAGTTCGTCAGCAGCGGGAAGACGACGGACAGCAGGCTCGAGATGATCGCCACCGTCATGTCGAGGATGAAGAGGTCCATGTGCGGACGGTAGTATGAGAAGAACCGTCTGAGAAGGCCCATCACTCCTCCCCGCCCTTGAAGATGCCGACGACCTTCGACCAGAAGCCGCGCTTCTTCTCAGGTCTAGTGCTCACATGGCTCGGAGCGCTCGCGATGTTGGCCACAGGCGCCTTGGGCGCCTCCTGCGTCCTGGGCTTGGGGGCCGGGGCGCCCTTCGCCTGGCTGGGGGCCTTTGCGGCACTCCTGCTCTGGCCTTCCTGCCTCGGCTTCTGCCCACCCTTCGCTCCAGCAGGCTTCCGGCTTCCCTTCTCGCTGCGGTCCTTGTCGTACTCGCCCTTGTAGAACTTGACGCGCTCCTCGAAGCTCATCGAGGCGAGCTTGTTGTACTCTTCGCTGCTCAGGCGCTTGGGCTTCTCGGCCTTGGGAGCCTTGTCCTTCCTGTTTCCGGCCTCCTTCCTGGGCTCAGAAGGCTTCCTGCCACGGCTCTGGGAGGAGCGTCCACCACGCCCATCGCGCCTCTGGCCATCCCTCCTGCCGTCACGCCGCTCGCCGCCATGGCGCTCGGCCCTCCGCTTGGCACGGATCTTCCTGACGTAGTCGAGGCTCTTGTCCTCGACCTCCTCGAGACCGTACTCGTCAGGCCAGCATACGGGTATCTTCATGTGGATGTACTCCTCGATCGCCTCGAGGGAGTAGACGTACTCCTCGCTCGCGAAGGAGATCGCCCTGCCCGACTTTCCGGCGCGGGCCGTGCGTCCGATGCGGTGGACGTAGTTCTCATAGTCCTCAGGCAGGTCGTAGTTGACGACGAGCTCAAGGTCGTCGATCTGGAGGCCACGGGCGGCGACGTCGGTGGCGACGAGCATCTGCAGCTGGCCCTCCTTCAGCCTGTCGAGGGCCTTGAGCCTCTCGCTCTGCTTCATGTCGCCCATCAGGTAGGCGCTCTTGTAGCCGTTGAGGCGCAGCCTCTCAGAGACTTCGACGGCCCTGTCCTTGGTGTTGGTGAAGATGAGCGTGCTCTTGGGATTGTGCTTGTGGATGATCTGCAAAAGGAGGGAGAACTCCTCGTCGCGGGTCACGTGGAAGAGCTCCTGCGTGATCCTGTCGACGGTGATCTCCTCGGGCTGGCTCTCCAGCTCCAGCGGCTCGTTCATGTAGTCCCAGGCGATGTTGCGCACCTTGATCGAAAGCGTGGCCGACAGGAGCATGGTCTGCCTCTCAGTCGGGCCGACCATCATGGAGAACATCTTCTGGATGTCGGGGTAGAAGCCCATGTCGAACATGCGGTCCGCCTCGT
>JADIMU010000036.1 GCA_017694495.1 Candidatus Aphodenecus pullistercoris
TCTTCCCTTCGAGCAAGCGATGCTCAGTGTGCCATGAGGTCAATCACGACCTGAAGCTTTCTGACCGTGAATGGACATGCCAGTCATGTGGCACACATCACGACAGGGACAAGAACAGTTGTAAGAACCTGCTGGATGAGGGTAAAGACATCCTGAACCGCTGGGCTGGCGGGGATAGCTCGTTGATACTGGCTCCGACAGGAGTCTTGAGCGGGAAGAAGCTCCATCCTCAGGCTCACAGCAATGTGAGACAGGGTGGAGAGTAAGTCACCACAAAGTGGAACGCTGGCCTCACGACAGGTGACCTTCCTGACATGAGCACAGCCCAGAATACTGGAGAGGTCGCCGAGATGCTCAATGTCGGTGTCCTCCGCCCGGTCGATACCGTCATCGATGCGATTGGCCGCGACCGCTTCAGCGCCAACGCCCTTGCCGACATGACTGTCGATGGTGAGGTCTATGGCATTCCGTACTACTCCCATGCACAGGTCATGTGGTACCGCGATGACCTCCTCGAGGCTGCTGGACTCGATGTCCCCCAGACTTGGGACGAGTTCTACGATGCCGCAGTCGCCCTGACCAAGGATGGCGTATATGGTGCTGCCGTCTCCCTCAGCCCGAACGACCTGCTTGGCACCCGCTATTTGAACTACTACGTCCGTTCAGCCGGTGGCAGCCTCCTCAACGACGACCTCACGGCCAACCTCACAAGTCCTGAGGCCATCGAAGGCATCAAGTTCTGGGTCGACGTCTACAAGAACTGCTCTCCTGCAGAGACGATCAACTACACGGTCAACGACCATGCCACCCTCTACTACCAGGGCATCACGGCCTTCGACTTCAACTCTGGTTTCCAGATTGATGGTGTCAGGAACAACCGCCCCGACCTGCTGCCCTATGTCTCCTGCACCATGCTTCCCAGGATGAATGCGGACGATCCCCTCTACAGTGCTGAAGCCACCCACATCCCACTCGTGGTCTGGCAGAACAGCGAGCATCCTGATATTTGCGAGGTCTTCAGTCCAAAATTCCGTCTGACAAACAGTCTGAAGTTATTATCAGAATTGAAAAGAAGGTGATTGAAAGTGGTTTTGCTGAATAATGCTTCCACAGGATGGTGAATGGTGCGCCGCATAATGAGGAATGCTTGAGAACAAGCTGATACGGTTTAAGCTGGTCTGGCCTTGCCGATGGAATCCTGCGTAGAGAGCCCATTCCTCGTATCTAGCCTCATGTCTTTTGCCGTCGTCAGCCCTGGATTTTTGCGGGGTCGTTGTCCAGAAGGTCGTTGAAGAGGGAGAGGCTGGGGACTTGGCCCTTGTGCACGATGATCGTGTGGAGCATGAGGCAGAGCGTCAGCTCAAGCTCATCCCCTGAGGCCTGTTTGACGGCCGTGTCCATGCCATCGAGGTAGGCGATGATGCGCGCGCAGTCCTCCAGCGTGTACTTCGTGCGGGCGATGGCGAAGGTCTGTTTGTCCCGTGGTCCCTTGATGCCCTTCACCAGTCCTCCACTGCTTGAGAAGGCCGTAGCGTTCTCCAGGGCGTAGGCCTCTCCCGAGCCCAGCAGGCTGATGTAGCTTTCGAGGAGGCGGAACTGCCTCAGGAGGATGGGCACAAGGCCCATTGCCGAGCGGCTGTCGCTGGTGAGCATCTTCCTCAGAGAGGAGAGGGCCTTGGCCAGGTCGGCCTTGGCGATCTGGACGAAGAGTGAGAAGCCGTCCTCGTTCTTCGTGTGGCTGAGGTAGGCCGAGATGTCGTCGACGGTGATGGTGCGCTCAGCCTTCTTCTCGAGAGTGAAGAAGGCCGCCAGCTGGCCGCACGTGTTCTTCATCTCGAGAGTGTTGTTCTCGATCATGTCGAGGATGTAGCGTATGGCCTCGCCGTCGATCGACCAGCCTTCCTTGCGGAAGAAGCCGCGCACCCAGTCCTGCTTCCTGTTCTCGAACATCTCCCAGAAGTTGATGACTCCATCCTTTCCCAGGGCCTTCGAGATGGCGGCGGGTAGGCTGTATCCTGAGCCGCTTGAAAGGACGTAGAGGCTGGATGTGTCGACGTCAGCCTTGATGTAGCCCAGGATGGTCTTGTTGACGGGACTGTCCTTGCGCAGTTCCTCGTAGTGGCGGAGGATGACCATGGTATGGGATGCGAAGAGGGAAGGGGCATAGAGCGCCTCGTCAAGCGTGGGCGCGTCGACCTCGAAGGCGAAGAGCTGGACGACGTCCAGGTCCGGATGCTCCTTCCTGAGCATGGCCTTCTCCTTCTCAAGAAAGTCCTGCTTCTCTCCTTCCTCTGTTCCCATAAGGAATTTTATCCTAGCCATAGAACCTCACAACAGCGTGCAGGATAGCGTGCACGGCGCAGCTTTGGCAACTTATGTTGCCGATGTTGTCGCACTCCGCCTGGAGTATGATCTTGCCTCCATGGCGGTGCCAGGTGCGCAGCTCGTGCCTCTGGGAGCCTTCGAGCGAGGCGATGACGAGATCCCCCTGCCTGGGGTCCTCGCCCTTGCGGAAGACGAGCCGGTCGCCTGGCCGGATCGCCATGTTGATCAGGTTTGCGCTCTCCATGACGAGGCAGAAGTACTCCGCCTTCTCGTCGAGCAGCAGGGTGGATGCGTTGAAGTCTCCCAGAGACCTCCTCTGTCCTGACAGGTAGGCCGTCTCGCCGTAGCTGGGGATCAGCGTGATTCCCGGTACATGCTCCTTCCAGCGTGTGAGGAAGATGCTGCGCGCCTTGCCTTCCGCGCTCGTCAGCATGCCCTTGCGCCTGAGCGCCTCGATGTGGCAGCTGACGGCCTGTGGGCTTATGCCGAGCTGGGATGCGAGCTCCTTGAGGGTAGGGCTGCTGTTGTGCCTCTCGAAGTATGAGTCGACGAGGCGCAGCACCTCGCTCTGGCGCTGTGTGAGGCGGCGGGCCATCAGGGGGTGAACCTGTTGGCGAAGAGCTGGGTCATGGCTTCCAGAAGCTCCTCCTCGTCCTCGCCGTCGCACTGGCACAGCAGGCGCGTCTTGTAGGTCGCGCCCAGCGTGATGATCCCCATGACGGACTTGCCGTTGATCCGCATGCTGTCCTTGACGAAGAAGATGTCGCTCTTGAAGCGCGAGGCCGTCTTCACGATTTCCGTCGCCGGGCGGGCATGGATGCCTGCCCTGTTCTCCACAGTCAGCTCACGTTCCTTCACCTTCCGTCCTCCCCGACCTCGGTGTTGTAGTACATCTCACGGGTCGCCTCGCTCTCGAGCCAGCTCATGACGCCCCTGTCGAAGTCGCGTGCCGAGTAGAAACCCTGCTTTTTGAGCCTCTCGTTGCGGGCGGCGGTCTCGATGAGGATGGGGACGTTGCGTCCGGGACGTACAGGAATCTCGACGCGTGGGACCTTGACGCCGAGGAACTGTGCCTGGAGGCTGTCGCCGATCCTGTCGTAGTTCTTGCTGTCGTCCCACTTCTCGAGGTGGACGGAGAGCTGGACCTGCTTCTTCTCCCGTATGGCCCCCACACCGTACATGTTGGCTATGTTGATGATGCCCAGGCCCCTGATCTCCATGTGGTGGGCGAACATCGGGTTCTCACCGCAGCCGACGAGGTAGGCGTCCGAGATGTTCTTCAGCCTGACGGTGTCGTCGCAGATCAGACGGTGGCCCCGTCCGACGAGCTCGAGCGCGGTCTCGCTCTTGCCGACCCCTGCGTCGCCTGTGATCAGGACGCCGATGCCGAAGACCTCGACGAGGACGCCGTGGATCGTCTCCGTCTTGGCGAAGACCTCGTCCAGGATGCTGTAGGCGCGTCTCGAGAAGTCCGAGGAGTTCAGGTCGGTCGTCAGAATCGCCATGGCATGGCTCTCGGCCATGTCTATTATGCTCTGGGATGGGCTGCTGGAATCGGTGAAGACGCAGCATGGAATCTGGGAGGAGAGGATCTTCTCCACGCTGGACAGCTCTCCCTTCTCCTCGAGCATCCTCAGGTAGGACTGCTCTCCCTTTCCGAAGAGCTGGATGGAGCCGTTGTTGAAGTCGACGAAGTAGCCGGACAGCGGAAGGCCGGGGCGGCTGATCATGGCGCTTCTGAGCACCCTGGACAGGCCGCTGCGTCCTGCGATGCACCTGAGGCGCAGGTGGTTGTGCTCCTTCAGGTCCAGGTCCAGGAGGTCGAGTACAGTGAAGTCCTTCATGGAAAAAGTCTAGCACACTTGTGCCCGCCTTGGCATCAGATGCACAGCCAAAAGAGGAGGGCGGCCACATTGGCCGCCCTCTGTGCGACTGGGCCTTCCGGCTCAGATGTTCATCACCTTTTCCTTTTCCTTCTTCGCGACGCTCTGGATCTTGTCCGCAATCAGCTCAATGCCCTCGTAGAGCTCGTAGCAGTCCTGGCTGACCAGCTTCTCGGTCTTCCACTTGAAGTGGAGCAGCGCGTCGATGTGATAGCCGATTCCCTTGCTCTCACGCTTGATCGCGATGTCCAGGTCGTGGAGGTAGTCCTCAGCGAAGCCCAGCTTCTTGAGCTTCTTGTCGATGAAGTCCTGGGTCTCCTGACTCGGGACATAGTTGATACCTCTGACTGTCAGATTCATAGAGCCTCCTTCTTTGCAAGTATCACCGGGCTCTTGTCTTCCGGTAGTCAAATTCTACCATGGCGGATGGGGGAAAGGAAGGAAAAAAGTGGCTTCAGGCGAAAAGCCTTCATCTGGACCGCTCGAAGGAGGAGTCGATGTCCAGCTCCTTGCGGTACTTGTTGACGGTGCGCCGGGCGCAGTTTATGCCCTTGGCCTTGAGGGTGTCGCTGATCTTCTGGTCCGAAAGCGGCTTGCCCGTGTCATTGTCCAGGATGATCTTCCTGACCATCTCCTTGACGGCCTCCTTCGAGAGGCTGTCCTCGCCGTCGCTCGTCCTCACGGCTGATGAGAATAGGGCCTTCATCGGGATGATTCCCCAGTCCGTGTCGACGTACTTGCCTTGCGTGATGCGGCTGACGGTGGCCTCGTGGACTCCGATCTCGGCGGCCACGTCCTTGAGCGTGAGCGGCTTGATGTTCCCCGGGCCGAAGAGGAAGAAGGCCTTCTGGCGCACCGCCAGGACGCTTGCCACACGCTCGAGCGTCGACATCCTGAGCTCGATCTGCCGGATCAGGTTGCCTGCCGCCTGCATCTGCGACTTCAGGTAGCGTGATGCTTCCTTCTCGTCGCTGCGGCTGCTCTTCGAAAGCTCGCCCGCCATCTCCTTGTATCCCTCGTCGATCGAGAGTTCAGGCAGGGCATCGTCATTGACCCGCACCCTCAGATGGCCTTCCTCGACCTTGATCGAGACGTCGGGCACTATGACGCGCTCGAGCGATGAGGAGAAGGCAGATGCCGGGTAGGGCGAGAGCGTCTTGAGGAAGGACTCGAGCGCGTCCACATCCTCCATGTCCACCTTCAGACGGCGGGCGATCTCGTCCTTCTTTCCCGCCTTCAGGAGTTCGAGGCAGTCGTAGACGAAGCTTGTGAAGACCGCCAGGTCATCGCCATCGAGTCCAAGTGCCTTGGCCTGGACGACGAGCGACTGTCTGAAGTCGTCCACCGCGATGCCGGCGGGGTCGAAGCCGTGAAGCAGCTCCAGCGCCGCGTCCTTGTACTTCTTCAGGGCATCAGGAAGGACCTCGTCGGGACTCTGGCTGTTGAAGCCCCTCTCGTCCAGGTTGCTGATCAGGATGGACGCGGCCTGCCTCGTGCCCTCGTCGCAGCTGCTCTCTCCCAGCTGGACCAGGAGATGCTCCTCGAGCGTCTCAGCCTCGCTGAGCGCGTTCTCCATCCAGGCCTGGTGGCTGTCCGACAGGTCGCTGCCGTAGGCCGAGGAGTCGGAGTAGCTTTCCCCACGCCTCTCCGCCTGGACCTGTCGGGCCGTGTAGTCCTCATAGCTCGTGCCCGCAGCTTCCCTGGGCTGGGCGACCAGGGTCGGGTTCTCGAGGCTCTCGGCCTCTATCTTCTCCAGCAGCTGGGGCAGGGGCAGCGTCATGAGCTCCAGCGACTGGAGCATCGACATGTTCAGCTTCAGCGTCTGCTTCTGACTGAGCGAGAGGGACTGCTCCATCATTGCAGGATGTCCTCCCTGAAGCCTTCTCCGAAGTAGATCTCCTGGGCCAGAGGGTTCTCGATCAGCTCCTGGCTCGTGCCTGAGACGACGATCCTTCCGTCGCTGATTATGTGGGCGCAGGTCGTGATCGAGAGGGCGTCCCTCACATTGTGGTCCGTGAGCAGTATGCCGATTCCTCTGGCGCTCAGGGTGCGTATGATCTGCTTGATCTCGTAGACCGCCTTGGGGTCGATGCCGGCGAAGGGCTCGTCCAGGAGGAGGAAGCTGGGACTCGTGGCGAGGGCACGCGCAATTTCGGTGCGCCTCCTCTCTCCGCCCGAGAGCGTGTAGCCGGGCTGACGGCGTACGCGGCCGATGCCGAAGTCTGCGATCAGGGATTCGAGCAGTTCCTTCCTCTGGCTGCGGTCCAGGTCGCTCCGCGTCTGGATGACAAGACGTATGTTGTCCTCGACGCTGAGCTTGCGGAAGATGGAGCTCTCCTGTGGCAGGTAGCTCAGGCCCAGACGGCTGCGTCTGTACATGGGCAGGGTAGTGATGTCAGTTCCATCAAGACGGATCGTTCCACCGCCCGCCCTGATGAAACCGACTATCATGTAGAATGTCGTCGTCTTTCCGGCGCCGTTTGGCCCAAGCAGGCCTGTGATCTGGCCGCTCTCCATGCTGAAGGAGAGGCCGTCCACGACGGTCTTGCGTCCGTACTTCTTCACCAGACCTTCCACTGACAGGACCTTAGCCATGGATGCTGCCTCCTATCTGTCCCGAAAGGCTGACCGTCTCCTCCTCAAGGTCGAGTCCGATCAGCGAGGCATGGTAGCTGTCGCCCTTCCAGTCGACCTGGGCGCCGCCGGAGAGGACGAGCGTGGAGGAGGACCTGTCGTAGCTGACATACTCCGCCTGGGCGCTGAGGATGCCATCGCTCGTGTTCTTCACAAGGCGGACGTTCATCTGCATCTCGAGCACTTCCGCCGCCATATCGTAGAAGAGGGCTGATGCCGAGGCGACGAGCTCGTTGGTGCTGTCGCTGACCTCACACCACGAGCTGATCATTATGCGCTCAGCGCTCCTGTCGTAGACGAGGTTCGAGGTGCGGATCTCAAGACCGCGGTCGCTGTCGGTGACGTGGACCGATCCTGTGCAGCTGACACGCTCGTAGTTGTCGCCGTCAAGCTCTATTGTCTCCGCCTCGATCGTCAGGCTGCCTACGGTGACGACGGCGCCGCCGGTGAGGCTCACATGGCGCCGTCCTTCCTGGAGCGAGAGGGAGGAGCTTGAGCCAGAGAAGCTGATCGTGTCCTCGGCGGCAAGGGGAAGCAGCATGGAAAGGAAGAGCATTGTGGTCACAAGTATCTTCAATCGCCTACTACCTCCCCGTCGATGATCTGACCCAGATCCATATGCATGCTGTCGAGGTCTGCACTCAGGCCTATGGCCCTCAGCGAGCCCCCGTCGAAGCTGACGTGGACCTCACCAGGCGCGTCTATGGTCTGCTCCTGTGTGTCAAAGATAAGCTGGTCTCCTGAAATCGACAATCCGGCCGAACGGCTGGAAAGGTCCACGGAACCTGAAAGCTCCATGATGGAGGATGCTGTGTCGATCCTTGCATGGTCGGCGCTGCCGGTGATGTCCACCTGGCCGTCATCCGAATTCTGGGTGAAGTGCAGCTCCTCCACTTCCATCCTCTCCTCATCCATCCAGTAGGAGAGCCGGCCTGCGGTGAGCACAAGCGGCTCCTGCCCTTCCTGGAAGAGTCGGGAGGTCGACTCGATGAGCACGATGTCGGGCCGCTCGATGATGGCCGCCTGGCTCTCGGCATAGGTGCCGTCGTCGAGTGTGCACGAACACAGGAGGGCGATGAGAAGGAGGAGGGGAACTGTCCTCATCCTTCCTTCTTACCTCTTACTGTCGGCATGTAGCGGCGTCGGGTGAAGTGGAAGTAGATGCCTGCGACGGCGAAGCCGGCAAGCAGGAGGACGAGTGCGGCCAGGAGCTGCATCGGCTCGCTGTCCGGCCACCAGTGGCGTCCCAGAAGAAGTCCTATGAGGAAGCACAGCAGGGGGAAGGCGAGGCTGATCGCAGTCGCGGCGACTGTCCTGCCACCGTCCATAGCGATCACGACATCGTCTCCGACCTTGAGTTCGAGCCCCTCGGGATTGAGTATCTCGAACTCGTCCTTCCTGCCGCGGCAGAAGGTCGAGCTCTTGCATCCCTCGCATGCGCTCTGGTCGCAGCCCGCCTTTATCGTAGTGCCCTCGATGGCGCTTATCCTCACTTCCCTTGTCATGCCTTCACCTCCGGCTTCTCGATCGCGACGCGCTCCCTTATGGGAGTGATCGACACGGCCTTGCCGCTCTCCTCGTCGATCTTGACGAGGACACCCTGGATCTGGCCGTCGTCCCAGGTCTCCCAGCTGCGCACTGGCACGCCGGTGAGGAACTTCTTCAGCTCGATGTCGACCTTGAGTCCTCCCACTGACATGTCCGAGCCGACACGGCCGTTGTCGCTGATGAAGGCCGTGCCTCCATCGAGGATGGTGGCGTCGGCGCTCTGGACCTTGTTGTGGGTGCCTATGACCGCGGCGACCCTTCCGGCGAGGTAGTGCCCCATCGTGGCGCACTCGGCAGTCGTGGCCGAATGGAACTGGACGAGCACGATGTCGGCATCCTCCTCGAGCTTCCTGATCAGGTGGTCACAGGTGGTGAAGGGATTGGAGCAGCCGATCCTGGAGAAGCCCGATGATGAGATCATGTTGGTCACGGCCACCCTGTGGCCCTTCACGTCAAGGATCCTGTATGTCTTGCCCGGAGCCGAGGGAGGGTAGTTCGCCGGGCGCAGCGCGAAGGAGCACTTTGGAAAGAATTCGACGAAGTCCACCTTGTAGTAGAACTTCTCTCCGCCAGTGATCAGATCGACGCCGAGCTTCGAGAGCTGTACGGAATGTGCGGCTCCGATTCCGAATCCGTTGGTCGTGCCCTCGCCATTGGCTATGCACAGGTCGACATCCAGCCGCTTCTTCAGGCCACTGAGGCCCTTCTTCAGACATTGTATGCCGGGTCGTCCAACTATCTCGCCAAGGAAAAGCACATTGACACTCATGTCACAGAGATTAATTGAGAAAGAAAAAAAATCCAACAAGAAAGGCCAAGGGCTCCATCAGCTCACGGATAGAAAGGGCGAAGGAGATGGATGTGTGTCATCCTCCCCAGTTGTACACAGGAAGATCTTCCGTCTCCTTGAGAAAGAGGTCCATGCTGTTCCTGAGTTCGTAATCGGCCTGCACGGTGAGGAAGAAGTTGGGTGATGTGCCGAAGTAGCGGGCCAGGCGCCAGCAGACATCATTGCTCATGCGGTTTTTCCCGGCAAGGATTTTGCCCAGGGCCGCTGAGGAGATTCCGATGTCTTTCGCAAGACGATAAGCCGACAGCCCGAGCGGCTCCATCCAGTCCTCCTTGATGTAATCGCCGAATGTTCCAAGATCGATCCGATATGTGTCCTTGTCCATTCTCTCCTCCGATTGTTCAATGATAATCTACGAATTCAACGTCGTAGGCGTTTCCTTCCCTCCACGAGAAGCAGATTCTGTATCGGTCGTTGACCCTTATCGAATACATTCCTTGACGGTCGCCTTTGAGCTGTTCGAGATGATTGCTGGGAGGAACCATCAAATCAGTAGGCGAAACGGCATTGTCCAGATCTATCAGCCTTCTCAGCGCACGCCTTGAAATATCTGGTGACAGTCTCTTGGGAGATTCCCCTTCAAAAATCTGTTCCGTCAACTTGTCTCTGAACGTTCTTATCACTGAGTACAATCTCTTCACCCATGATAGTAAACCAGCAGTTTAATACAGTCAAGAGGTCGGCTTTTGCATGCGCATTTGTGGCCAGGTTCGTGGAACTGGTTCTACCGTGGAACCAATACATAGTTCAGTTTTGAAATGAAAAAGCCAACAGTCTACATTGTAAACTGTTGGCTCCAAATGTTTTCTGCCCAGAACAAGACTCGAACTTGCACGCCTTGCGGTACTAGCACCTGAAGCTAGCGCGTCTACCAATTCCGCCATCTGGGCATCGTCAGAAAACAGAGTGAAGGATAGGGATTCGCAAAAGGTCTGTCAAGTGGGTGTAAGGCAAGTCATGCACATGTGCGGCTTATTCCATTTCTACATATGGTGTTTGTGTCCTGCCGCTTCATTTTCCTCCAGCAGCTTGCGTTGACAGTACACCCCCTTTCTCCCCATACTCCCATTCGTTGAATGAAGATGCTTCATAGGAGAGGTTCAGTGAACAGGATAGTGCGCAAATGCCAGCTGTCGGACGAGGTCTTCGAGTTCGAGGTGGAAGCTCCCCTCATAGCCAGAGAGCGCAAGGCGGGACAGTTCGTCGTCCTGCAGCTCGGCGACGATTTTGATGAGCGCATTCCGCTCACGATTGCGGATGCGGATGTCGACAAGGGTACGATAACGCTGGTCGTCCAGGCGGTCGGCGAGGGCACCCACCGTCTGGCGAGGCTCCAGGAGGGCGATGCGATCGCCAACCTCCTCGGACCCCTGGGACGCCCCACCGACGTCCACCACTATGGAAAGGTCGTCATCGTCGGAGGCGGCATCGGCGTCGCACCGGCCTATCCGATCGCTCAGGCGATGAAGGCGGCCGGCAACGAGGTGAGGGTCATCATGGGTTCGCGCAACAGTTCGCTGCTGATCTTCCGCGACAGGATGAGGAGCGTCGATCCAGACACGATCATCGTGACCGATGACGGCTCCGAGGGCAGGAAGGGACTCGTCACGGCTCCCCTCGAGGAGCTGTGCCAGGACTGGAAGCCCGACTGCGTCGTCGCGATCGGCCCTGCCGTCATGATGAAGTTCTGCTCCCTGACCACGAAGAAGTACGGCGTACACACTCTCGTGTCGCTGAACACCATCATGATCGACGGAACGGGTATGTGCGGCGGCTGCCGCGTCGTCGTCGACGGACGCATGCGCTTCGTATGCGTCGAGGGCCCCGAGTTCGACGGACACCTCGTCGACTGGGACAACCTCATGGAGCGGCAGGCGACATTCCGGGACTACGAGAAGGAGCATCACCACAAGTGCCACATCGACATGCAGATCGAGGAGGGAAGGGCATGATGACCACAGAAGAGCTGAACGCCAAGGCCAAGGATGTCCTCATGACGCTTCCGGACAATCCTTCGATGAAGGAGAGGCTGGCGATCGGGCCCTGCCCGATGCCCAGCCAGGACCCCTCGGCCCGCTGCCACAACATGGATGAGGTCGCCCTGGGCTATGGTGAGGACCAGGCCGTCCTCGAGGCGACGCGCTGCCTTGGATGCAAGAACCATCCCTGCGTCGCACACTGTCCCGTTGCCATCGACATCCCCCGCTTCGTCGGCCATGTCGCGAAGAGGGAGTTCCGCGAGGCCCTCGAGGTCATCCAGGAGAGCAGCCTGCTGCCCGCCATCTGCGGCCGCGTCTGCCCCCAGGAGAACCAGTGCCAGAAGGAGTGCACTGTGGGCAAGGCCCACAATGACATCGACCAGGCTGTCGCCATCGGGCGCATCGAGCGCTTCGTCGCCGACTGGGCCAGGGAGAACGGCGTCACGCCTGCCGTGACGATCGCACCGGACTCGGGACTGTCTCTTATACACATCTGACGCTGCCGACGATAC
>JADIMU010000037.1 GCA_017694495.1 Candidatus Aphodenecus pullistercoris
TTTCGGTGTAGTATCCATTCTTCTCGGCCTTGTCGAGGGGCACGTCGTATTCGTCGAGAATGAAGATGACCTTCTTGCCGTAATGTCCATAGAGGAATTTTCCGAGGATCTCCAGAGAACGCCTTATTTCACTCACAGTGCATTCTCCCCGCTTGATATTGCGGAATGCCGCTCCCTCCGCGTCATCTGGGATGTCGATGAATCCATATCCCTGGTAGAGAGCCATGAGCTTTCCCTTGAGCACATCAATCGCGCTGTCGAAGTCGGGTCCGTCGATGTCCTTGAATGTGAGGTGGATGACAGGCCACTTGTTCATCCATCCCTCCACAGCCTCCTCATCGTCCATGATGGCCAGCCCTGTGAAGATGTCCCTGTTGTCTTCTCGGATGTCGAAGAAGGCCTTGAGCATGGACTGGAAGGTTGTCTTGCCGAAGCGGCGGGGACGGGTGAACTGGAGAGCGACGGCGCCATCTCTGACGATCTGGCTGATGTACATCGTCTTGTCGATGTAGTAGCAGCCGCCCGTCCTGATGTCCCTGAAATCGGTCTGTCCTACTGGTAGTGTCAGCCTTGCCATCTCTTTCTACTGCTGGAAGTATACCCTAGACCTGCCCGAAGGGCAAAGCGCATGTGGATTGGACAATGTCATCCAGGTCTCATGAGTCTTCCACAAGACAGTTGTCGGGCCGCGTCTAGATTCTGGCTTCGTTGACCCTCAGCGCCCTGGCTTCTGCCTGTGCGATCTCCTCAAGCCCCCCTATGCACTCGCTGAAGAAGGCTTTGTAGGCTTCGCAGAAACAGGAGGTACCAAGCTTGCCGCTGTTGAAGTCCTGTCTGTCCCGCTTGCATCCTCCGCGGCACAAAGGACGCCAGCGGCAGTAGAGGCATTCGTCGGCAAGCTTTCTAGATTCCTCGACGAAGCCTATTTCATCGCGCTTCGCGTCAAGGTCCTCGAAACTGTCCGTAAGAATGTTTCCCAGTTTGTAGCCGTCCAGGACGTAGAAGTCGCATGGATAGACGGACCCGTCGGCCTCTACGACGTAGTAGTCGCCGCACACTCCGTTCATTCCGCATTCCTCCGCCCAGCCGCGCACCATGATCGAGATGAGGTTGTCGAAGTAGCGGATCGAGACGTACTCGCCCCTCTTCCAATCCCTGTGGTAGAGGCGGAAGAGGGTGGTCAGGAACTTCGAGAAGCTCTCAGTCGTCAAAGAGTAGTCCAGACTGCCGCGCTCGCTTGCGATCGGGTCGATGCATGGCGTGAACTGGAGGTAGTTGAAGCCGTTGCGCTTGAAGAAGGGGTAGAGCTCATCTATAGAGCTGGCGACCTGCCGCGTCGTCGTAACGAGGATGTTGAAGTCAACGCCGGCCCTCTGGAGGAGCTTGGCATTGTTGAAGACGCGTTTGAATGTCCCATTTCCTCCATGGTCCAGCCGGAAGAGGTCGTGGCACTTCTTCGAGCCGTCCAGCGACAGGCCGACAAGGAAGCCGTTCTCCTTGAAGAAGTCTGCCCACTCTCCATCTATTGCGTAGCCGTTCGTCTGCAAGGAGAAGCTCATCCTCTCCCTTGGGGCCTTGCTTGTGGCGTAGGAGACGAAATCGCGGAAGAAGTCCAGTCCTGCAAGGGTCGGCTCTCCACCCTGGAAGCCGAAACCAACGTAGGCATCATCATCAGCGAAGGCGCGGTCGATCAGGGCATGTGATGTGGTCGTATCCATCATGCCGTAGTTCCTCACGCTCCGGTTCTCGCCTTCGTCGTTGTAGAAGCAGTAGCGGCATGCCATGTTGCATGAACCGCTTGCCGGCTTTATCAGGAAGTATCGTCTGGTCATTTGGTCAAAGGTCCGTAGGGTCTGCCCTTGATCAGGACCTTTCCGTCGGTGAAGCCTTCGCTGCGTCCTTCCAGCTCCTTGATGAGCCAGCTCCTCATCTGGTCGATCCTCGCCTGGCAGGAAGCGTCCTTGATCCTGTTGTCAAGCTCGTGGGGATCGTCCTCCAGATTGAAGTACTGCTCCTCGCCCGTCTCCGTGAGCCAGATGAACTTGTCCTTCTTTGTGACGATCCACTGGTTGGAGAATGGGCCGTAGGCGTGCTCACCGTGGAGGTATTCCCTCGGCTCGGCAGAAGAGTCCTTCATGACGTCAAGCAGGCTGACGCCATCGTAATGCTCGTCGTCGCGCTGTCCTGCGGCATCGAGGAAGGTGGGCAGGAGGTCACGAAGCTCAACGACGGCGTCGATCTTCTTTCCAGCAAGGCCTTCGATGCCGAGGGCCTCCAGGTTGGAGAAGAGCATCGGGATGTGGCAGCTGCCCTCGTAGGGGCGGCTCTTGCGGAACATGTAGTGGTCGCCAAGCTCCTCACCATGGTCGCTTGCCAGGACGATTAGCGTGTCGTCATAGAGCTTGTGCTCGATCAGTGCCATGATCAGGCGGCCGATCTGGTGGTCAAGGTGTGTGATCAGGGCGTAGTATGCGGCCCGCATCTCATGGATGAGCTCATCGTCGATGGGACCTGTCTTGCTGTCGAAGATGCGACCATCCTTCTCGATGTGCTCCTTCGTCTCCCAGTTGCCGATGTAGGGCTTCGTCAGATCCTTGCCAATGTACCTGTCGAGGTAGTACTGGGGCGGGTCGAGCGGCGGATGGGGCTTGAGGTAGCTTGCCATCAGGAAGAAGGGCTGGTCGGGATCGCGGCGGCGAAGGAAGTCGAGACAGTTGTCCGTAACCCAGTTCGTCGGATGGTACTTCTCGTCGTAGCACCAGGGGCGGGCGACCCAGCTGTTGCAGTCGAGGCCCGTGTCGGTAGAGTCTGCGTCAGCTCCCAGCTCCTTCTTCAGCCAGTGGAAGTAGTCGTCACAGTAGAACTGGTTTTCGTAGTATGGGACATCCTCATAGCGTGAGGCGTGCATGTAGCCGTCGTGGAGGATGACGTTGTCGAAGCCCTGGTAGCTCCTGACGGGATAGACGTGCATCTTTCCGACACAGATCGTGTAGTAGCCGGCCTTCCTGAGCTCACCCGCCATCGTCCTTTCATAGTCCCAACGGACGTTGTCCTGGTAGCCCGTCCTCTTGTTGTGCTCGGGCGCCAGTCCGGTCAGCAGGGCGGCCCTGGCCGCTATGCAGTTCGGACAGGCCGAGTAGGCCTTTGAGAAGTTGACGCCCTTGCTTGCAAGCGTGTCGAGATAGGGTGTCTTCACGTCCTTGTGGCCAGCGTAGCCGAGGCTGTCGCCCCTGAGCTGGTCGGTCATGATGAAGAGTATGTTGGGCTTCTTGGTCATAGGGCAATTCTACACCCAGCATAAGGGGACAGGCAAGGAAGTCCCATCTGCTCAGCCAAAGAGGAAGCGGCCCAGCAGATGCAATCCGATCCAAGGCGAGAATATGACGAGCAGAAGGACTGCAGTTGCCAGTATCCAGAAGATGATGCTTCTCATTACAGTTCCTCTGTCATTGTGAAGTATGCGACATCATATATGAAGTCAGGTTGCTTGATATACTGATATCCCGTCATATAGACCTTCGTGTTGATTCTAGGAAAGAGTGCCTGTCTGTAGCTGGAGTCTTGTATTTCCTTTCCTGCACTTCTGTAATCATAGGCCAATGCGAATGTGCCGGAGTGCTCTCTAGGAGGAAAATAGTATGGGTCTGATGATTCCTCGAACACCAATTCGTCGACATGGTACATCTGATCCCAGGTCGAACCTGCAATCGGC
Organism: Candidatus Aphodenecus pullistercoris; assembly: GCA_017694495.1. Lineage (GTDB taxonomy): Bacteria > Spirochaetota > Spirochaetia > Sphaerochaetales > Sphaerochaetaceae > Bullifex > Bullifex pullistercoris. The sequence continues at coordinate 3,713 of JADIMU010000037.1, forward strand.
TCGTATTCTGTAATGTAATGTCTGTATGTGCCCTTGTAGGTGACATAGGGTTCAGCTGCACAGATGTATGCATTGCATCTGTAGAGTTTCAGCGTACATGATACTCCTTGCATCGAATCATGGTCTCCATCTGCGATGGTCAGCTCATAATGGGTGTCGTCCGTGTAGGCCTCATAGACTCCAGCCCCCAGCGGCCTGTGCACAATCGTGTTGTTATGGAATGTAGTCCGGATCGAACTGCAACAGGCAGGATGTCAGCAGCAGCGCGATGACGATGGATGCGAGTATCTTCCTCATCTTTCCCCTCTGAGGAAAGTGTAGGGCATAAGGCGGACAAATGAAAGGCCGCCGGAAAAAGCTCACGGCGGCCAGTGTCCCCTCTTTTGCAATCGGACGGACTTTTTCAATCATTATACCATCTTTCATGAATGGAAGCAGGTGCGCTCAATCTTTCCAGTCCGGGTTGGGTTGTGGAATTCTGGCTTCGATGGAATCCCTCCAGTCATGAAGGAGCCGCCTGAGCTCATCAACCTTTTCCGGCTGTACGCTGCTGAGGTCGAAGGCCTCGCTCGGATCCTCGTCGAGGTCGTAGAGCTCACACCTCATGTCCTCGAAGAACTCGATCAGCTTCCATCTGCCCAGCCTTACGGACGAGCCGGGAGTACCTCCCTGGTTGCCGTAGTGTGGATAGTGCCAGAAGAGTGGCCGAGGAGCCATCTCCTGGCAGCGCAGGGCTGGTACCAGGCTGATGCCGTCGATATGCTGCTGTGGCTGAGCAGGCAGGCCGCACAGTTCCAGAATCGTCGGATAGAGGTCCGGACTCGAGGTCGGAACTTGGCTGTGGATGCCGCTTTCGACCATCTTCGGCCAGGTGATTGACAGGGGCACTCTGGTTCCTCCCTCATACATCCAGCCCTTGCCCTCACGGGCAGGGAAGTTGCATGTGGGCGAGCTTTCTGCGGTCGATAGTCCCCCATTGTCGCTGGTCAGGATGATGATCGTGTCGTCCAGCTTGCCCATTTCCTCCAGGGCAGCCATCAGCCGCCCGATGTTCTGGTCAAGATTCAGGATCATCGCGGCATAGACAACGTCGGACTGGATGATTCTACGGGTGACGCGCTGGTCCTTCTTGTGCATGGTCGGGAAATGCTCACCAGGCACCAGGGCTTCGACCTTGTCGATGCCCATGCGTTCGGCCTTGCGCCTGAAGTGCATGATGTCCTCTTCCTTGGCCATCGTCGGGGTGTGGACAGTGTAGTGCCACAGATCCATCAGGAACGGCTCGTCTCCGTTGGCAGCAATCAGTCTGATGGCCTCGTCAGTCAATCTGTCGGTCAGGTACTCCCCCTCGGGTCCGTCCTCCAGCGTCTCGATATGGTATGGACTGAAATAGCCATGATGAGGGTGTCCGAGATGGCAGCCTCCGATATTCACGTCGAAACCCTGTCTGTCAGGATAGTATTCGCTGGTTCCAAGGTGCCACTTGCCGACATGATAAGTCCTGTAGCCATGATCGTGCATGCATCTGGCCAGGTTGTATTCCTCAAGTGGAAGATGCTTGATGTATGGAGCGTCGATCAGACGGCCTTTGACCGGATGGCACTCTCCACTGTTGTCGATCCAGTCGGTCACTCCAACAGTAGCCGGATACTTGCCCGTCAGTATGCTCGCCCGTGAAGGAGAGCATACAGGGCAGGAGGCGTATGCGTTGTCGAACATCATGCCCCGCCTCATCAGCTTGTCGATGTTGGGACTTTCGTAGAAGGAGCTTCCACAGCAGGAGAGGTCCTTCCAGCCCATGTCATCGATGAGGATCATCAGGACATTGGGTCTTTTTCCACTCATTATCTCATCTCCTGAAAACATGACGGAGGGATGGCCCCTCCGTCACATCATTCCTGTACGCAAAGCGTCTCAGATCTTGTACCAGCGGATCTCGTTCGCGTCGAGGTCGACGTCGAAGGAGCTTCCGTCGCCACGGTAGACGGTAGTGGACTGCGGCTCGTAGGTGTTGTTGACGACGCAGTACTTGCCGTTCTTGACGTAGGCGTGGACCTCGACGTTGTAGTTCGTGCTGAACCAGCTGTTGAGCTTGTCCTCGCTGGAGGAGGCCCAAAGCACGGCGCGGTGAAGGATGCGGTTGTTCTCGAAGGAGTAGGGCAGGCCTGAGATGTAGACGCTGCGGCCCTTGCCGTAGCCGTTTACTGCCATCTGGACTTCCTTCTCCCTCTGGACGATGACCGTGGCATCGGGCAGGGCGTAGATGTTCTTCATGCCCTCGCCGAAGTCGATCTCACCCTTCACGTCCTGTGTGATGAAGTGGCTGTGCTCCTGCCAGTTGTACTTGTCGTAGTTCAGCGTGAAGCCCCTCTCCTCTTCGACGCCCATTACGGACGCAAGCTGGAAGAAGTGGCCCTGGCTCTGGTGTGCGGTGGGCTCGCCGATTCCGATGAAGCCTCCGCCGTTCCAGATGAAGGAGCGCACGCGCTCGACGATCACAGGATCGGTCCAGTTCTCGCCACCGCTGTGTGCGGTGTCGGCGCCGCCGACATTGATGATGACATCGATGTCCTTCAGCATGTCGGGATCCTTCCTGATGTCGTCGAAGGAGATGAACCTGACGTCGAAGGGGGCTCCGGACAGGGCCTCGATGACACCGGCATAGCTGTAGTTCTGCTTCTGGTAGAGCGCATGGTGGACCATGTGGGCACCCCAGGCCCTCATCTTGCCCCAGCAGTTGAGGACTGCGACCGTCTTGACGCAGTAGGGCGTCGTCCCCTTGATGTTCTCATACAGCAGGCGGAACTCGTCGCACACGCTCTTGACGTAGTCCATGAACTCGGGGAAGTCGAGGGCGAGCTTGAGGTAGCCACCGTAGCCGATGCGGTCGATCGGGCTGCGGAGGATGGCGCGGCGGGCCGTGACCCAGTTGACCTTGGCTTCTTTGACGGGGTCGCCTCCCTCGTGGAAGACGTCAGGGAAGAAGTAGGGCAGGAAGCGTCCCTCGCGGTACTTCACTCCCTTGATGTCGCTGATCAGGCGCAGCGTGGAGCCGTTGCCGACAGAGCCGACGATGGCGTCCAGCCCAGCCTCCTCGAAGCCGTCGACGAAGGGCTCGGTGCCGATCCAGTGGTCGCCGAGGAACATCATGGCCTCTTTGCCGTACTCGTGCGTGATGTCGACGAACTTCCTGACCAGGGCGCGGACCTCACGGATCTGGAAGGCCTGGAAGTCGCGGTACTCCTTCGATGGAATCCTGTACTGGTTGTTGTGGTAGCCCTGGTCGATGATGAACTCGGGGCGGAACTTGTAGCCGACCTCCTTCTCGAACTTGTCGAGGATGTAGGGAGAGACGGAGGCGGAGTAGCCGTACCAGTCGACGAACTTCTCACGGGCCAGCTCATCGAAGACAAGCGTGAACTGGTGGAAGAAGGTCGTGTAGCGGATGACGTCCACGTAGGGGTGCTCCTGGCAGAACTTCCTCAGCCTCTCCAGGCTGAAGGCCTGGGTCTTGGGCTGGCGCACGTCGAAGGTGATCTGGTGCTCGACATCCTTCCAGCCGTTGACTACGGCGTTGTACATGTGCACAGGGTCCCAGATGATGAAGGCCAGGAAGCTGACAGTATACTCGTGGAAGGCCTTGGCCGACGGGATCGTGACGTCTCCGGTGGCCTCGTCGTAGCTCCACTGTGAGGGAGGTACGACCTCTCCCGTGGTGCGGTCGATGACTTCCCACCAGCGCTCCCTTTCCTTCGGGTTGACGGCGAGCATGTCAGGATAGAGATGGTCCATCAGGTGGATGGAGAGGGGGCCGGATGCCGTGGACGAGAAGCCTGTCATGATGTACATCTGCTGGATCTCGTCGGGATTGGCCTTGGCCCATGCGTTGTCCTTGCGCGTCGTGTAGTAGGTCTTGTAGATCTTGGCTCCGCTGTCCTTCAGCTCGACGGGGAACTCCGTTCCGTCACAGTCGCGGATCGCGTCGGCGCCCCAGCGCTCCAGAACCTCGAGGGTCTCTTTGACGATGCCCTCGTCGGTCGGAATCGTGACGCGGCCTTTCTTCAGTTCGTCGCTCATTCTTTAAACTCCTAAGGATGTGGATGGCACCGCATTCGCGATGCCATCCAGTTTTTTGTGTGTCGTTGAGGGGATCAACCCTTGACTCCGCCACCCGTGACGCCCGCGATGATCTTCTCGGAGAGGAAGATGTAGAGCAGGAAGGTTGGCAGGAAGACGATGATGACCGCCGCGAAGAGGGCGCCGTACTGTCCTGTGTACTTCATCGAGTTGACGATCTGCAAGAGTCCGACTCCTACCGGGGCGATCTCCTGGCTGTTGGCGAAGATCAGGGCCATGAAGAACTCGTTCCAGATTCCCAGGAAGTTGAAGATCGTGACCGTGACCAGAGCCGGCTGGACCAGCGGGAACATGATTCTCCAGAAGGTTCCGGCAGGCGAGCAGCCGTCGATGGCTGCGGCCTCCTCGTAGCTCTTGGAGAGGGTCTGGAAGAAGTTCAACAGGAAGACCGTCGTGTAGGGTACGCGGAAGAAGATCATCAGGACAGTGAAGATCAGGCGGTCGGGAGCGTTCCTCCAGCTCGCCGTGATGGCGTAGATGGGAAGGACGATCATGACCGCAGGCACGCTCATCGCGATGATCAGACTGCTCTTGAGGATTTTGTTGCATATGAACTTGTAGCGGGAGAGCACGTAGCTTGCCGGAGCTGCGATCAGGATTGTGAACACACAGCCCGCAATCGAGTACAACAGCGAGTTTCCGAAGTACCGTGCGACGTTCTGCTGGCTCCAGGCGACCGCATAGTTCTCTACGTGGACACCGGTCTCGAACTTGAAGACTTGGCCCTGCATGATCTCAGGGGTCGTCGAGAAGGAGGCCGCGAGGATCCACAGCAGGAAGGCTGCCGTGAAGACGAGCCAGACCAGGATGATGATGTAACCGGGAAGCAGCGTGGCTTCCTTCTTCCAGTTGATCTTCTGGTGGATTGTTGGAACTTTTTCCTTTTTCTTGAACAAAGCCATTGTCTTCACCTCCTCAAAGCTCGACCTCGTCGTCCTTGATCAGCTTGTTCATGATCAGGTAGACGGCGAGGATGATGACGGCAAGGACGATTCCGACCGCGGCGGCGGCGCCTGCATCGGCCCTCATGTTGCCCTTGGAGGGGAAAGCCGTGTCATACAGATACATGACGGGGACGATGACGGAAGCTTCCGTGTCGACGGGGCTGAACATCTTCGACCAGAGGTAGAAGGTGGCAGTGTTGATCGTCCAGAAGGTCAGGTTCGTCTTGGTCACGCCCTTCAGCAGCGGGAAGGTGATCTTGAAGGCCTGCTGGACCTTGCTGGCGCCATCGATCGTCGCGGCCTCGTAGAGGTCGGCGGGAATCTTCTCGATGCCGCTGATGAAGATCAGCATGTAGTAGCCTACCGCGCCGAAGATGAAGGAGCCGAGCATGGCCCAGAACTTCATGTCGGTGGACAGCCAGTTGATCGGCGTTCCGTTGAAGAACTTGATTATGCTGTTGAGCATGCCGTACTGCTGGTTGAAGATGTACTGGATCCACATGGTCGCGAGGGCGACAGCGCTGATGACGTTGGGCATGTAGATCGCTGCGCGGAAGAACTTCTTGAACCTGATTCCGCTGGTGAGGATGACAGCGAAGAGCAGGGCCAGGGCCAGTGTGATGACTCCACCGACAATCCAGATCATGAGCATGTTCTGGATGGAGCGGATGAAGGACTGACTGGCGAAGATCTTCGTGTACTTGCCCAGTCCGACGAAGTCCCACTCAGCGATCGGCGCCGTGATGTTCGGCATGTCGAAGAAGCTCATCAGGAAGGTCCTGACGACCGGGTAGGCGTACATGACCAGGAGCGTGATCGCACACGGGAGGATGAAGCCGATGATCATCTGCTTCGTCGCAGCCTTGGGATCGGCGAGCTCGGGATGGTCGTCGCGGTACTTCTCGATGGACAGCATCATGAAGACAGCGGCGACGGTGGACAGAAGCCCGAGGATGGCCGTCAGCTGGATGTTGAGCATTGCGATCTGAAGGAAGGACAGGATGACTGTCACGACAGACAGAACGGGTCCCTTGCGCCAGAATGCGATGACGGCAAAGACGAGAGTGAGGAGTGAGGGGACGCAGACCAGAGAGAAGCCTGCGAGAACGCACTGCAGCACGAATGCCAGAAGGGGTAGTGCGATTGACAGAATTGATGCTGCGATCATGCCTTCTTTCCTCCTGTGAATCTGCTGTTGATGTCTTTCTGCATAAGGACCGCTCCGACGATGACGGCGAGCATGAGCACAATGTAGAGCAGCTTGCCCAGTGTGGTCATGTAGGTGAAGCGGAACACTATGGTGAGTACAGCGCAACCGACGAGGCAGCCCTTGAGGCTGGATCTCTCAGGCAAGAGACGGCACATTACGGTCATGAAGACCAGGAAAAGTGTCATCAGAATGTTGACGAACTGTACTGGGATGAAGGAGATGGCGAGGCTCAGAAGCGAAGCGGCCAGAGCTGTCACAAATCCTGCAGTTCCCATAATCGCCTCCTTTCAGTATGGGGCGGCTTTGCCGCCTCCTTTTGATTGAAGTGTGCGATTTGCGCACTCCAGACTAAAACAAGGGGCGAGGCTTGCGCCTGCCCCTTGCTTTCATGGAAGGGTTGACCTCAATAGAGGGCATCCATAGCAGCGGCAAACTGCTCACCAGTGGTGAAGCGGCCTTCGTACAGCTGGATGATGACCTCCTTCAGCATGGCTGAGAGATCGGTGTTGGCGTTGATGCCCATCGTCCATCCGAGGACGGAGTCGGCAGCCATCAGGGACTCGACAGCGCCGTCAAGAGAGGTGCAAGTGTTCCTGGGATCTGCAGGGATCTGCGGGACGGAGTCGGCCCTGTTCTGGTCGACCTCACCGCTGACCAGCATCATGACGAAGTCGAATGCTGCCTGCGGATTGTCGCTGTAGCTGGTGATGGCCAGGGAGTTGGCGCCGGCATAAGAACCGGTGGATCCGTTGCCGCCATCCTCGACGGGAATCGTCGGGTAGTTGAAGACGCCCCACTCGATGTTGGCACCGGTGTTGTTGTTGACCTCGCTGGTGACATAGTCGGCGCAGACGACCATGGCGACGTTCTCGAAGCCAATCTTGTTCTGGCTGGCGGGATACTCATCGGGAGCGCCATCGGCCAGGTAGCCGCGGTTGATGAAGTCGATGATGTCGTTGGCAGCAGCAATGACTCCGGGGTTCTGTGACCAGCCGCCGTTCAGCGAGAGCTGCCTGGTGGTGGCCTCATCGACATACCTGTTCAGGTGGTAGCCGAAAGTGAAGTCGGAGTAGGTGGCGTCGAGGGCGAGGGGCTGGAAGCCGGCGTCGACCAACTTCTGGCAGACATCGAGGAACTCGTCCCAGGTGGTCGGGGTCTCGGTGATGCCGGCGGCCTCGAACTTGGCATTGTCGTAGAAGATGCCTCCGACATTGGGCTGCTCGGCGACGGACACGAGCTTGCCTCCAGTGGCGTCAGTGGTCATCTTGTTGAACAGCGGGTAGCTGAAATCGGCATAACCGGCGGCCTCGGCCATGGCGCTCATGTCATAGCAGAAGGGAGCGTACTGGAGGTAGATCCTGTCGTAGGCCTCCTCAAAGATGTCGATGTCCTCGCCACCCTGGAGGGCCGTATTGATGATGGTCTTGATGTCGCGTCCGCGGAACTCGATGTTGACGTGGCAGCCAGTCTCCTCCTCGAAGGCGGCAGCGGCGTCGATGATGGCCTGGCCCTGAGGCTCGGCGGCATTCCACATTGACCACATTGTGATCTCGACACCGTCATAAATCTTTCCACCCTCGGCGGGAGCGGCGGCGGTGGCCGTCGTCTCGGTCGTGCCGGTGGCAAAGACGGATGTGACCGCGATGAGGGCGATCAGCATGAGTGAAAGTGCTTTCTTCATTATCTTTCTCCTTTTTGATGTGCGTGAGAAGTTCACTGAGTAAAGTGTAGGGGGGCTTTTCAGAATGGCACAATCAAGAAATTGCTCACTTTTTTATTCTTGTTGCGCTGTTGTGGAAAAAGGTGCAAAATCTTGGACATGAGCACCTCGCGCTACGAAATCGGATGGAAAGGCGATAAGAGCCCTGAGCTGCGCTACATAACATATTCGCGCTACGACAACGAATGGATCAGCGTCGAGCACTCGCACGCCATCGCCGAAATGCTCTACATCCTCTCCGGCGAGGGGCAGGTGGCCATAGCCAGCCAGCGCCACCGCATCGCGAAGGACGATTTCGTCATCATCCCACCGCACTGGATGCACACCGAGTTCTCAAGCAGCGCCCAGCCGCTGGAGTACCTGTGCATAGGCGTGTCGGGAGTGGACATCGTCAGCGGAATGGAGGACTTCGACCCCATCGTCGACCTGGGTGTGGCCAGAGGCCAGGTGTCAGGCATGATGACGGGCATCTACCGCGAGATGCAGCGCAAGCTTCCCGAGTACGAGATCATGGCCAAAAGCCTCTTCTACAGCCTCATGGTCAAGCTGGTGCGTGACAGGATCATCGACGTCAGCCAGGATGAGGAGAGGCTGATGCGCAGCAACATCGCGGAGGTCAAGCGCTACATCGACGCCCACTATGCCGAATCCTTCACCCTGGACGACCTGGCCTCGATCGCCGCACTGAGCAAGTATCACCTGGTCAGGGAGTTCAAGGCCGCCACCGGAGCAAGTCCCATGGACTACCTTCTGGCGCGGCGCATCACAGAGTCGAAGAAGCTGCTGGCCGGCACTGAGTATCCAATCAGCGACATCGCCGAGAGCGTCGGCTTCTCCTCCTCGAGCTACTTCTCCCAGCGCTTCCACAAGGTCACCGGCATGACTCCGATGAGCTGGAGGCGCAACAGCCTGGGTGGCCTGTCATGATGGAGCGCGTCGCCCAGGCGAGGCTGTGGTGGCGCGACAACAGCCTGGCTGTCAGCTTCCTCATCGCGGCCTCCTATTCAGCCTTCAAGATCGTCCTTGCCATCCTGCTGTCATCCTGGTGGCTGGGAGCCCTCGGCGCCTACTACCTCATCGTCGCCTCCATCCGGCTGTACATGCTGCGTAGCCGCCAGGACGGATGGATCGTCTACCGGAGGACAGGCTGGCTCCTTGTACTCCTCAACCTCTCCGTCGCCATCGTGATCACTGACGTCGCCTGGCTGGGGCAGGGCTTCCACTATCCCGGCTATACGATCTACGCGATGGCGAGCTGGACCTTCTACCAGCTTACTGTCGCCATAATCAACCTCGTCAGGCTGAAACGGAGCACGGATCCCGTCATCAGGGCGGTCAAGGACATGCGCATGTGCGTCGTCCTCGTCTCACTCTTCACGCTCCAGAACGCCATGGTCGCCGCCTTCGGCCAGGGGGACGTGGACTTCGCCCACCTCATGAACTGTACTGTCGGCTTCTTCGTCACACTATTTATCCTTATGATAAGTGTGCACATGGTCCGTCTGGGCCGGAGGGAGGGCGCCGGAGTGGAATTGTGAAATCGGCTTCGCATAGGGCATGAGGCTTTTCACAGCCATTTTACCGACCGCCCCATTGGAACTTCACCCGCCTCCGATAGCCTTTGGCCATAACAAAGCCAAGATTCGCATTTTCGGAGGAAATATGAAAAGCGGAAAGAAAATCCTGAGCCTTCTTCTGGCTCTCCTCATGACGGCCTGCCTCTTCGCGCAGGGAACAGAGGAGCAGTTCCAGGCCCTCGGCGCCAGCGTCGAGACTGCCGCTCCCAAGTACGTCTTCATGTTCATCGGAGACGGAATGAGCAGCCCGCAGACCAATGCCGCCCAGGTCTACAACGGAGACAACACCAGCGGTGTCATCGAGCTCGAGGAGCTCACCTTCACCCAGTTCCCCGTCGTCGGCCTCCAGTACACCCAGGACAGCACTTCCTTCTGCCCTGACAGCGCCAGCACGGCCACAAGCCTCTCCAGCGGCTTCAAGACCCACTCCGGCGTCATCGGCATGGGTGTCGACAAGGTCACTGCCGGCGAGACCATCGCCGAGAAGGTGAAGGAGCAGCTCGGCTGGAAGGTCGGCATCATCTCCTCCGTCACCCTCAACCACGCAACCCCCGCAGCCTACTATGCCCACATCGCCAGCAGGAACGACTACTATGAGATCGGTCTCCAGATGGCCGACTCCGGCTTCGACTACTTCGCCGGCGGCTCCCTGCTCGAGAACGACGACGAGGCCCTCTACCAGGCCCTCGAGGATGCCGGATACACTGTCACGGACGACCGCGACACCATCCTCTCCCTGAACGCCGACAGCGGCAAGGTCTATGCCGTCAGCCCCAACCTCCAGGACGATGGAGCCATGAGGTACCAGATCGACATGGAGGACGAGGACATCACGCTCGCCCAGTTCGTCAAGAAGGGCATCGACGTGCTGTACAATGAGACCGGCTTCTTCATGATGGTCGAGTCCGGAAAGGTCGACTGGGCCGGACACGCCAACGACGCCGTCGCCAACATGTCCGAGACCATGGCCCTCGACGAGGCTGTCCAGGTCGCCCTCGACTTCGCCTTCCAGCATCCCGATGAGACCCTGATCGTCGTCACCGGTGACCACGAGACCGGTGGTATGACGATCGGCTATGCCGCCACCGGCTACAACACCGCCTTCGACATCCTCCGTGAGCAGAAGATGAGCTATGTCGCCTTCGACGAGCTCATTGCCCAGGAGACCGAGGCCGGCACGCTGAGCTTCGAGCGCCTGATGGCCCTCGTCGAGGACGCCTTCGGTCTGACCGCTCCCGGAACCCAGAACGATGTTCCCGCCCTGGTCATGAACGACTACGAGTACGCCAAGCTGCAGAAGGCCTACGACGATGCCATGACGGGCAACACCGACGGCTACGAGGAGAGCCTCCTGTACGGCGGCTACAACCCGATCTCCGTCACGCTGACCCACATCATCAACAACAAGGCCGGCATCGGCTGGACGAGCTACGCCCACACCGGACTTCCCGTCCCCGTCTACGCCTATGGCGAGGGTGCCGAGGCCTTCATCGGAGCCTACGACAACACCGAGGTCGCCCACAAGCTCTTCGACCTGTGCAATGTCCAGTAAGGACAGCCATCTGAAACACAACTCCGGCTTGCCCTGCCTCCAGCGGGGCAAGCCTCATCATAAGGAACACATCTTGTGACAAATGATATGAAGAAGAGGGGAGAGGTGGTCTTCGCCATCATCCTGACCCTCGTCTCCCTCGTCCTCATCCTGGTCCCTACAGGCTTCCAGCGCTCCATCTACGTCAACGCCCAGGGCGCCAAGGCCCGCGTCCTTGCGACGGACGACAGCACCATCATCCAGATCGGCCTCTTCCGCCAGGGCGACCAGAGGTGCACGGTCGAGATCCTCTCTGGCGACCACAAGGGCCTCGTGATGGATGGTGTGAACATGCTCTCAGGCTCCCTTGCCGACGACAAGGTCTTCCAGGCCGGGGACCTCGCCTGGATCCTCGTTGAGCGTGACAGCGAGGACAATCCCATCTTCGTCAACATGATCGACTACTACCGTCTGGGCAAGGAGCTTGCTGCGGCCATCATCTTCGCCATCGCCCTGATCGCCTTCGCCCGCTTCTCAGGCGTCAGGATAATCATAAGCTTCATCTTCGCCTTCCTGTGCATATGGAAGCTCCTCATACCGGCCACGCTGCATGGCATGAATCCTCTCTTCATGTGCATCGCCACCCTGATGGCCATCACAGTGACGACACTCCTTCTGGTCGGCGGGGTCGACAGGAAGGCCCTGGCCTCCATCCTCGGCGCCGTCACGGCTTCCCTGGCCACAGCCCTCGTGGGCTACATCATGACAGGCTGGATGCGCATCCACGGCTCCGTCCTTGAGCAGAGCGAGAGCCTATTGTACGCAGGCTTTCAGAACCTCGACCTCACAAGCCTCTTCATCGGAGTCGTCGCACTCAGCGCCGGAGGTGCCATCATGGACCTCTCGATCGACGTTTCTGTTGCCATGGCCGAGGTCAAGGACCACGCACCTGAGATCAGCCGCAAGGAGCTGATCCGGTCGGGAATGGCCGTAGGCCGCGCCGGTGTCGGCACCCAGACGACGACCTTGCTCCTGGCCTACATGGGTGCCTGGCTCAGCGTCATGATGGTCTACATGGCCCAGAGCACTCCGATACTGAACATCCTGACGAGCAAGATGATCGCATCCGAGATCGTCCAGACGTTGACGGGATGTACTGGACTGCTTCTCGTGACGCCGCTGACCAGCCTCTTCGCAAGCCTTCTGTATACACGAAAGGACAAGGATTGACAGGCTTCTCTTTCCAGCATAGTATCATGACAGTTTTACAAAATCTGTCAAAAAGTTGGAGAGGGAAAGGTCATGAGATACGAAATGGCCCGCGGCGCCGCCGCGGCTGCGGCAGTACTGTTCATTTTTCTGCCGCTTGCACTGCTCATTTTCAGGATTTCCTGATAACATCACAGACAATTGGAGGTGTGCATTTTATGAAGAAAGCACTGATTGTATTCGCCCTGCTCATCGCAGTAGCCGTCCCCTCGTTCGCCGCCGTCAACGACATGATGTTCAACGTCGGCCTCACCACATCAGAGTCGACCTTCGACCTCTTCAAGAATGGAAAGTGGAATCCCAGGTTCACGATTGGAGCTGACGCCGACTTCGCCATGATCTTCGACCACGGTGTCGGTTTCGATGTCGCCGTCAGGACCGAGAGCAACTTCCAGGATCTGACCATCGGCGCCTATTTCGCCTACATGATCGACGTCAACAGCACAGATCTCGACATCATGCTGACCGTCGGCCCGACCATGCAGCTTGTCGGAACCTTCGCAATCGGCCTGGATGCCATGGTCGACCTGCTGATCGACATCACGAGCAGTGTCTATGTCGACCTTGGAGTAGGTCTCCAGATGGACATCGTCGAGTTCAGGGACAGTGGAGCGGACTCTTCGTTCAACATGTCCATGCCGCTTCCCAGCGTCGGCATCGGCTTCAAGTTCTGATTCCAACCATCAGCTTGGGACACGAAGGAAGGCATCATCCTCACGGGTGGTGCCTTCGTCGTCTTCAGAAGATGTTCTGTACGAGGAGCATGTAGGCTGCTGTGCCTATGGCGATGGACAGGAGCGTGTTGTGCCGGATCTTGTGCACGATTGCCGTGATGGCTATCGCGATGAGCTCAGGCAAGGCGTGCCAGGATGAGAAGACGGCATCGCGGAGGCAATAGACGACGAGCATGCCTATGACGGCATAGGGCAGGACAGTTCCCAGGTAGCTGATGAACTTCGGCGGCTTTCTGCCTTCGGGGAAGATGATGAAGGGCAGGGCGCGGGTGAGGACTGTGCCCAGGACGACGAGGGCTATCGTGATGATCTGCTGGCCTGTCGTCATACGGCCTCCCTTTTCGCCATGAAGGCGAAGATGAGGACGATGGCCGCCATGGCAGGAATGAGGAAGATGTCGCTGCCGAAGACGAGGAGGCACAGGAGGCTCGCCGCGATTCCCGCGATTGCAGGCCTGTGGTCCTTCTTCTCTTCCCACTGGTTGACGAGCATGACTGTGAAGAGTGCGGTCATGACGAAGTCCAGGCCCTCCGTGTTGAAGGTCAGGATGTTTCCAAGCAGTGAGCCTGCGATGGCGCCTGTGACCCAGTAGCACTGGTTGAGCATGGTGACGATGAGATAGAAGGTGCCTCTGTCGACACCTTGAGGCACCTTTGCCGTGCAGTTGATCGAGAAGGTCTCGTCACACAGTCCGAAGACGAGGTAGGGCTTCTTCCATCCCATGCCACGGTAGCGCTCCAGCATCGAGATGCCGTAGAAGAGGTGGCGTGCGTTGACCATCAGGGTCAGAAGGAAGCTGTAGATGGGGTTGAAGGAGGCAAGCAGGAGGTTCATCGCGATGAACTCCATGCTTCCTGCGAAGATGAAGAGGCTCATCGCGGCGGTCCAGATCGTCGCGAAACCTGAGGACTTCATCAGAAAGCCGTAGCTCATTCCCAGGAAGAGGAAGCCGATGCAGATGGGCAATGTGAGTGGGAAGGCGGCCCTGAACGCCGCCTTCCACTTGCCTTGTGCACTCTTGTCTGTTCTCATGGGACGATGTATGTCGCAGCCGTCGCGTAGCGCTGGATCTCCTGGTCGCTGAGGCCGGAGAGGGCGAGCGTACTGGAGGAGACTTCCATCAGGCCCTGGCTGTAGAGTGCGTCCATCCTCTCATGGATTCCTCCGGCGGCCAGCGTGACGCCGCTGTCGGTCTCTTCAGAGAAGTGGGTGGCGCGGTAGCTGTCGCTGTAGCCCAGCGTGGACAGGTGGTCGCTGATGGCCCAGGAATGCCTCGTCCTGTACTCGTAGGGTGTGAAGATCGACCAGTCGAGGCTCGAAGGCTCGCTTGATGATAGGGCGAGGATCTTCTGCCCATCAGCGCTCTGACTGTCAAGCGCATCGATCGCCTTGATGCCGGCATCGCTCTTTGTGCTGACATGGTCGATCCAGCCGGCGATGTCGAGGTCCAGCGAGAAGTCCGCGTCGTCGAAGAGGTCGAGGACCATGAGGTCAAGGTCCTTGCCAGGGCACAGGCTGAAGGATGCGACGGAGGATGTGGCGCTCTTGAGAGATGGCGTGAAGCAGATCGTGCCACCTGTCAGCGTGACGGCATCCATGCCCAGCGCCACTGCGAAGGCCGTCTGGTTCTCCAGGGATCCTGTGAGCGCGATGAACTCGAATCCCAGATCCCTGACGGAGTTCGCCATGCTTGTGATTCTGGTGCCATCGAGCTTCAGGTCGCCCAGGGGAATCAGGAGGACGTCGACGCGCGTGAAGGCCTCGTCCAGGACGCTTTGGCTGTCGGCTGGCCTGTACACATGTGGATACTCGAGCTGGGAGAGGTCATGCGGGTAGTCGTTGCGTCCCTCCTTCGCCACGATGGCCTCCTCCATTGCCGCGGCGGCGTCCAGGAGTTCCTGCTCCTGCCGCTGGCGCTCGGCATCGAGGGCCTTCTCGGCCTCGATGTCGTTCAGCTTCGTGCTGGGAAGCTCCCCATAGACGGGGACCTGGATCGATTCCAGTCCCCTGTCGACGGTGTAGGAGGCGCATGATGTGAGCATGAGTGCCGCCAGGAGCGCGCTTATGACTTTCCTCATAGCCTGAGCAGGTCTCCATACTGCGCAATCTCGCCATCGTCATACTTCGTCTTCGTGAAGCCGAAGCTCTGCCCGTCGTCCTTGTAGCGGGGGATGACGTGGATGTGGAGGTGGGGAATCTCCTGACCGGAGGCGGGGCCGTTGTTGATCATGATGTTCGTGCCATCGCAGCCGAGCTTCCCACGCAGCTGGAGGTCGACCTTCTGGGCGACTTCCATCATGTGGGCAAGAACGTCGACGGGACAGTCCGTGAAGTTGGGATAGACCGTCTTGCTGATGACCAGGCTGTGGCCCTTCGCCACCGGGTTGATGTCGAGGATGACGAGGAGCGACTCGTCCTCGTAGAGCTTTGTCGAGGGGATGTCCCCATTGATGATCATTTCGAATACTGTGGCCATGCTATGGATGTTAGCACTTGGGCGGCGTCAAAGTGAAGCTTTCTGGGCGAACACTGCCCAGAAGCTGGGGATGCCCAGCTCGTGCAGCCGTCCGTATCCGTTCGTGTCCTCGTAGCAGTCCCTGATGACGAAGCCCGCTCTGGCAAGTCCGCCGATCTGCTCAGTGAAGGAGTGGGAGAACTGGATGCCGTCGCCTTCGACGAGGAGGCTCTCGTCAACGAGCGGGTTGAAGGGCAGGCCGCGCACGATCTTCTCCTCGTCCCCCTCGTCCGTGATGAAGTTCATTCCGTTGTCGAAGGCGATGAGGAGGCGTCCACCATCGCTGAGGATCCGCCAGCATTCGCGAAGTATCGGTTCAACCTTCTCGACGTAGCACAGCGAGACAGGGTTCACGACGAGGTCGAAGCTCCCGTCCTCGAAGGGCAGGGGCTCTGTCATGTCGGCCTGCACGATGTCGATGCTGTAGCCCTCGCGCTGGGCGACGAGCTTCTCGCTTTCAAGCTGGGCCTTAGTGTAGTCCAGGACTGTGCACTGTGCGCCTGCGGCGGTGAGGATGGGCATCTGCTGACCACCGCCTGATGCCAGGCCGAGCACCTTGCGCCCCTCCAGCGGACCGAACCAGGAGCGCGGGACGGGAATGGTCGGAGTGAGCACGATGTTCCAGTCTCCGGCCTTCGCCCTCATGAAGGTCTCGTGGTCTATCGGACGGCCCCATTGCCAGCCGTCGGCTATCCATCCCGTTATCGTCTGTGCGTTGATGTCCTGGTACTTCATGACGCTCAGCCTAGCACGTGGACGAGGCCTTGATGAAGCCCTCGTTTAAACCTTTGGAACGTATGAAGAAGGAGAAGTGAAATTTGACCCCTGCCTATTGCACAGCTTGGGAAAAAACAATAATATGCACCCTCGGACGCCTTCCCGTGACGTCGGAAGGCCAAATCAAAGCGAGCTATATTTATTTGTGAGGATAGAAAGAATATGGTCAACAACCTCAAAGATATGAGAAACATCGGTATCAGTGCTCATATCGACTCCGGCAAGACTACACTCAGTGAGCGCATCCTTTACTATTGCAACAAGATCCATGCAATCCACGATGTCCGTGGAAAGGATGGCGTAGGCGCCACCATGGACTCCATGGAGCTTGAGAGGGAGCGTGGAATCACCATCGCCTCCGCCGCGACCAACGTCTACTGGAAGAACCACGAGATCAACGTCATCGACACTCCGGGCCACGTCGACTTCACAATCGAGGTCGAGAGGAGCCTGCGCGTCCTTGACGGCGCCATCCTCGTCCTGTGCTCCGTCGGCGGCGTCCAGTCCCAGTCAATCACCGTCGACCGCCAGATGAAGAGGTATCATGTTCCCCGCATCGCTTTCGTCAACAAGTGCGACCGCAGCGGCGCCAACCCCTACCGCGTCAAGGACCAGCTTATCGAGAAGCTCGGTCTGAACGCCGTCCTCATGCAGATTCCCATCGGACTCGAGGACAAGCTTGAGGGTGTCGTCGACCTGGTCGAGATGAAGGCCTACTACTTCGATGCCGGCGAGGACCACCAGAGCCTGCGCGTGGCCGAGATCCCCGAGTCCCTCATGGCAGAGGCCCAGAGCAAGAGGGAGGAGATGCTCGACACGATCTCCATGAACAGCGAAGAGCTGATGGAGGCCATGCTCATGGACGAGGTCAGCGTCGACCTGATCAAGAAGGTCGTGCGCGAGGAGACCATCGCACTGCGCCTTTGCCCCGTCTTCATGGGTTCCGCCTACAAGAACAAGGGCATCCAGCCCCTGCTCGACGCCGTCGTCGACTACCTGCCCTGTCCCTCCGACGTCCACAACTACGCTCTGGACCTGGACGACAACGAGAAGGAGGTCGAGCTTCCCAGCGACCCCAACCTGCCTCCCGTCGTCCTGGCCTTCAAGCTTGAGGATGGACAGTTCGGACAGCTGACCTACATCCGCGTCTACCAGGGCAAGATCAAGAAGGGCGACGAGCTCTACAACACCCGCTCCAGGAAGCGCTTCAGGGTCGGTCGTCTCGTAAAGATGCACGCCGCCACGATGGAGGACATCAACGAGGCCGGATGTGGCGAGATCGCAGCCCTCTTCGGCATCGACTGTGCCAGCGGCGACACCTTCTGCGGAGCTGGACTGAACTACTCCATGACGAGTATGTACGTCCCCAACCCCGTCATCTCGCTGGCCATCGAGCCTGTCGACAAGAAGGCCGCCGACAACATGGCCAAGGCCCTCAACCGCTTCACCAAGGAGGACCCGACCTTCCAGACCTACGTCGATCCCGAGTCCAGCCAGACGATCATCCGCGGTATGGGCGAGCTCCATCTCGACGTCTACATCGAGCGTATGAAGAGGGAGTACAAGGCCGAGGTCAAGGTCGGTCAGCCCGAGGTCGCCTACAGGGAGGCCATCACGCAGAGGGCCGACTTCAACTACACCCACAAGAAGCAGACTGGTGGTAGTGGACAGTATGCCCGCGTCGCCGGCTACATCGAGCCGATCGAGCAGACCGGTGAGGGCGAGGTCAAGGACTACGAGTTCGTCGACGAGGTCAAGGGCGGTGCCATTCCGACAGAGTACATCCCTTCCTGCGACAAGGGCTTCCAGGCCGCAATGAAGAAGGGTACCCAGATCGGCTTCCCCGTCGTCGGTGTCCGCTGTGTCGTCAACGATGGTGCCTGGCACCCCGTCGACTCCAGCGACATGGCTTTCCAGACCGCTGCCATCGGCGCCTTCAAGGATGCCTACGAGAGGGCCAAGCCGGCCATCCTCGAGCCCATCATGAAGGTCGAGGTCTCCGGACCCAGCGAGTTCCAGGGCAACATCTTCGGCTCGATCAACCAGAGGCGCGGCATGATCGTCTCCTCCACCGAGGACAACAACCAGTGCACCGTCATCGCCGAGGTTCCGCTTTCCGAGATGTTCGGCTACTCCACAGTCCTCCGCTCCCTGACCCAGGGCAAGGCCGAGTTCACGATGGAGGTCTCCAAGTACGGCCGTGTCCCGCAGTCCGTCTCCGAGGAGCTCAAGAAGAAGTACGAGGAGAAGAAGAAGGCCGAGAAGAAGTAAGGCTTTCCTCAGAATCCTTCCAAATGGCCCTGTGCTCATGCATGGGGCCTTCTTCTTGCCCTTTGGCGGGCGCATCATTACATTTCCTCCATACACAGGAGGAACGACATGAGAAAGGATTTCGGAGTCAGGACCTGGATCTATCCGCAGCCAGTGCTCATCATCGGCAGCTATGACGAGGACGGCACGCCAAACGC
Organism: Candidatus Aphodenecus pullistercoris; assembly: GCA_017694495.1. Classification (GTDB taxonomy): domain Bacteria; phylum Spirochaetota; class Spirochaetia; order Sphaerochaetales; family Sphaerochaetaceae; genus Bullifex; species Bullifex pullistercoris. The sequence goes on from JADIMU010000037.1 coordinate 22,595, forward strand.
CATGAATGCGGCATGGGGCGCCATCTATGACAACGACCAGGTCATACTCTGTCTGGACAAGACTCACAGGACGACGAAGAACATCGCGAGGACGAAGGCCTTCACTCTTTCCTTTGCGACCGCAGACACGGTGAAGGCTGCAGACTACGTCGGCATCGTCAGCGGCAACAAGGAGCCTGACAAGCTCGCCAAGGCCGGCTGGACCGTCACGAAGAGCAGCCGCGTTGATGCTCCGGTCATCGACCAGCTTCCGCTGACGATGGAATGTGAGCTGATCCGCATCGATGCCGAGGAGCATGTCATAGGACGCATCGTCAACGTCAGCGCCGACGAGTCGGTCCTTGGTGAGGATGGAAAACCGGACTACAATCTGATCCGCCCGATCACCTATGACCCTGTCCACTTCGACTACGTAGCCCTCGGCGACAAGGTCGCCAAGGCCTTCCAGGTGGGCAAGGAGCTTGACAAGTGATGATGCCCTAAATTGGGGCAATGACATCACAATCTGTTCAATGCAGCCGGTTGACGCCATCGTCGCCGGCTGTTCCTGTTTTCATTAGGCGCACTTACTATGCCCTTGCAACGCCAGCTTGCATCAGGCCACAATCCCACTTGGAGGAAAGAGACAGTGAAGGTTCTTGTAGGACTGTCTGGAGGAATAGACTCGTCCGTCGCCGCCTGGCTGCTCAAAGAGCATGGCCATGAGGTCGAGGGCGCGACCATGCTGATCTGGAAGAAGGACTCGCCATACCCGGCACCTGTGAGTCCCAACAGCTGCTATTCTCCCTCACGGGCCGAGGACAAGGCCCACATAGCGGAATTCTGCGCCAGGCTCGGCATCCCATACACCGTCCTCGATTGCAGCGCGCTCTATGAGTCGACCGTCCTGGAGGACTTCCGCCGCGAGTACATGAATGCGCGCACTCCCAATCCATGCGTCTGGTGCAACGCGAAGATCAAGTTCGGCTGCCTGCTGGACTATGCCAGGTCTTCAGGCATCATCTTCGACAAGTTCGCGACCGGCCATTATGCCCGCATCACGTACTGTGAGGAGCTTGGACGCTGGGAGCTCAGAAAGGCTGTCGACGCGATGAAGGACCAGAGCTACTTCCTCTACCGCCTGAGCCAGGACCAGCTTTCGCACACGATCTTCCCCCTTGGAGACATGCTGAAGAGCGAGGTGCGCCGGATTGATGTGGCTCAGGGCTTCCATCCGGAAGGACAGGCCGAGAGCCAGGACTTCTATGGAGGCGACTACAGCGACCTCATCGGCCAGGAGGACAGGCCTGGTGACATCGTCACGACTGATGGCCTCGTCCTTGGGCACCACAGGGGCTTCTGGCACTACACGATCGGTCAGCGGCGCGGTCTTGGCATCGCGGCTGAGGCTCCGCTGTACGTGCTTGAGCTGGACAGCGTGGGCAACCGCGTCATCGTCGGCTTCGCTGACGAGGCTGGGCAGTCCTACGCGACAGTCTCGCAGGTCGTCTGGACGAGCCGCGATGATTTCGAAGCCGACAAGGTCTATCTTGTGAAGGTGCGCAGCGCGAGCCGCGGCGAGGAGGCAAGAGTCAGGAAGACTGGCCCCGATTCCTTCCGCATCGACTTCCTCACGCCTTCACGTGGAGTGACCGCCGGGCAGAGCGCTGTCGTCTATGATGGAGACCTCGTCGTCGCAGGAGGCATCATCGAGACATCTCCATTGGACAAAGCGGGACGCACAGTGTAAGCTTTGTAGAAGTGACAACAGAAAAAGGAGTTTGAAATGCGCGTCATTATCCAGAAAGACTACGATGACCTCTCGGCGTGGGCGGCACGCCACATCGCCCGAACGATCAAGGACTTCCAGAAGTCCAATGACAGGCCCTTCATCCTCGGCCTGCCGACAGGTTCCAGTCCCATCGGGACCTACAAGGAGCTGATCAGGCTGAACAAGGAAGGCTACATCTCCTTCAAGAACGTCATCACATTCAACATGGACGAGTACGTCGGCCTGCCCAAGAGCCATCCCGAGAGCTACTGGTCCTTCATGCACAGGAACTTCTTCGACCACATCGACATTCCGGCCGAGAACATCAACATCCTCAACGGCAATGCAGATGACCTTGAGGCGGAGTGCCGCCGCTATGAGGAGAAGATCGCCTCCGTCGGCGGAATCGACCTCTTCCTCGGTGGCATCGGCGCAGACGGCCACATCGCCTTCAACGAGCCATTCAGCTCACTGGCCTCACGCACGAGGATCAAGACCTTGACCTACGATACGAAGGTCATGAACTCCCGCTTCTTCGATGGCGATGTCGACAAGGTCCCGAGCACGGCCCTCACAGTAGGCGTCCAGACGGTCACCGACAGCAAGGAGGTCGTGATCCTCGTCAACGGACACAGCAAGGCCCGTGCCCTCCAGGCGACGGTCGAGGGTGCCGTCAGCCAGGCCTGGACCTGCTCGGCCCTCCAGCTGCACAGGCATTCGATCATCGTGTGCGACGAGAGCGCCTGCGATGAGCTGAAGGTGGCGACCTACCGCTACTTCAAGGATGTCGAGTCCAACAACCTCGATGTCGACAAGATCCTCTGAATGATACCGCTGGTCCTCCCTGGACCAGCCATTGACTTCCTGCTCCCTGATGCATGCTTTCGTCAGGGAGCTTGTTTTCTCTTTGTCTTTTTTTTTCAGTAAACATTTGTTCCAGCCTTGAAGTCGACAGCATGCTCTGTTAGATTCATAAACAAGAAAGCTTTTTGAGGGGAGACAGAGGGGAAATGAGAAGGCTTTTGCTCGCAATCTTGGTTGCGACTTTGTTCAGCTGTTCGTTGTTTGCTGCGTCTGTAGTTGGCTATGGAACTGGGTCCTCTGAAACTGCCGCACTTGAAAGTGCGAGAGAGGATTTGGTATCCCAGTTCACAATCAATGTAACATCGCTATCCATTTCGTCAGTCCATGATGATTCGACGAATTCATCAAGCTCTTCTTATTCGGCCTTGAGTCTTCAGTCCACAGGCTTCAACCTGCTTGGAGCTCAAGAAGAGACATCACAAAACGAAGACGGAACGTACAGTGCAACTTGCACTCTCCCTGATAGTTCTGCTCAGCTTTATGAAGTACAGCTCAACAACCTTTACACTACAATCAACAACTTATACGGTGCGATAGATTCCGTATCTGACTTTGAAGTGCAGAAAAACACATATCTACGCTTGATTGCCGCGCTAAGAGAGTACGAAATCTATCAGCTTGTAGTCCTGAAGATTGATCCGGAGAATTCCTTTGCATCTAATCCCCTGCCCATCACAAGAGCCGTGATAGAGAATGAGTATCAGAACAGACTCATGCAAGAGGAAAACATTACTCAAGTAGAGATTGCAAGTCTTCAACAGCAATCGGAACTTGGTATTCTGTCGTCATCTGGCGCATCGGACCTGGAAGCTGCCATACAGCGGCTTGAAGAGAACCGACTCCAACAAGCGCAGATGCAGATGCTTGCACAACAAGATATAGCTTTGATGAGAGAGATTTTCCTCCAGGATGCAAACGCATCAATATCAGGCATCGAAGCATCAACTTCTCTGCCTGATGACGGCACAATAGTAATTGAGACACCTACATACAGTGAGCTTGTCAATGCCATTGAAGCGAATCGTGCGACTTTGCAGTCGTTCAGGGACTATGTCAACAATGAGCTTGCTCTCATGGAAAATGAACTTGAGAATGCGCTTGATGATATAGAGGAGCGTTATGGCGACAGTTCGTCTACAGCAAAAGATCGAGAGATGGAGCGTACTCGAATTAGTTATGAACAGGAAGCGAATGCATTGTATTCGAGTGCATTTGACGTTATGGCCGATATTGCCGATGAGTCACTGTCGTATGTTGACCAGCTTCAGTACCAGAAGTTTACTGCGTCATCTGATTATTCTGGGCTGACAGTTTATATCGATTCCTACATTGAAGCTGCTGCAATCTACAGTGGCATTGCAGAATTGACGATTGGAAATGAATCCATCAAATTCTACTTCCGTATCCCTTATGAAGCGTGGACAGGATCTGCGATTCCTGCTACGAGTGATTCATCGGCCTATCTGACATATATCTCTGAAGCTTATGCCTGGCTTGAGGCAATGCAGGATTACAATGGCCTGTATACTCTTGAGGTTGATTTCACAGTCACTACAGACTATTCACCGGAGTATGAAATACTCTTCACTGGTTATCGCGTAATACGAAACGACATTGGACAGGTGGTCATGGATGAGAGCGTGAATCAGAAAAATAAACTCAGATATGACTCCAGAACAGACTTGGATGACTTGTCTGTAACTTATGATGATTTAATTGATGAATCACTTTATGTTTATGTCAGAACACCTGTAGATGCTAAAATCGTTAGAGAGCAATCTCTCATCAATGCTGGTGACGTCATCAATCAAACTGCTGATATGGTAAGGAATAGTATTGAGACATCTGTTTCTGGTATAACACAGAATACTTCTGGTGCAGATTCTCAAACTTTTGAATATGAACAGCAGTCAGCGTATCCTAGTGGAGCGCAAGAAATTCGACCTGTTCAGCCTATTCAAGCTTCTTCTGTTGAAGAGTTGTATGTATCCAACCAGACCAAAGATGATTCTAATAGTAGAAGTTACGAAGCCTCACAACCGTTAGTAGATGAAAATGTTGAAAGTGATGTCGAAGTCGAAAGTTCAAAGAGTTCAGATCCTCTAAATCTGAAGCTGGTGCTTGATGTCGGTGCACGACTTGGAACTGGCTTTGAAGACTTTGGTAATACTTTTATTGATGTGAACACTGCTGCTTATACTGAGTTGGCACCGGGACTGACTATAGGTGGTCAGCTTGAGACTCTAATTGGCTCGCAAGATGTCAGCCTTTATCTCGGACCAACAATTGGGTTCTGCGGATTGAATAGTGAGATGCTGTCATTGATTATTGAATGCTCGCTGGGGGTCGGCGTATCAATACCGACTGTTTCAGGGATGCCGTTTTCATTCAATAATTTCTTCTTTGGCGGCAACATTGCCGCAGTTGCCCAGTTAGACTTCAAGTACGTTCAAATGCGGTTCTCTACCAGCTTCGGTTGGTACAAAGAGCTGTACATGGGTGTTGCAATTGGAATTCTATATGACTTTGGAGGTAGATGATGAAAAGAATTTTAATGATTTTGATTGTTGCAGTTTTTGCATGTTGCTCACTATTTGCAGATTTTATTACACCATATAGGACTGAAGGTGATTACCGTACCTTGTCTGACAATGAAACCAGAAGAATGGTCGGCGATGAATATGATAATGGATATTGCGCAGATGACTACTATTATAACGGAGTATTCTTGTACAACCTTAGAAACAAGTACAAGGTTCTGAGTTGCATTATTGGCCCAAATGATAATACAAGAATAGGCAATCAGGTCTGGTTCAGATTTACTGTTGACAATGAAAAGGTTGCAGAGTATACGCTGAAAGGAGGAGATTTCCCGATTGAGATAGAAGTTGACCTGAATTATGGCAGACAACTCAAGCTTGAATTTGGTGGAAACGAAGCGATGATCACGGAAATGGACTTCAAATAATTGCTTCATGCTTGAACAGAGTAATTACACGATGCGGAGATGGCCTAATTGGCCATCTCTTTCATGTTTGCCCTGCATGGGCATCAATTTGGTGGTGAAAGTCCACTACGAGTACAGCTCGGGCCAAGAAGGCCTGAATCGTTAGCCAAGAGCAAGGGCGTTGTCGTGAGGCAGGGTCTGAAGGAAGCTGGAGGCAAAACTGCGAGCCTACGGACAGGAACCGCATATGAGGCTGACGGCGTGGATGAGTCTGCAAAATAAGACGAAATCCGGAGCTGAGCGCCGGCAGTAGATGCGGAGGCTGCATGCGGGGAAGGTTGATGCTCTTAACA
>JADIMU010000038.1 GCA_017694495.1 Candidatus Aphodenecus pullistercoris
GCCCCCAGGCCTTCGAGGAGGCGCTGGAGGAGGCGGTCACCGCCGCCGGCTGCCGCCTCATCGTCCTCGCAGGCTTCCTCAGCATCCTCTCCCCAGACTTCGTTTCCCGCCACCGTGACAGGATCGTCAACGTCCACCCATCGCTCATCCCCGCCTTCTGCGGCGACGGCTTCTACGGACTGCGTGTCCACCAGGCCGCATTGGAGCGTGGAGTGAAGGTGACGGGAGCCACCGTCCATCTTGTCAATGAAATTACGGATGGTGGTAGAATACTTGCTCAGAAGGCCGTGGAGGTCCACGAGGGCGACAGTCCCGAGACGCTTCAAAGGCGTGTCATGGAAGAGGCCGAGTGGGTGCTCCTGCCCCAGGTCGTGGAGGACCTGGCACAAAACATATCGAAAAAGGAGATTGGCGAATGACCATCAAGGACTATCTGGAGCCGCGGAAGTATCCGGGCCGTGTGATCATCGCAGGAAACACAGCACAGGGCAAGGCCGTCCTCTGCTATGCGATCATGGGGCGCAGCGCGAACAGCCGCAACCGCCTTTTCAGCTTCGAGGAGGATGGCACGCTGAAGACCATCCCCTTTGAGGAGGACAAGGTCGAGGACCCCTCGCTCGTCATCTACAACTGCATGAGGCAGTACGAGGACAAGGTCATCCTCACAAACGGAAGCCAGACCGACCTCGTCTACGAGACGCTGGAAGCCGGCGGAAGCTTCGAGGACGCGGTCGTCAGGATGAGCTATGAACCCGATGCGCCCAACTACACGCCGCGCATCAGCTGCCTCTTCGACGAAAGCGAGTCGACCTACCGCCTCGCCATCGCCCGCAAGGAGGGGGACGGTACGGTGCGCGTCATCTGGAACTACCCCGTCCAGAAGGGCTATGGCCATTGCATCCACACCTATCTGGAGAGCGACTCCGGCATGCTTCCCCCCTTCACACTCGACCCCGAGCGCCTCGAGCTGCCGGAGAGCCTGGAGGAGGTCGTGGACCAGGTCTGGTCCGCCCTCGACGAGGACAACAGGATCTCGCTCTTCGTCCAGGTCGGCGATGAGATGACCACCCTGAACAAGAACAACGGCGACTGACGGGGACGAGAGGAGGCCGGCCTACCCCAGCCGGAAAGGCTTATGGACAAACTGGATCTTAAGTACGGCTGCAATCCCAACCAGGGGCAGGCTTCCATTTCCGTCGATGAGGGACGTCTGCCGGTGAAGGTCCTCAACGGACGGCCCGGCTACATCAACCTGCTCGACGCCCTCAACGGCTGGCAGCTGGTGCGCGAGCTGAAGAGCGCCACAGGCCTGGCCGCCGCGACAAGCTTCAAGCACGTCTCGCCCGCCGGAGCCGCAGTGGCCCTCGAGCTGGACGAGACGGAGAGGAAGATGTACTTCGTCTCGCAGAAGGCCAGCCTCAGCCCCATCGCCACCGCCTACGTCAGGGCCCGTGGCGCCGACAGGATGAGCTCCTTCGGCGACTTCATCGCCCTCTCGGACGAGTGCGACCTCAGCTGCGCCAAGATGGTCAACCGCGAAGTCAGCGACGGCATCATAGCCCCGGGCTACACCGAGGAGGCCCTGGCCCTGCTGAAGGCCAAGCGCAAGGGAAGCTATTGCGTGCTCGAGATCGACCGCGACTACAGGCCCTCAGGTCTGGAGACGCGCACCGTCTTCGGCATCACCTTCACCCAGGAGCACAACAGCTTCATCCCCACAGCCAAGGACTTCGACAACATCGTCACGACGAACCAGAACCTGCCCGAATGGGCAAGGCGCGACCTCACAGTCGCCCTGGTCGCCCTCAAGTACACACAGTCAAACTCCGTGTGCTACGCCTCGCGCGGCCAGACGATAGGCGTCGGCGCCGGACAGCAGAGCCGCATACATTGCACCAGACTGGCGGGAAACAAGGCCGACCTCTGGCTGCTGCGCCACCATGAGAAGGTCCTCAGCCTACCCTTCGTCGAAGGCCTCAGCCGCAACGACAAGGACAACGTCATCGAGCAGTACCTGGCGGACGAGAGGGAGGAGGACGTCGTGGGAGACTGGGAGCGCTGGTTCAAAGAGCGCCCAGACGAGCTCACGAAGGAGGACAAGCGCGCCTGGCTTGATTCCATGCGCGGCGTCAGCCTCGCCTCCGACGCATTCTTCCCCTTCCGCGACAACATCGACAGGGCGGCAAGAAGCGGTGTCAGCTTCGTATGCGAGCCTGGCGGATCGCTGAGGGACGAGGACGTCATCAGGGCCGCGGACGAACATGGCATGACCATGGTCTTCAACGGCGTGAGGCTCTTCCACCACTGACAAAACCATCCCGAGGAGGGAGAAGGAAATGAACATACTCGTACTGGGCTCCGGCGGCAGGGAGTGCGCCATCGTCGACTCGCTCTCCCGCTGCAGGAGGGCCGACACGGTCTATGCCATGCCTGGAAATGGAGGAATCAGGAACTCCATCCCTGGCTCCCCGACCGACAAGGAGGCGGTGCTCGCCGCCTGCCGCAGATATGACATCGGTCTGTGCTGCGTCACGCCCGACGACCCGCTGGCCGTCGGCATGGTCGACCATCTGGAGGCGAATGGCATTCCATGCTTCGGCCCCACGCAGGCGGCCGCGAGGATAGAGTCGAGCAAGGTCTTCTCGAAGGCCCTCATGGAGAAGTACGGCATCCCGACGGCGAAGGCCAGAAGCTTCGACAGGCTCGACGAGGCCCTCGCCTACATTGAGGACCAGAGCTTTCCAATAGTCGTCAAGGCCGACGGCCTCGCCCTGGGCAAGGGCGTCGTCATCGCAAAGGACAAGGCAGAGGCACAGGCGGCCCTCCACGACATGATGGAGGCCCACCGCTTCGGCCAGGCGGGCAGCCGCGTCCTCATCGAAGAGTTCCTGACAGGTCCTGAAGTCTCCATCCTCTCCTTCACCGACGGCCAGACGATAGTGCCAATGGTCTCCTCAATGGACCACAAGAGGGCATACGATGGAGACGAGGGCCCCAACACTGGCGGCATGGGCACAGTGGCGCCCAACCCCTACTACACAGAGGATGTCGCCGACGAGTGCATGGAACGCATCTTCCTGCCGACAATCCGGGCGATGGAGGCCGAGGGCTGTCCCTTCCGCGGCTGCCTCTACTTCGGCCTCATGCTCACAGCGCAAGGTCCCAAGGTCATCGAGTACAACGCCCGCTTCGGCGACCCCGAGACCCAGGTCGTCCTGCCCCTCCTCGAAGGCGACCTCCTGGAGATCATGCTCGCGACGAGGGAAGGAAGGCTCAAGGACGTGTCCTTCTCCTTCTCCAGCGACGCGGCATGCTGCGTCGTCATGGCGAGCGCAGGCTACCCCGGCTCCTATGAAAAGGGAAAGGAGATCACGATCGACGATGGGCTTGAGGAGAAGCTCTTCATCGCAGGAGCCGTCCAGAAGGATGGCAGGCTCATCACCTCAGGCGGACGGGTCCTCGGACTCACGGCCAGGGCCGCCACCCTCCCCGAGGCGATGGCAAAGGCCTACGAGGGCGTCTCGAAGATCCACTTCGCCGGTGCCTTCTTCCGCCACGACATCGGCCGCAAGGCACTGGAGGCCAAATGATCCACAGAATCTACGTCGAGAAGCGCGAAGGCTTCAGGAACGAGGCGGAGGCCCTCATGAAGGACCTGGCATCCTCGCTGGGCATCAGACCGGCAAGTCTCAGGATACTCAGGCGCTACGATGTCGAAGGCATCGGCGAAGAGCTCTTCCGGAGGGCTGTGGACGACGTCTTCAGCGAGAAGGCGGTCGACCTGACCTACGACAGCCTTCCCGAAGCCTCCAAGGCCTTCGCGATCTGTCCCCTGCCCGGCCAGTTCGACCTGTGCAGCCACTCGGCAGAAGAGTGCATCGCCTTCCTCGACCCCTCCTCACAGGTCCGCGTCAAGGCGGCCAAGGTCTACCTTGTGGAAGGCCTGGACGACGAGCAGATCAGCCGCGTCGAGCACTACCTCGTCAACCCGGTCGAATCCATGCTCGACAGTCTCGATGAAGTCGAGACCCTGGCCAGGAGGCAGGACATCCCGACGACAGTCGAGACCTTGGAAGGCTTCACCCAGCTGGACGACAGCCAGCTTGCCGACCTCCTCCCCCAGCTCTCGCTCGCCATGGACGTTGAGGACCTGAAGTGCTTCAGGGACTACTTCAGATCAGTCGGGAGAGATCCGACAGTGACGGAGCTGCGCGTGTGCGACACATACTGGTCCGACCATTGCCGCCATACGACCTTCCTCACCCAGCTGGACGAGGTCGACTTCCTCGACAGCGAGGCCAAGGCGATGTTCCAGCGCTACTTGGAGATCAGGAAGGAGCTTGGCCGCGACGACAGGCCCGTCACCCTGATGGACATCGCGACGATCGGCGCGCGCCACCTCGCCTCCAGGGGCCTGCTTGGCGAGCTGGACGAGAGCGAGGAGATCAACGCATGCTCAATCCGCGTCAAGGCCCAAAGTGAGGATGGAAGGACTGAGGACCACCTCCTCATGTTCAAGAACGAGACCCACAACCACCCCACCGAGATCGAGCCCTTCGGCGGGGCCGCGACATGCATCGGAGGAGCCATCCGCGACCCGCTCTCCGGCAGGGCCTATGTCTACCAGGCCATGAGGATCACGGGCAGCGGCGATGTCCACACGCCCTACGACAGGACACTGCCAGGCAAGCTGCCACAGAAGAAGATCGCAGTGACCTCGGCCCAGGGCTACAGCTCCTACGGCAACCAGATCGGTCTTGCGACCGGACTTGTCGATGAGGTCTACCATCCCGGCTATGTGGCCAAGCACCTCGAGCTGGGAGCCGTCGTCGCCGCAGTGAAGGCCGACAATGTCGTCAGGAAGCGCCCGGAGCCCGGTGACCTCGTCATCCTGGTCGGAGGCAGGACTGGACGCGACGGCATCGGAGGGGCCACAGGCTCGTCCAAGAGCCACAAGACCACGTCCGTCGACACTGCCTCGGCCGAAGTCCAGAAGGGCAACGCGCCGGAGGAACGCAAGCTCCAGCGTCTCTTCCGCAACAGCGAGGCGTCCAAGCTCATCAAGCGGTGCAACGACTTCGGTGCCGGCGGCGTCTCGGTCGCCATAGGAGAGCTCGCCCCCGGTCTCGTCATCAATCTCGACAAGGTCACGAAGAAGTACCAGGGACTGGACGGCACCGAGCTGGCCATCTCCGAGAGCCAGGAACGCATGGCCGTCGTGTGCTCGAAAGAGGACGCCGGACGCTTCATCGCCCTGGCCGAGGGCGAGAACCTCGAAGCGACAGTCGTCGCCGAGGTCAGCAGCGAGGGCCGACTGTGCATGGACTGGGCAGGACGGCGCATAGTCGACATAGAGCGCAGCTTCCTCGACACGAACGGAGCGCCAAAGCATGCGAAGGCGACCGTCGTCGCTCCCGACATCCCGCAGGTCGACAGGATGGGCCTCAAGGAAGCCCTCCGAGACCTCCACTTCTGCTCACGCCAGGGTCTGGCGGAACGCTTCGACTCCACCATCGGAGCCGGCACAGTCCTCATGCCTTTCGGCGGACGCTGCCAGAAGACACCCAGCCAGGTCATGTGCGCGACGCTCCCCTCGACTGGGGGCCGCATGCGTACGGCCAGCCTCTTCAGCTACGGCTTCAATGCGGACGAGTGCGACAAGGATCCCTTCCGCGGAGCCTACGACTCCGTCCTGACGAGCGTTGCGAAGATCGTGGCCGCCGGCGGAAGCCGCAAGGGCTGCTACCTGTCCTTGCAGGAGTACTTCGGTAGGACCTGCGATGACAGGTACAAGTGGGGACGCCCCCTCTCCGCCCTCCTTGGCGCCCTCAAGGCCCAGCTGGACCTCTCCGTCGCCGCGATCGGCGGCAAGGACAGCATGTCGGGCAGCTTCGAGGACATGGATGTGCCCAACACGCTCGTGGCCTTCGCGATCAACACGATCGACCGCGACGATGTGGTCTCCAACGACATCAAGAAGGCCGGTTCCCTCATACATCTCATGAGCAAGGCCGAGGACGAGGATCCAGCCGGCTTCCTCGACCGCGTCCAGAAGCTGATGAAGGAGCACAAGGTCCTCAGCGCCGCCCTCGTCGAGCGGGGAAGGGCCGACGTGACGCTCGCCAAGATGTGCTTCGGCTCCATGATAGGCTTCACCGGCCACATCCCGGCATCCGTCCCCACGCTGAGCTTCCTCTTCGAGTCCGATGGACCGATCGAGGGGGCCAAGAATCTGGGAAGGACGACTGGGGAAGGGTACTTCAACAACTACAGCCTCGAAGAGCTCCTCGAAGCCTATGAGGGCCGCCTCGAGGACATCTATCCACAGAAGTTCGACACGGACGGACTGGAGACGCACAGCATAACATCCGACGCAGCATGCAAGCACAGGCATTGTAGTACAAGCATCGCCCGGCCCCGCGTCCTCATCCCCGTCTTCCCCGGAACGAACTGCGAAGTCGACAGCGCCCTCGCCTTCGACGAGGCGGGAGCCGAGAGCCGGGTCTTCGTCATCAACAACCTCAGCGGAGAGAGGCTGCGCGGGAGCATAGAGGACTTCGCCAAAGCACTTTCCCAGTCCCAGATCCTCTTCATCCCAGGAGGCTTCTCCGGAGGCGACGAGCCCGACGGATCGGGCAAGTTCATCACGGCCTTCCTCCGCAGCCCGGCCATCAGACAGGAGGTCGAGCGCCTGGTCGGCCAGCGCGACGGCCTCATCGGAGGAATATGCAACGGCTTCCAGGCCCTCGTGAAGCTCGGCCTGCTGCCCTTCGGAGAGTACCGCACGATGGATGAGGACAGCCCTACGCTGACACACAACCTCATAGGCCGCCACCAGTCCCGCCTCGTGCACACGAGGGTCTCATCCCTCCTCAGCCCCTGGCTGTCCGGCTACGCGCTGGGCGAGGTCCAGTGCGTTCCGGTCAGCCATGGAGAGGGCCGCTTCATCATCAAGGACGGGCTCCTGGAAGAACTGGTCGCACGTGGACAGATCGCCACGCAATACGTCGACGACAGGGGGCTGGCCACCATGGACTGCCGCTGCAATCCCAACGGCTCCACCCTCTCGATCGAGGGCATATGCAGCCCCGACGGGCGCATCTTCGGCCGAATGGGCCACATAGAGCGTTGCAGGATCGGATTGTACAGGAACGTCGAGACCTCGACGGGACTGCCCTTCTTCAAGGGTGCCGTCGACTATTTCTCATGAGGAGGGAAGTATGGACGCGAATCTTGCAAGAATCAGACACATGAGCGTCAAGCGTACGCTCAAGGCGCTGGAGGACAGACACTTCGACGTGGCCTACGTGGAGGACAGGAATGAGGCGCTGAAGCTCGTCAGAAGCCTCATCCCGGCAGGCAGCACGACCAGTACAGGCGGCTCCGTCACCCTGCTCCAGTGCGGCATCATGGACTACCTGAAGGAGGAGACCGCCTACATTGACTGGCGGGCCCCGGGACTCGGCGAGGACGAGTCGCGCCGCCTCATGGGCCAGGCCTATGCGGCCGACTTCTTCCTGTGCTCCGCCAATGCGCTGACGGAGCACGGTGAAGTCTATCAGGTCGACGGCCAGAGCAACCGCATCTCCTTCCTCGCACATGGGCCGAGGAAGGTCATCATGGTGGTGGGGATCAACAAGATCGTCCCCCATCTGAGGGCGGCTGTGGAGCGCGTCAAGCGCGTCGCGGCCCCTGCAAACACGGTCAGGCTGTGCCGCGACACCTGGTGCCAGAAGAACGGCAAGTGCGTCAGCCCTTCCTTCGACGATGACGACCTGATGTGCCACGCCGACTGCGGGGACGAGACGATCTGCTGCAACACTCTCGTGATGCGCACCCAGAGGACGAGGGGACGCGTCACACTCATCATCGTAGGAGAGGAGCTTGGCTATTAGGCTCGACTGGTCCGCCTACCCGGACAGGGAAAGGCGCAAGGCCTTCACCGAAGGCCTCATCCCGGAATGCCCTCTGCCCAGCGCCGGCGTCAGCGTTCCCGAATGCAGGAAGGTCGCCAGGTCCCTGGATGGTTGCGACATCGAGATCGTCTACATCGAGGACGTCCTCGTCAAAGGCATCTGGATCTTCTCGGCCAAGGAGCCATTCAGAGTGAAGAAGGAGAGGATCGAGGCCTTCCTTCCCCTCCTCGTGAGCTGGATGGTGACTGACGTCGTCACCTCCAGCCTCCACCTGGACAAATGTGACGAGGAGGAGGCCTACACCTACTTCCTCTCCCTCATGGACAGGAGCGATGAGATGGTCCGCCGTCTGGGCATCGTCGCCCTGATGCGCCGCGCCTTCATGACGCGGGAGAGGATGGAGGAAGTGCTCGACAGGCTGACGGCGGTCAGGACGGAGCACCACCTCCTGGCAATGGGAGCCGCCTGGTACCTCGCCACAGCCTACATCAAGGACCCGGAGCTGGCATTGCCCTACTTCAAGCGAGTCGATAGCCTCATCGCGAAGATGGCGAGGCAGAAGTGCCGCGACTCGAGACGGCTGGACAAAGAGGCCAAGGTGAGGCTTGACAAGAGCTGAGGTCTGCCTTATGTTTCTATCTAAAAGAACACAAGGAGGCCAAAACCATGAAGAATCTCGTCAATGCAGCCATAGACACTGTCAACATGCCAGACGACAAGGGCTATTTCGGAGAGTATGGAGGCTCCTTCGTCCCTCCTGAGCTCCAGCGCGTCATGGACGAAGTCAGTGCGGCATATGAGAAGTACAGCAAGGACGAGGACTTCCTGGCCGAGCTGTCCTATCTGCAGGAACACTATACAGGCCGCCCCTCCCCCGTCTTCCATGCGAAGAACCTCTCGGCGGCCGTCGGAGGAGCCCAGATCTACCTCAAGAGGGAGGATCTGAACCATACTGGCGCCCACAAGATCAACCACTGTCTGGGAGAGGTCCTCCTCGCCAAGCGCATGGGCAAGAAGAAGGTCATCGCCGAGACCGGAGCTGGACAGCACGGCGTCGCACTTGCCACGGCGGCCGCCCTCATGGGACTCGAGTGCGACATCTACATGGGAGAGGTCGATGTCATGAAGGAGGCGCCCAACGTCTCACGCATGAAGATCCTCGGCGCGAAGGTCATCCCGGTCAAGAGCGGGACGAGGACGCTGAAGGATGCCGTCGACGAGGCCTTCAAGGCCTACCTCGCAGACCCTGTGAGCCAGATCTACTGCATCGGCTCCGTCGTCGGCCCCCATCCCTTCCCCATGATGGTCCGCGACTTCCAGTCAGTGATCGGAGTCGAGGCGAAGAGGCAGATGTTGGAGATGACAGGCCGTCTGCCTGACGACATCGTCGCCTGCGTCGGCGGCGGAAGCAACGCCATGGGCATCTTCTCGGCCTTCCTCGACGATGAGGAGGTCGCGCTCTACGGCGTCGAGCCTGCAGGCATGGGACTCGACACCAAGGCCCATGCTGCCAGCCTCACGATGGGCACCAAGGGCATCCTCCACGGCTTCAGGACGATCATGATCCAGGATGAGGCCGGCCAGCCGCTTCCCGTCTACTCCATCGCATCAGGCCTGGACTACCCCGGCTCTGGACCACAGCATTGCATGCTGCGTGACATCGGACGCGTCAAGTACGAGACGGCGACGGACCGCGAGGCCGTCGAGGCCTTCTACGCCCTCTCCAGGCTGGAGGGCATCATCCCGGCCCTCGAGTCGAGCCATGCCGTCGCCTTCGCCGTAAGGCTCGCCGAGAAGCTGGACAAGGACCAGAACATCCTCGTGAACCTTTCGGGACGGGGCGACAAGGACATCGACTTCGTCATGCAGAACTATCCTCTGGTCGAGTACGAGCCCGACCAGGAGACGGGAAACAGCTACCGCGACTTCCTGAGCCACATCCAGTACAAGGGACTGAAGAGAAGTTCCGTCAACAAATGAGCGCAACAGGGAGGGCCGCATGACGGCCCTCCGTTCTATCATTTGCCTATGGAAAACAGACAGGCGTTCAGGATGAAGCTCAAGCCGGGCTTCAAGGAAGAGTACAAAAAGAGGCACAGCGGACTTTGGCCCTCCGTCAGGAAGGCCATCAAGGAGGGAGGCGTCTACGACTACTCCATCTACCTCGACGAGGAGACGGACACGCTCTTCGCCTTCCAGAAGACTTCAGGCGAGGCAGGAAGCCAGGACCTCGGAGGCGATGAGGCCATCCGCCAGTGGTGGCACTACATGGCCCCGCTGATGGAGGTCAACGAGGACGAGAGTCCGGTCTCGGTCCCCCTGGAGGAGATGTTCCACCTAGATTGAGGCGTTGGCCTTCTTCCAGGCCTCCGGGGAGAGGCCGAAGTAGGCTTTGAAGGTCCGGCTGAAATGCTCGGGCGAGGAGTAGCCCACGCGGTAGGAGATCTCCTTGCTCGAGAGCTTGCCTCCCCTCAGGAGCAGGGCCGCCTCCTCCATGCGCAGCTTACGCACGATCTCGGAGAAGGACAGGCCGGTCTTCTCCCTTATCAGGCGGCTGGCGTACTGCTCGCTGATGTTGAAGTCCGAGGCGAAGCTCGAGAGCGTAACATCGCGGCTGTGCTCCTCGAGGTAGCCCATGATCTTGTAGACCTCCTTGCGCTCCCCGCCCTCCACCTTGCCGATGAGCTGGCCCTGGCGGCTGAGCTTGAGCAGGATGTGCTCGAGGGCCACTTCCTTGAAGAAGCGGCTCTCGCCGTCCCTGTGGCCGTCCTCGTCAAGCATCTCCTCGAGCTCCTGGGAGAAGTCCAGACCGTCGAAGAGGGCGTAGATGCAACCTCTGAGGTCCAGGCCGAAGCGGCTGTCCAGACTCTGGAAGAGGTCGCGGTCGACGAGCATGTTCACAGCGACAGTATTCTCGTCATCCGTCCAGATGCTGTGGTAGAAGCCTGGCATGATGACTACGAGGCTGCCCTGGCGGGCACGGAGGTTCTGTCCCTCGATGCTCTCCTCGACCGAACCCGACATGAGCCAGGTGAGCTCGACGAACTGGTGCGAGTGGAGGTAGCGCGGCATGAAGACCGGATGCTTCAGGACGACGATGGAGTCGTCGTACTCGCGCGAGTAGTAGGAGGTGGAGAGGACGATCTTCTCCTCGAGTCTGGCCCTCTCCTGCACCTCGTAGGGCAGGATGATGAACTCGGCCCGGCTGCGGCCCTCCTGCCACAGCTTCCTGTAGTAGAGTTCTTCTTCCGTCAGAGTATAAAAAACATCAAGCATCTTTCCCATATCTCCGATTATTACCCCATCCTTGGGCAAAATCAATCAAGAACTACCCTCTTTCGTCACTTGTGTTCCCAATCATACGGTCTGAGAATGGAATCATGGAAATGCTGGCTGTAGACATCGGGGCCTCGAGCGGCAAGCTCCTGGCAGGTCATCTGGAGGCGGGCCGCCTGGTGAGCCGCCCCGTCCACCGCTTCGAGAACCGTCTGGTGAGGAGGCATGGCCATCTGTGCTGGGACCTTGAGGCGCTCTTCGACCAGGTCGTGGAAGGCATCGCCAGGTGCCCCGAGGCCGCGGTGGTCTCGATCGACACCTGGGGTGTGGACTTCGTCCTGCTTGACGACAGGGGCGAGGTCGTCGGCGACAGCGTCAGCTACCGCGACCGGAGGACGGAACACGTAGTCTGCCCTGTCCCGCGTGGGGAGCTCTACCGCCGTACGGGAATACAGCACCAGAACTTCAACACGGTCTACCAGCTCCTGGCGCTGAGACAGGAGGAGCCGGAACTGCTGGAGAGGGCCGCCCATATGCTGATGGTCCCGGACTACCTCGCCTGGAAGCTCACCGGCCAGATGGCACAGGAGTACACGAACGCGAGCACGACAGGCCTCCTCAAGGCCGGAGAGAGGGAATGGGACTGGGATCTGATCGACCGTCTGGGCCTGCCCAGGAGGATCTTCCTTCCAATCAGCATGGCTGGAGCGAGGCTGGGCCGCCTCAAACCGTGCTACGGCACAGCCGACTTCATACTGGCTCCAAGCCACGATACGGCCTCGGCCGTCCTGGCCAGCCCCATCAAAGAGGACTCCCTCTTCCTCTCCTCCGGGACCTGGTCCCTTCTGGGCTGCGTGAATGCAAAGTGCGTCACAAGCCAGGCTGCCTACGAGGCGAACGTGACGAACGAAGGGGCCTGGGACGGCCGAATAAGGCTGCTGAAGAACATCATGGGCACCTGGATGCTCCAATGCGTCAGGAAGGAGGCCGGAGGGGACATGAGTTTCGACGAGCTCCAGCAGGCGGCCCAGGAAAGCCGCCTGGTGGGGATGGTCGACCCTATGGACATCCGCTTCCTCTCCCCTGCCTCGATGACTGGGGAGATCGCCCTCGCCCTCCAGGAACAGGGGCTGGACAGGCCCAGGGATGCAGGAGAGTGCGCCGCCGTCGTCTACCACTCCCTTGCCGACGCCTATCACAGGGCAGCCAGGGTGATGGAAGGACTCACAGGGCGCAGCTTCAAACACATCGCCATCGTCGGTGGAGGATGCAAGGACAGTCTGCTGAACAGGCTGACCGGCGCACAGTGCGGCATGAGGGTGTCGACAGGCCCCGTCGAAGGTTCGGCGGTGGGCAATCTGCTGTCCTCCCTCATGGCCACAGGACAGCTCGAGGCCGACGACATCCCATCGCTTCTGGCCTCGTCCTTCGACATTGAATACATCGATCAGGAGAAATAGAGATGTACACAGACGCAAAGGAGCTCTACGCCCGCCACGGCGTGGACACGGACGCCGCCATCAGGACGGCGCTCTCGATCCCCATCAGCATCAACTGCTGGCAAGGGGATGATGTCATAGGCTTCGAAAAGGGGGCACGCGCCCTCTCCGGAGGCATACAGACGACGGGCAACTACCCTGGCAGGGCCCGCACTCCCGAGGAGCTGGCCGCCGACTTCGAGTTCGCCGCATCCTTCATCCCGGGCGCCAAGAAGCTCAACCTCCACGCCAGCTACCTCGTCAGCGGCCGCGATGTGGACCGCGACGGGATCGAACCTGAGGACTACCGCTTCTGGGTCGACCTGGCGAAGAGGATGGGAATCGGCCTCGACTTCAACCCGACGTGCTTCTCCCATCCCATGGTCGTCAACAACCTGACCCTCTCCTCCCCCCACAGGGAGGTGCGCGACTTCTGGATCGAGCATTGCCGCCGCGCCCGCCGCGTCGCCGCCTACTTCGCCGCTGAGACTGGAAAGGAGTGCGTGTGCAACCTCTGGATCCCCGACGGCTTCAAGGACACGCCCGCCGACCGCCTCACACCCCGCCTCCGCCTGAAGGAGGCCCTGGACGAGATCTTCAGCGAGAGGCTCGAAGGCGTCGTCGACAGCGTCGAGAGCAAGGTCTTCGGCATCGGCGTCGAGTCCTTCACTGTAGGCTCCAACGAATTCTACCTCGGCTACGCGAAGGGCCACCCTGGCGTCTACCAGCTCCTCGACAGCGGCCACTACCACCCCACAGAGGTCATCAGCGAGAAGATCAGCGCCCTGCTGACCCAGTTCGACAGGATTCCTCTCCACGTGACCCGCTCGGTACGCTGGGACAGCGACCACGTAGTGCGTCTGGACGACGAGCTGTGCGAGATCGCCAAGGAGATCGTGCGCGACAAGGCGACGGACAAGGTCATGATCGGTCTCGACTTCTTCGACGCCTCGATCAACCGCATCGTCGCCTGGGTCGTAGGCACGAACAACATGCGCAAGGCCCTGCTCAAGGCCCTCCTCGAGGACGAGGCGAGGCTGAAGGCGGACCAGGAGGCGGAGGACTACAGCCATCTGTTCGCATACAGCGAGTACATGAAACAGCTGCCCTGGAGCGATGTCTGGAGGCGGCTTGAGGAAGTTGGGGGCGTCAAGGGCGGCTTCGACTGGTACAGCGATGTGAAGAAGTACGAGGAGGACGTCCTCCTCAGGAGGGTGTGAGAGTGCAGAAAGTGCTTGAGGACTACATCAGGATGTGCTACGACGGCTTCCTCCAGGGCTGGCATGAACGCAATGGAGGAAATCTGACATACAGGATGAAGGAGGACGAGGTCGCCGACACGGCAAGCCTCCTTGCCGGCGACAGGCATCTGGACCTGCCCATCGACGCCTCCCCCCTGGCGGGAGAGCACTTCATCACGACGGGGTCGGGACGCTACATGCGCAACGTCCCTCTGGCTCCACAGAAGAACATAGGCATCATCCGCATCGACGACGACGGACATGGCTACACGATCCGCTGGGGGCTGGAGGATGGAGCGAAGCCGACAAGCGAGCTGCCCAGCCACCTGCTGAACCACATCGCCAGGATGGAGGCGACGGATGGACGCTGCCGCGTCATCTACCACGCGCATCCGGCGAACATCACGGCGCTCAGCTACACGATCGAGCCCGACGCGAAGACGCTCAGCCGCATCCTCTGGCAGAGCGAGACGGAGTGCGCCGTCGTCTTCCCCGAAGGCGTCGGCATCCTCGACTGGATGATTCCCGGTGGCACCGAGATCGCCGAGGCCTCGGCCAGGCTGATCCGCAAGTACCCCGCCATCGTCTGGGCCTTCCATGGCATCTTCGGCAGCGGAGCCGACTTCGACGAGACCTTCGGCCTTGTGCACACGATCGAGAAGGCGGCCGAAATCTACCTGAAGGCCAAGGGGGCCGGCATCGTGCGCACCATCACGGACGACGAGCTCAGGGTCCTGGCCAAGGCCTTCGGCGTGAAGCTGAACGAGGACTTCCTCGACTAGGCCCTCCTCTTCGAGAGGACCAGCTTGGCGACCATCAGGGCCAGCATGACGACGAGGGCGAAGAGGATGAGGGCTATGGCGACGGCCAGCCCCGTCCTCTCGGCCACGGCGCCGATGACCATGGGCATGATGATGCCGCCCACCGTCGCGACGGCTATGCATGTGCCAGTCGCGACTGTCGAGGAGTTGTAGCGTCCCGGCATCGTGGAGAGCGTCGTCGGATAGATACCGCTCATCGACACGCCGACCCCGAAGACTCCCACCACAGCCAGGACGGGACTGCCGGAGAAGACCATGAGGGCGAAGAAGGCCGTCATCACGAGGCCGAGGATGAGGATGAGCTTCGACTTGTCCATCCGGTTCGAGATGGAGGCGCACACGAGACGCCCGATGAGGATCATGACCCACAGCAGGGATTGCACGGAGGCCGCGATCGAGGCCGGAAGCATGCCGCTGTCCTGGAAGTAGGTCACCAGCCAACCAGTGAGCGAGGCCTCGGCGCACAGGTAGAAGAACATGATCATCGTGTTCAGCCAGAAGTCGCGGTCCTTCAGGAAGCCCTTGCCTGCATCGTCGCTTCCCTTTCCTCCCCTCTCGTTGGAGAGCCTCGAGCCTGAAAGGAGGATGAGGGCCAGGAGCATGAGGGCGCTTATGATCCAGCACGGCCACCTCCAGGCGCTGT
This sequence comes from Candidatus Aphodenecus pullistercoris, assembly GCA_017694495.1. Classification (GTDB taxonomy): domain Bacteria; phylum Spirochaetota; class Spirochaetia; order Sphaerochaetales; family Sphaerochaetaceae; genus Bullifex; species Bullifex pullistercoris. The sequence goes on from JADIMU010000038.1 coordinate 15,376, forward strand.
CACCTGCCGCCATGGCGATCAGGGGCGAGACGAAGGCGCCGACGGCGAAGGAGGCGTGCAGCAGGTTCAGGCCACCGGCCTTGTTGCCTGCGCTCTGGCCGACGACGACATTGGTCATGTTGGACAGCGTGCCGCGCCCCACACCGGTCAGGGCGAAGGCGAACATCAGATAGAAGGGGTTTCCATACAGCGTCATCAGGACGAGGCCCAGGATGATGCCGCTGGCCCCGATCAGCGTGCTGCGCTTGCGCCCGATCGCGAAGGGCAGGAAGCCGGCAAGGTAGACGGCCAGCAGGTTTCCGATCTGGTGGAAGGAGAGCAGCGAGCCCTGTACGGAGTAGGAAAGCTGGTACTGGGACGAGAGGCTGGGCAGGATGGCGCCAAGCACAGTGCTCATCATGCCCGAGACGAGGAAGGCGTAGTAGGTGAAGCCGAGAAGGCTCCTGTCCTCCTTCCTCACATCAAGAAAGCGCCCAAGTGAAAACATGTGGAAACACCTCCGGAAGGTGACTATAGCCCCAGGAGCGCCCTCTTGTCAGCCCTGGGGACGCAGCGGCGTGAAGCCGTTGCCCAGGACCTGGAAGGCCTCGCTGATGAACATGAAGGCCTTGGGGTCGGCCTCCTGGACGATCTTCTCCAGGAGGTGGAGCTGGTGGTTGGGCACGACGACCATGAGCATGTTGCGCTCCTTGGACGTGTAGATGCCGTAGCCTTTGAAGAGCGTGCCGCCGTGGTGCAGCTCCTTGATGACCCGCCGCGAGATGTCAGGAATGCGGTCGTTGGAGAAGATGTAGGCCGTCTTGGCCAGGCTCGTGCCCCACTTGACGACGACATAGCTGATCATCTGGCCGGAGATGTACATCGCGATGAAGGCGAAGATGGCGTTGCGTATGCCGAAGAAGAAGGAGCCGGCCAGGACGACGCATGCATTCATGCAGAACTCTATCGAGCCCAGGTTGAAGGGCGTGTACTTGGCGACAATCTGGGCCAGAATGTCGGTTCCTCCCGTGTTGCTGCCCGCCCTCATCACGATGCCGATTCCACCCCCCATCAGGACGCCGTAGCACACGGCCGAGATCAGGACGTTGGTCGAGTCGCTGTAGTCCAGCACTCCCCTGTAGCCCGTCAGGTTTCCGATCAGTGTCGTCCACAGCGAGAGGGCCACGGCGCCGACGAAGACCTTGAGGCCGTAGCGCGAGCCGAAGAAGCGCATGCCCAGCAGGAAGAGCGGTATGTTGATGCACAGCATCGAGACGCCGGGGTCTATTCCAAGCGTATAGTAGATTATCGTGCCGATACCGGTGACGCCGCCTCCCGTCAGCCTGGCCGGGTTGGAGAAGAGGGCGACTCCACATGCGGCGACGAGGGTTCCGACGGCGATCTGGAGGTAGTCTTTCAGGGCATGAAGCAAGGATGTGTGGCTCATGGGTGGATTGTGCCGTCAAGATGGGCCTTTCTTCAAGGCCTTCCTCGTTCCAGACACAAGATTTGCACACCCGTTCCTGTTGCACAGCCGCGTTTGGTTGCGCTATAGTCTCTTTGATACGATTCAATTACTCAGGAGATTCGCAAATGTTGACACTATTGACGAACTTGCCGAGGGATGTGCTCATCAAGCAGCTGCAGGATGGACTCGTCCTTCTCGTTCTTGGCATGGGCTTTGTCTTCATCTTCCTGGCCATACTCGTTCTGGTGACCAAGCTGATGAGCAGGGTCTGCTCCAAGATCGCGCCGGCTCCCCAGCCCAAGGCGAAGACGGTGGCTCCAAGCGCCGCCAGCATCGCAAGGCCCGCAGCCGGAAACGTCTCGAAGGACGCTGAAATCGCGGCAGCCATCGCCGCCGCCTACTCCAAGTCAAGGAACTGAAAGGATAGATTAACATGGCAAAGAAAAAGATCAACTTCATGTGCACGGCCTTCCGCGACGGCTTCCAGTCCGTCTATGGCGCCCGTGTCTTCACCAAGGACTTCATGCCGGCCGTCGAGGCCGCCAGGGAAGCTGGCATCAAGCATTTCGAGGCAGGCGGTGGCGCCCGCTTCCAGGCCCTCTACTTCTACACGAATGAGGACGCCTTCGCCATGATGGACGAGTTCAGGAGGGTCGCCGGACCTGACGCCAACCTCCAGACCCTGTCCAGGGGTGTCAATGTCGTCGGACTTGACAGCCAGCCGCGCGACATCATCAAGCTCCATGCCCAGATGTTCAAGAAGCATGGAATGACGACGATCCGCAACTTCGACGCCCTCAACGACGTCAACAACCTGATCGACAGCGGCAAGGCCATCCATGACGCCGGCCTGAAGCACGAGGTCACCATCACGATGATGAGCCTGCCCGACAGCTACCACGCCGCCGCCCACAACCCCGACTTCTACGAGAAGATCCTCCGCCAGATCCTCGATGCGGGAATCCCCTTCGACTCCCTCTGCTTCAAGGACGCTTCCGGAACGAGCACTCCCCACAACGTCTACGAGACGATCAAGAGGGCCCGCAAGATCCTCGGCCCCAACATGAACATCGTCTTCCACTCCCATGAGACCGCTGGCGTATCCATCCAGCAGTACATGTCGGCCATCGAGGCCGGCGCCACCCAGGTCGACCTGTCCATGGTCCCATGCTCCGGCGGCACCTGCCAGCCCGACATCCTGACGATGTGGCACGCACTGCGCGGCACCGAGTACGACCTCGACATCGATGTGGCCAAGATTCAGGAGGCCGAGAGGGTCTTCCAGGATTGCATGAAGGACTACTTCCTGCCGCCTGAGGCGACCGCGGTCAACCCCGAGATCCCCTTCTTCCCCCTGCCCGGTGGAGCCCTCACGGCCAACACCCAGATGCTGAGGGACAACAACCTCATGGACAAGTACCCCCAGATCGTCGAGGCCATGGGCGAGGTCGTCAAGAAGGGCGGCTTCGGAACGAGCGTCACGCCAGTCTCCCAGTTCTACTTCCAGCAGGCCTTCAACAACGTCATGTTCGGACCCTGGAAGAAGTTCGCCGAAGGCTACGGCAAGATGGTCCTCGGCTACTTCGGCAAGACTCCCGTCGAGCCTGATCCCGAGGTCGTCAAGGCGGCCAGCGAGCAGCTCAAGCTCGAGCCCACCACCGAGAAGGTCGTCGACCTGAACGACCGCAACCCCGCCAAGGGCAGGGCCGCAGCCGAGAAGATGCTCGAAGAGGCCGGACTCGAGAAGACCGAGGAGAACATCTTCATCGCGGCAAGCTGCAAGGAGAAGGGCATCCTCTACCTGACCGGCAAGGCCAAGGTCAACGGTGTCAGGAAGGTCGAGAAGAAGGCTGAGGCTCCCAAGAAGGAAGAGGCGAAGAAGAACACCAGCGGCGAGTATACAGTCACCGTCAACGGCACCGCCTACGGCGTCAAGCTCAGCGGAGAGACGGCCGTCGTCAACGGCGTCAGCTACCCGCTGTCCATCGTCGATGGCATCAAGGCCGCTCCTGTCCAGGCAGCCGCTCCCGCCGCCCAGACCGTCGTCACCGGCAGCGAGGAGGTCAAGGCTCCCATGCCCGGCCTGATCCTCCGCCTGAACGTCAAGGTCGGCGACAGCGTGAAGAAGAATGACGAGATCGTCGTCATGGAGGCCATGAAGATGGAGAACCCCATCTACGCCCCCTGCGACGGACAGATCACTTCCATCGCGGTCAACCAGGGTGACCAGATCCAGGCCGACCAGCTGATCCTGACCATCGGCGGCGTCGCAGTCGTCCAGAACGTTGCTCCCGCTCCGGCGGCGGCTCCCGCTCCTGCAGCCGCAGCTCCTGCCCCTGCAGCAGCTCCCGCAGCGACGGTCAGCGGCAGTGAGAACGTCGTGGCTCCCATGCCCGGCCTGATCCTCCGCCTGAACGTCAAGGTCGGCGACAGCGTGAAGAAGAA
>JADIMU010000039.1 GCA_017694495.1 Candidatus Aphodenecus pullistercoris
CCTGTGACGAAGCGGCGCATCGCGCTCTCGCTGTCGACCTCGCCTCCCGTCACTTCCTTGTTGGTGAAGCCGGTAGCTACGACAGTGACCTTGATCCGGTCGCCAAGCTCGGGATTGAAGGCCTGGCCTGCGATGATCAGGGCATCCTCGGCGCAGTTGGCCGTGATCAGCTCGACGACATCCTGGTACTCCTGGAGCGTGAGGTTGTCGCTGCCGGCGAGGTTTACCAGGACGGACTTGGCTCCGTCGATCGATGCGTTCTCGAGCAGCGGGTTGCTTATAGCCTCGCGGGCCGCGTCCACGGCGCGGTTGGCGCCCTCTCCGAAGCCGATGCCCATCAGGGCGTCGCCCTTGCCCTTCATGACGGTCTTGACGTCGGCGAAGTCGATGTTGATCTCGCCCGGCTCGGTGATCAGCTCGCTGATGCCCTGGACGCCCTGGTAGAGGACGTCGTCGGCGATCAGGAAGGCCTGCTTGATCGGCGTGTTGTTCTCGACGACCTTGAGCAGGTACTGGTTGGGGATGAGGATCAGGGTGTCGACCTGCTTGCGCAGCCTCTCGATGCCCTGCTGGGCGAGCTCGAACTTCTTCCTTCCCTCGAAGGCGAAGGGGGTCGTGACCACAGCGACGGTGAGGGCGTTGCAGCTCTTGGCGATCTCCGCAACGACTGCGGCGGCTCCGGTTCCCGTACCGCCACCCATGCCTGCCGTGATGAAGACCATGTCCGTGTTCTCGAGCTCGGCCTTGATCTCCTCCTTGCTCTCCAGGGCGGCCTTCTCACCGATCTCGGGCTGGCCTCCGGCTCCAAGTCCTCCAGTCAGCTCCTTGCCTATGGCGATGCGCGTCTGGGCATTGGAGCGCTGCAGCGCCTGGACATCGGTGTTCAAGGCGACGAAGGAGACCTTCTTCAGCCCAGATGCTATCATCCTGTTGACGGCGTTGCCGCCGGCTCCGCCGACGCCTATGACCTTGATGATCGTAGGTGTGGCCTGCTCTCCGGTGGTGGTGTCCTCAATGTCGAAAATTCCAAATCCCATAACACACTCCTATTTCAGAACAACTTGGTGAACAATCCCTTCAGCCTGCCGCCCAGGCCACCCCTCTCCCTCTCTCCCCGCTGGGATGAGGCGGACTGGGTGGCAAGCTTCTTCGCCTCGCTCTTCAGCAGGCCGAGGACCGTCGTGTACTTCGGATTGATGTAGCTGCGGTCCAGACCGGGAAGGGCTTCAGGAAAACCGATCCTTGCAGGAAGCTTGAAGATCTCGCTGGCAAGCTCCGTCACGCCGCTGAGCAGCGATCCGCCTCCGACGAGGACGACGCCTCCGCCGAAGGAACCCTGGTGCTCCACCTTCTCCAGCTCCATCGCCAGGAGGGTGAAGATCTCGGCCATGCGAGGCTCTATGATCTCGCACAGGCTCCGTCTGGGCATCCTGATGCTTGGCATTCCTCCGACCTGGGGGATGAGAACCATGTCGTTGGGGTTCACCGAGGGGACGAAGCAGCTGCCCGATTCGCACTTGATCTGTTCGGCGACCTGCTTTGGCTTGTTCAGTATGTAGGCCAGGTCCTGCGTGATGCTGTCGCCTCCGAAGGCAACGCCGCCCGTGTAGATCGGGCTGCCCTGGCTGTAGGCGATCATGTTCGTCGTGCCATAGCCGATGTTGATCAGGATAGTGCCCATCTCCTTCTCCTCGAGGGAGAGGACGACCTCGCAGTCGGCGACGGTCTGGAGCATGAGGCGCTGGACCTGGAGTCCGGCCTTCTGCACGCACTTGCGCTGGTTCTGGCAGATGGACGAGGAGCCGGTGACGAGGAGCACGCGGCTCTCCAGACGGTGGCCGAGCATGTCGATCGGATCCTTGATGCCCGTCCTGGAGTCGACCTGGAAGTCCTGGACGAGGGTGTGGAGGAATTCGCGGTCCTGGGGCAGTTCGCGGGCGCGGGCCACGTCGAGCGAGCGGTAGATGTCGTCACGGCGGATCTCCTGCTCCTTGCTGTTGATGCCTACGACTCCCGTCGACTGGATGCCCTGGATGTGGTCTCCTCCCACTCCGAGGATGGCGGAGTGGATCTCGCAGCCGGCCTGGAGCTCGGCGTCGGAGATGACGGAGTTGATCGTCCTGAGCGTCTGCTCGATGTTGACGATGGAGCCTGAGCGCACGCCCTCCGTCTGCTTCTCGCACAGGGCGTCGACCATCAGGGAACCTTCCCTGTTCACGCTGCCTATGACAGCCCGTGTCCAGCTCGACCCGATGTCGAGTCCCATCATGATCCTGTCGCTTGCCATTCCTATTCCACCGTCCTTCTGACCAGGGCCTTGCTGTAGAGGTCCCAGTGCGTGGTCTGGAAGTCTATCTTCCCCGCCGGGTCCTCCTCCATGCTCTGCCCGATGACCCTGATGCTGTCGCTTATGCGCTGCCGGGATACCGGCTCTCTGACATAGAGCTCGCTGTGCAGGGGGTCCAGGCCAAGGACAAGCTGTCCAAAGCCGTCTGCAGTATTATTATCGTATTTCATCCGGGTTATCAACCAGCTGTACTCCTGGGAAACCTCGGCTACAAGGTCGAGGATGTCGAGGAAGGACGAGGGTGCTCCATAGCGCTTCATATAGTCCATGAAGGATTTGGAGACCTCGACTGTGCACAGGTCCTTCCTGTCGGCCGGAAGGTCCTCAGCAGCCACTTCCTGGACCTCTCCCGAGTCCATGAGGTACAGGCCCTCCCCATCGCTGACCAGGACGTCCTGAGGACTGCGCACAAGGGCCACGACCAGACGCGCAGGCCAGTCGTAGGAGAGGACGCAGCTGTCGACCAGAGGATTGGCCTCTATCCTCTCCTCAAGGGCGCTTTCGTCCAGCGCGAAGCGGTTGACGCCGTAGCATGACGAGAGCATGGCCTCGACTGATGCAGGTATGCTGTCCATGCCGACGACACGCACGCTGTCGATGTCGAAGACGTCCATGTAGCGCACCGAGACGCTGATGAGGATCGCAAGCCCTGCGATGGCTGTCGTCATGGCGATGAGCGGTGCCGACCTCATTGTCTGACCTCCCCTTTTGCCGACAGAGCGATCATCCTGTAGAGTATGCCGCACTCGACGATGACGACGAAGAGGTTCGTTCCTCCCTGGCTGAAGAATGGAAGCGGGATGCCTGTGGGGGGCATGAGGCCGGTGACGACCGCGATGTTCAGGGCGACCTGGCTGACGACCATCGTCGTGATTCCTGTGGCCATGAGGCTGGCGAAGTCGTCCTTGCCCGACAGGCGGCCTGCGGCCCTGAAGCCGAGGACCGCGAAGAGGACGAAGAGCAGCGCGATGAAGAGGAAGCCGACAAGGCCGGTCTCCTCGACGATCGAGGCGAGGATGAAGTCGTTCTGGACTTCCGGAAGGAGGCCGAGCTTGTAGCTGCCGTTTCCAATCCCCTTGCCGAAGAAGCCGCCCTCAGCGATCGCGCTGAGCGACATGTTGACCTGCCAGTTCATTCCTTGCGGGTCGAGTGCGGGGAAGAGGAAGCTCGCGACCCTTCTGACGCGGTAGGGCTCACTGAAGAGGAAGAGGACGGCAGGAACGGCGAGGAAGGCCAGAGCCGCTACGATGTATCTGAGCCTGAGTCTGCCGGCGATGCATATGGCCAGGGCTATGATCAGGAAGTGGACGCCTGTCGTATAGGCCTTCTGGACGACGATCAGACAGGTGAGGACGAGGATCAGGGCCAGCGGGACGATGTAGTACCAGCCAAGATAGTTCTTGACGCGTCTGTCTGAAAGCCACCAGGAGAGGAAGACGATTGCGGCGAGCTTTACGACCTCACTGGGCTGGAATTGTGGCAGCAGGGGCAGATCGAGCCAGCGGCGCGCGCCCATGACGGTGACGCCCCAGGGCGAGAAGAGCGTGAGGAGCATGCACGCCAGAGCCAGGACGACGAGGGGAATGGCCGCCAGGCGGATCCATTTCGTCGGCACGAGGCAGACGACGACGGCCCCTACGAAGCCTAGGATGGCGAAGATGCCCTGGCGCAGGACGAAGTGGTAGTGCGGCAGTCCGGCGGCGCTCGCCTCGGCGTAGCTCGCGCTGTAGAGCATCATCAGTCCCGTCAGCGTCAGCAGGACGACGACGCATATGAATGTGAAGGGTGCGAGGGAGCCGCTTTCAGCCTTCCCCTCCTCCCTTTCGCTGCTGTACCAGTCGCTGTAGTCGCTTATCGCCATGCTATGCCACCTTGAAGATGAGGAGGGCCGAAAGGAGGCTGCCCAGGATGGAGAGCGAGAGGAAGAGGTCAGCGATCTTCTCCTCCCCCACTCCCCTCTTCTCGAGGTCGTGGTGGAAGGGTGCGATCAGGAAGACCTTCCGTCCGAATCCCCTGATTGCGACAATCTGGACGAAGGAGCTTGCCAGGTCCAGATAGACCATGATCGAGGCCAGGATGATGCCCATGACCTGTCCGCCTGCAAGGGCGTCGAAGGCGAGGAAGGCGCCAAGCATGTGGCTGCCGCCGTCGCCCATGAAGATGCTCGCGCGGCGGCTGTTGTAGATCAGCCAGGCCGAGAGCGTCGCAAGAATGATGAGGTTGGCGGTCCTCAGCGGCGCCATAGCCACTGCTGCGAGGACTATCGCCGGCATGATGCTCTTCGTCGCCAGGCCGTCAAGACCGTCCGTGATGTTCACGGCGTTGACGCTGGCCGCAGCCAGGAGGATCGCTGCTGGATAGTAGATGAGGCCATCGGCCTCGGCGAAGGCCAGGTCCTTCACGAGGTACGCCATGAAGGCGGCGCATGCAAGCTGGAGGAGGAGTTTCGCCAGACTTGTGAAGCCGTCGGCGTTGCGCCGCCGGATCTTCATGACGTCGTCGGCGAGGCCCACGAGGAAGAAGGGCGCACTCGATGCCAGAGCGTACAGCGACATCCTATCGCCGCTCAGGAAGGAAGCCAGGGCGAAGGATGCCATGAGGGCCAGTGAGCCCAGGGCGCAGGTGCCCGCCTTGTCGGCCTGTGTGTCCTGAAGTTCATCCTTGATCGGGGATGTGAAACCACCTGCCATCTTTCGGATGGCAGGGGTAAGGAGGAGACAGATGACAAAGGCGAGGGCTATGCTCATGACCTCAGGGCACCTCCCTAAGCACGTCGTGGAGGCGTTCCATGGCCATGGCCCTTGAACCTTTGAGAAGCACGAGGTCGCCCCGCTTCGTCTCCTTCCTCAGCGACTGCGAGAGGACGGAGAAGGAGTCGGTGTAGACGACCTTGGCGCTTTCACCCATATCGTAGAGGACGCGGTAGGCCTCCTCCATGGCCTCGCCATAGAGGAAGATGTGGTCGCAGTCGGCCTTGCCCAGCGCCTGCCCCACCTTGCGGTGCGCGTCCTTGCAGGCGCTTCCCAGTTCCCTCATGTCCCCCAGGACGATGAGCTTGTCGCCCTTCCAGGACAGGCGGCTGAGCGATGCGATCGCGTCGCTGACGCTGTCAAGGCTGGCGTTGTAGCAGTCCTCGATGACAGTGAGCCTGCCCTCCCTCATGACACGGGAGCGGCCGAAGAGAGGCTTGAGCGTCGACAGGCCCTGGGCCATCTGCCAGTCGTCCAGGCCCAGATGGCGGCAGATTGCGACGGCGAGGCTTGCATCCTTGACGTTGTGCATGCCGAAGGTGGGCATGACGAAGTCCTCCCGGCCCAGGCGGAGCCTGATGCCGTCCAGTCCGAGGTCCTCGACCAGGCCGAAGGGATTTGAGACCGTCTCGATTGCAGGACTGAGCGACCTGAAGTAGTCGCCGAAGGGGTTGTCGTCCAGGATGAAGCCCTGCGTCTGGGGAAGGAAGATCCGTCCCTTCTCCCTCGCGGTCGCAACCATGCTGCCGAAGGAGGCCAGATGGCTGAGCCCGATGTTCGTCACTGCGGCGATCTGGGGCGGGAAGACGGAGACGAGCTCGTCCATCTCCCCGACGTGGTCTATGCCCATCTCGAAGACGGCGTACTCGTCGCCCTCCTCCATCGTCAGGACGGAAAGGGGAAGTCCAATCGTGCTGTTGAGGTTGCCAGGCGTCGAGGCGACGCTGTGGCCCACGGAGAGGATCGAGGCGACCATCTCCTTGGTCGTCGTCTTGCCGCAGCTGCCGGTCACGGCTATGCCTGTGCACGAGCGCATGCCTGCGGCGTAGAGCGAGGCGAAGCGTCTGAGGGCTGATGCGCAATCGTCGCATGCGATGACTGCGGCCCTCGCCGATGTCGCCTCAAGCGTCCTGGCAAGCTGGTCCTTCTCGACGAGTAGTGCGGCGGCACCCCTGTCGACAGCCTCCTTGACGAAGCTGTGTCCATCGACCCTCCCGCCACGCAGAGCGACATAGAGCGCTCCTTCGGCAAGCGTCCTCGAGTCCACGCTGACGGACGTGACGGTCCGCTCAGGCCCGAAATGGGTCGAGGACGCGAGGGCGGCGATGCGGCGGGAGGAGAGGATCATGTCAGGCTCCTTGCGACCATGACGGTCCTCGACGAGTCGATCTCGTCATAGCTGAGAGAGTACTCGACGACGTTGTCGATCAGGGCCTCGGGGCTCTGTGCATAGCTGATCTCGCTCTCGAGCGTGCGCTCGAGCTCGTCCAGAGTCTGGATCCTCTGCTGTGCCTGGGAAATCCTCAGGCGGTACTCGTGGTTGCGTCCAATCTGGTAGATGGGCACCATCATCACGCAAAAGAGCATGACGATCATCGTCAGGACCATCGCCTTGCCCGCTACATCAAGCGTGAATCTCCTTTTCGTTGTCATTTTCCTTTCCCTCAAACACTTTCTCCGCAACCCTGAGCTTCGCGCTCCGGGATGGGGGATTCAATCTGTCCTCCTCCTCTCCAGCCACCACCGGGTGCTTGGTGAGGATTCTGAGCTGGCCATCGGCCTGTCTACCCTTGAGGAACCATTTGACGATCCTGTCCTCAAGGGAATGGAAGGTGATGATGGCCATCCTTCCGCCCGCCTTCAGCACCCTGGTCGCCTGCTCGAGGGCGGGAGTGATGCGGTCCAGCTCTCCATTGACCTCTATCCTCAAGGCCTGGAAGGTCCTTGTCGCCGGATGTATCCTTCCGTACCTGTAGGACGAGGGGACGCTCTGGCTGACGATATCCGCAAGCTGGGCCGAGGTCTCTATCCTGGCCTTGGCCCTCTCGCAGCAGATGCGGTGTGCGATGCGCCTCGAGAAGCGCTCCTCGGAGTACTTGTAGATCAGGTCCGCAAGCTCCTTCTCGGGGTATTCGTTGACTATCGTCTCGGCGCTGACGCTCTGGCCGGCATCCAGCCTCATGTCCAGCTTCTCGTCCTTGCGGAAGGAGAAGCCGCGTCCGCTCTCCACATAGTGGAAGACGCTGATGCCGAGGTCGAAGAGGATCATGTCGGCGAAATCGTCCGGTGCCGATGCGAGGTATTCGTCGAACCAGCACGGGACGCTGTGGAACCTGTCGCCGAAGACGGAAAGCCTCTCGATGGCCTTGGCCCTGATCGACTCGTCACGGTCGAGACCGTAGAGCGTGAGGCCAGGATACTTCTGGAGGAAGGCCTCGCTGTGTCCTCCCTCCCCTGTCGTACAGTCGATCATGACAGGCTCGGGACTTGTCGGGATAAGGAAGGAGAGCACCTCCTCCTTCATGACTGGGATGTGGTCTATCTGCATCACATCCCCCTCTTGTTGGCCGCGAGGGCCTGGCCGAGCTCGCTGATCGACACCTCGCTCTGGCCCATCAGCTCCTCGTACTTCTCGGGAGCCCATATCTCGATATAATTTCCCATGCCAAGGATCGTAACCTCGCTCTTGAGGCCGATCCCGGCATAGGACCGTAGGGACTGGGGCAGATTCACCCTTCCGCTGGAATCGAAGTCCAAAGGCTGAGAAGAAGACAGGAAACGCCTTGTGAACATCCTGGCTTCGGGTGAGAAGATCTGCATGCCGTCATTGCCCGAAATTGCAAAAGAGAAGGTCTTGTCGAAATAATCAGGGGGAAAAAGGGCGACGCAGCTTCCATCAAGTCCCTTAGTGGCGATCACCTGGGAGGAGGAGAGCAGAGAGCGCAAACGTGCGGGGATCATCAATCGTCCCTTTTCGTCAACCTTGTTGATGTACTCGCCGGTCAACAGCACTTCTGCACCTCGCTTCCCACAATCCGGGAATTCTTACCACTATTTACCACCATCTTACCCCAATTCCCCATTTCTTGTGGCTTGGGCGCCGGTGAAATCTTCCCTCCACACTGTCGCCAGACACCAGAAATACTTGACTTACATCAAGTATCGCAAAAATGCTTACCTTCCCTTTAAAGCTTTCAATGGAAGCAGATGGCAAAGGGGAAGCTCCGACTGAAAAACGCTTGAAAAAAGTACGATTGCAGAATGATCATCTGCGAAAGCCGATGTGGGGACAAATCCCATTCCGTGGCATCTGTGTGGAAGTGCCCAAGCCTTCCCTACCCGAGTTGGGCGTCCCCTGCAGGGATGAAGTGGAGCAAAGTGGGAGCACACACTCAACAAACGAGCATGAACGTCCATTGGTCTGGACACTCGTCCACTGACGATCCTTTCAAGGAGGCGGTGGCAAGCTGAATCAGACAATCAGCGGAAAGGCAAGTCAAAGGAGAAAAAAAAAGAACCGGCCACAATGGACCGGCGTCTGTGCTGGCGGGGCGTGTAGGGCGAACCATGCCACTCCATAAGTCCTTCCCAGCGGAACCAGACTACAATCTCCAGGGGATGGCGTCAGGAGGAAAGACCTTCTGTCGCAGGTCTTCCCCTCGCCTACTTCTCCGCCCTCTGAGGATTGAAGATGTTGTAGTCCATCTCAGGGAAGATCGAGTTGCGCTTCTCAGCCTTGATCAGCCACTCGGTGTGCACAGAATTGCGGCACATGTTCGTGTATGCCAGATTGAAGGAGCCGAGGTGGTTGCGCAGCCTCTTCTCGGCATAGATGACGCTCGTCCTGTCGTGGAGGATGTAGGGCCAGTCCGAAGCCATCGCGAGCAGGACCTCGCGGGCCGCCTGGTTCAGGAAGCGCCCCTTGAGGCTCTTCTGGTCAGGGAAGCGGACGGCAAGCTCCTCCATCCTCTCGATGGCCTTGTGGGTATGGCGGTAGACCCAGCTGGTGTTGCTGTCCAGCCAGGAATCGCTGTAGCCGCCCATGCCCCAGGAGCACTCGTTGATCTCGCCACGCTCGACGTCGCCGACATTGGAGAGGACGAGGGATGGCGTGGTGAAGTGGAGGCTGTCGTCATGCACTCCCCTCTCCAGCACGAGGCGCAGGAAATCGATGCCTTCGTACCAGCGGTGGCCGAAAAGCTCGACATCGAAGCAGAGGTTGATGACAGGCTCGCTCTGCATCTCGGCGGACATCGAGATCGACTTGCGCCTGAGATGGTAGAGGAAGTTGTCGGCATGAAGGAGGACCTTGCGCTGTGCAAGGGCGCTGTCATAGGGCTTCTTGTCCTCGTCGCGGCCGGTGATGGCTTTGTACTTGTAGCCGGTGAAGACCCTGACGTCGGGCTCATGGATGTAGGGCCTGATGTAGTCGAGGTCGAGATCGTAGCCGATGTCGCGGTAGAACTCCCTGTAGTCAGGGTCGCAGGGATAGCCCGTCGTATCGGACCAGACGAGGTTCGTCAGGTTCCAGTCGCGGGGGAAGCCGAGGACGTTGGAGTCATACAGTCTGACTGGCTTGTAGCCGGCCGATGTGATGCGGTTGCGGGCCGTCATTATCGAGTGGGAAGGCAGCTGACACCAGCGGATTCCATACTCGGCCAGAGTGTCCTCGAGACCAGGATAGTAGCCGCACTCGGGCAGCCAGAAGCCGGAAGGGGCGCTGTGGAAGACTCGGATGTGGGTCTTTATGCCAAGCTCGACCTGTGCCTTCACTGCGGTCTTGTAGCTCTTGTAGAGGGGCAGATAGGCATGGGTCGCAGCGGTGCCGATCAGCTCGAGGTGGCCATGCTTCTCCAGCTGGCAGAAGCGGGAGAGTATGTCGCGTCCACACTCTTCGTAATAGGCGAGGCTGTCGCGGTAGCTGTCAAGATAGTGGCGTGCCATCGCGAGTGACTCGGGAGCCTCCTTCTGACAGCGAACCACCTCCTTCTCACCCAGCTCGATGCGGCTGCGCATGTAGGAGACGAAGCGCTCCCTCAAGGGTTCGTCCATCAGCATTGTGCACAGCGTGGGCGAGAAGCATATGCTCAGACGGAAGTCGACACCCCTTGCGTCGAGGTCCTCGAGCATGCGGACCAGCGGGATGTAGCTCTCCGCAAGCGATTCGAAAAGCCAGTCCTCCTCCAGGAACTTGGGGTACTCAAGGTGGCGTACATATGGCAGATGCGCATGAAGTATCAGGTTTACGCTGGACAAGGCACCCATCAGGCTATCCCCTCCTCTTTCAGTTTCTCCACAATGCGGTCGACCGTCTCGCAGACAATGGTGCCACCCTCCCTGTTGGTCAGCAGTCCAAGCTGGCGGCGGAGCAGATCGGCATCCTGGGCCATCTCGTCCGGATGCTCGAGCCAGTAGCAGCTGACGAGCGGAACGCGCACACTGCGGGCGAGCGTCCTGCGGCTCTTGTCGGCAAGCTCGACCTCGAGGCTGACCATGGCAGTTCCATGGTTCGCGCTGATGTTTATGTTCCACTCGCTGTCGCCGCCGTCGACGGCGATGTCATAGGAATCGAGGAGACTGCCATCCGTGTCGTTGAGCGTGACGTGGAGCAGCAGGCGCCAGCTGCCCTCACCGGAGAAATGCTCCACATCAAGCGGAGAGAGGGACCAGTAGCAGTACAGCCAGGTGGGGTTCTTCATCATTACATGGATGCTCGTCCCGTTGTAGGACTCGGGCAGCTCCTCGACGCCGGGCAGGCTCGTCAGCTCGCTGCCGTCTCCGCGGTAGTCTGTGAGCCAGGTGACGAAGCGGCGCTGAATGTTCGCCTCCCCCTGCTCATCGTCTCCGCTCTCGTCGTCGTAGATGTCTTTCAGGACATCGATCAGCTCGTCCCTGGACATTTCAGGCGCCTGTGCGACCCCCTCCTGCAAGGCGATATGTTCAAGCTCCTTCCTCGAAAGAGATTCGATTTTGATCAGAACCATCTGCAACCCCTGAATTCCTGTGGTTTTTTATCCTAGGAAAAAGCCCCTTTTTGGTCAACACTTCTCCAATTGGACGCACCAGATGCACTTTTCAAGGGGAGAGACGAAGTGTTGTTGCCCACGCCTTTCTTCTGATAGAATTCATGGACATGGACAATTCACACAAGACAGCCCTGATCCTTCACGGGCACTTCTACCAGCCTCCAAGGGAGAACCCCTTCACGGGAATCGTCGAGAAGCAGATTTCGGCCTCCCCCTACATGGACTGGAACGAGAGGATATACCACGACTGCTACGAATCCAACGCGCACTCGCGCTACCTCAACCCCTCTTCCCGCATCCTCTCACTGACGAACAACTACAGCTACATCTCCTTCAACTTCGGCCATACCCTCCTCAGCTGGATGCAGACCTACCATCCAGACGTCCACGAGATGATCGTCGAGGCTGACAGGGAAAGCCTTTCCAGGCTTGGACATGGCAACGCCATGGCCCAGTCCTTCAACCATACGATCCTGCCTCTGGACAAGCCGGAGGACGCCAGGCTCCAGATCGAGTGGGGCATTCAGGACTTCATCTGGCGCTATGGACGCGACCCTGAGGGCATGTGGCTACCGGAGTGCGGCATCAACGACAAGGTCGTCGACATGCTCAGCGAGGCGGGCATCAAGTTCGTCATCCTCTCGCCCTGGCAGTGCCACAGCGTCGAGGATCCCGTCAGCCATCAGATGGGCGAGCTTGCCGGACGTCCCGCCCCCTATGACCGCCCCTACATCCTCACCGGAGAGAAGGGAAGACAGATCGCGGCCTTCTTCTACCATCCCGACCTGGCCAGCGGCATAAGCTTCGGCCATGCCTTGCGCAACGCCGACGCCCTCTACCAGAACCTGGTCGACATCAGGAACGGCCAGGGCCACCCTGCCCTGATCCATACTGCGACTGACGGAGAGATCTACGGCCACCACGAGCCCTTCGGCGACATGGCCCTGGCGGCCCTGATCCGCAAGGTCTCGGAGAGGGACGACTTCTACCTGACCAACTACGCGACCTGGCTCGAGGAGCATCCGGCCACGCTGCATGCGGTACTCCACAAGGGAGAGGACGGCAAGGGAACAAGCTGGTCATGCTCACACGGGGTCAGCCGCTGGTACAAGGACTGCGGCTGCCACACGGGCGGAGAGGAAGGTTGGAACCAGGCCTGGAGGACGCCGCTGAGGAATGCGCTGCGCAACCTGGGCGACAAGCTCGACGCCATCTTCGAGGCCAAGGTCAAGGATATCTTCCGCGGCCGGCTCGACGCCTTCAGCCTCCTGCTGTCGGCCGGACAGACGCTTTGCGGCAAGCTGCCCATGGCCCAGTTCATCCAGCAGCTCCACAGCTCCTACGACTTCGACGTCCTCTACGACAGCCAGATCTCCTCGATGCTCAGCGGAATCATGAACAAGCACTTCTCGCTGACGAGCTGCGGCTTCTTCTTCTCCGACCTGTCGGGCATAGAGCCCAGGCAGAACATCCGCTACGCGATCTACTCGATCAGGATGTTCCAGAGCTACGTCATCGACGACCTGATGCGCAGCTTCCTGTCCGACCTGCGCCTGGCCAAGAGCAACCTCAAGAGCCAGGGGGACGGCATGAGCATAGCCCAGGAGGAGATGAAGGGACTGTCCGGAGAGACCGAGGCCGCGATCTACTTCTACCTCAACCACCTGCTCGCCCTGCCCGGCGACTGGAAGGACGAGTATGGCAGGTTCTGGCTCGAGCACGACTACTTCGACAGCGACGAGAACTACATCGAAGTCCTGCGCGACAGGGTCAGCCTGAAGAGCTTCTCATTCACTGTCCTCGCCTCCTCGCCGATCGAGTCGGGCCTCAACCTCTACATCTGCGAGGGTGACGACGCCTCAAGCGCCACCGGCCGCTACAGGATCACGAACGACGACATTCCGCAGCGCATGCTCGACGAGGCCTACGGCTGGATCGACAGGGCGATCAGCGACCTGCCTCTGAGCGAGATCAAGGACATGACGAACTGCCTCAAGCACTACTCGATGCTCAGCCGCAACAACCAGTACCTGCCGATGAAGACCCAGATGATCGAGAACCTCGGCCTCAGCCTCAAGATCCTCAAGGGGCTGTTCAACGTCTTCTTCGACGAGCTTGACGACAAGCAGCTCTATGAGAACATGACGATACTCCTGGACTTCATCAACAAGTGCGGCCGCTCGGCAGAGAAGGAGACGATCAGGTCGATCTTCTCGACGGCCCTCCAGCGCCTTGCGCTGAAGATCCACGACAAGGGTCTGAGCGCCACGATGGCAGAGCAGATCATAAACATCATGGAGCAGAGCCGCGCCCAGCAGATCGAGCCGGAGCTGCGCGAGATCCAGAACGAGATCTACGAGTTCTACGTCGGACGACGGCGCTGCGATCTGCCTTCCGACAGGCTGCGCAGAGTCTTCGACACGCTCAACTTCGCATGAGGATGGTGGCCGCACACAGCTGCGGCCACTCTTTTCAAGCCTTGCCTTCCAGCAGGCTGCGGGCATGCTCCAGCGAGATGTGGCTCACATCCCCGGCCATCAGGCGGGCGATTTCCCTCACCCTCTCCTCGCCACCGATCTCCACTATGGTGGAGACTGTGCGCCCCTCCTCCTCGCTCTTGCTGACGAGGAAGTGGCTCTCTGCCCTGGCGGCGATCTGGGCCAGGTGGCTGATCGTGATCACCTGATGGCTGCGGCTGAGGTTCTTGAGCTCACAGGCGACGGAGTTGGCGACGACGCCGCCAAGTCCCGCGTCTATCTCGTCGAAAAGCAGGGTGTCGACCTCGTCCTCCGCCTCGAGCGCGCACTTGACTGCGAGCATGATTCGGCTGAGCTCTCCGCCTGAGGCGACCTGGCTGACAGGTCCCGCCTTCTCTCCCTTGTTCGCGCACAGGGTGAAGACCACCTCGTCCAGGCCGCGAGGCCCCGCTTCCACAGGACTGAGCTCGATCGTGAAGACGGCCGACTTGAGGCCGAGCTTCTGGAGGTTCGCCGTGATCGTCTTCTCAAGCCTGGATGCGGTGCGCCGCCTCACCTGGGTCAGTTTGGCTCCAAGGTCGTCCAGCCGCGCCTGGGCCTGGGCCACACGTTTGGCGTTCTCCTTGAGAAGGTGGTCGAAGTTGTCGACATTCTCCAGGATGCCCCGGTACTCGTCACGCCTTGCGATGACGGCCTCGAGGCTGCCGCCGTGCTTCTTCTTGAGACGCTGCAGCTGGGCCAGCCTCGCGCTCTTCTCCTCGAGCTCACCCTCGCTGAAGCTCATCGAGGACAGGTAGTCGCCAAGCGACATCGCGATGTCCTCAAGCTCGATCGAGGTGGACTCAAGGCGGTCGGCGAAGCTCTGGAGGCTTGAATCCGCCTTGATGGCCTTGCCAAGCGAGCTCTGGGCCCGGGCGATCAGGCCAAGGGCGCCACTGTCCATTCCACCTCGCAGCGCCGAGACGCTCTCGTCAAGACAGCCTGTGATGAGTCCGCTCTGACTGATCCGCTTGAGGTCTTCGGAAAGCTCGTCGTCCTCACCCGGCCTCAGCGAGGCCTTCTCCATCTCGTCCAGGCAGAAGCTGATGTAGTCCCGCTCCTGGCTGAGCCTTCCGTTCTCAGCCACGAGGCGCTCCGTCTCCTCCTTCGCACCAGCCAGCTCGTCGAAGGCCTTGCGGTACTCTGACAGCAGCTCCTCATCGTGGGCCGCCTTGTCGACGAGCGACAGCTGGACAGACTTCTTCAGCAGACTCTGGTGGGCATGCTGGCTCGAGACGTCCACGAGCAGCTGGCCCAGGTCCTCCAGGTCGCTTCGTGTGACGGAGTAGCCGTTGATGCTCATCATCGAGCGGCCAGCGGAGCGGATCACGCGCTGGATGACCAGCCCATGGTCGTCGCCTTCCAGTCCCCTCTTCCTCAGCCAGTCCTCGACGGCGCTGCCGGCACGGTAGGAGAAGAGGGCGTTGATGATGGCCTCCTTCTCGCCCTGGCGGACGACGTCGGCCCTGCCCTTCTCGCCCAGGACGAGGCCCAGGGCACCAAGGATGATCGACTTGCCGCTGCCCGTCTCTCCTGTCAGGACGGCGAAGGGCGAGGAGAAGTCGAGGACGAGGGAGCGGATCAGGACGAAGTTCGTGATCTCAAGACGCTCAAGCATGCATGCCTCCTGACCAGTTGAGCTTCGAGGAGAGGACCTGCGTGTAGTTCCTGACGCCGCTGGCGATCAGGAGCGCACGGCTGCGGCTCTTCTCGACGACGATGTCGTCCCCTTCCTCAAGCTCGAAATACTGCTGTCCATCCACTGTGAGCATGATGTCCGTACGCTGTCCGGCATCGACATGCATCGTCAGGACTTCGTTGGCTCCCACGACGAGGGGTCTGTTGGACAAGGTGAAGGGACAGACCGGAGTCACGATCAGGGCGCTCATCTCGCTGTCGACGATGGGTCCTCCGGCGGCCAGCGAATAGCCGGTCGATCCGGTCGGCGTCGCGATGATGATTCCGTCCGAGCGGAAGATTCCGGCCTTCGTGTGGCCGACGTAGAGATCGATGTTTATGACCTTGGCGACGCCAGACGAAGTGACTACGGCCTCGTTGAGGCCGACGCACTGGAAGACCTTCTGTCCGCCCCTCATTACGCTGACGCGCAGCATGAGGCGGCGCGAGATCTTCTCCTCTCCTTTAAGCACGGCCTCGAGGGCATCCATCCACTCGGTGCACGAGATTTCGGTGATGAAGCCGAAGGTGCCCATGTTGACGGCGAGGATGGGTATGCCGAGGTCCTGGACGAGGCGGGCCGAGTAGAGGACGGTACCATCCCCTCCGACGCTGATCACCAGGTCGGTGCGGATCGGGATCTCGAAGTCCTCGTCGAGGTTGCGTGTGGACAGCAGTGTGACACCGATTCCCCTCTCCTCGAGCCAGGAGCGCATCTGACCGGCCAGAGTGAGGCTGTCATCCTTCCAGAGGTTGGCTATGATGACGACGTTCTTCACATCCATCGCATTCCCCCTCAGGGCAGGTGCGAGAGGACCTTGTTCAAGGCCTCGGTGTCCTTCTGGCTCAGGAAGGGATAGAGCGGGAAGGACAGACCCCTGTTCAAGGCGGCTACAGCGTTCGGAAAGAGGTCGAAGCGCTCCTGGTAGTGGATGCCGACGCTCTTCGTGAAGCTGCGCCGGCATACGACGCCATGTTTCTTGGCGAAGTCGATGCTCTCCTCGGGACGGCCGTTGACGATGACGGGGAAGGCGTAGCCGTTCGAGCGGAAGTCGACGCTCCTCAGGCCGAAGACCTTGTTCTCCGTCTTCATTATGGATTGCATGAACATCCTGTACAGCTCGTCGCGACGGGCGAGCATCGAGTCGAGTCCGGCAAGCTGTATGATGCCAAGAGCCGCATTCATGTCGGGCAGCTCGTTGTATGGACTGAAGGGGGCGCCCAGACGCTTGAGGCTGTCGATCAGCTCCTCGTTGCGCGAAAGGCACAGCGCTCCGCCTCCCGTGGAGACGACGCAGTCCTCCTCGAAGGCGGAGACGACGATGTCCCCAAGCCTGCCGGGAGCGTACTTGTACTTGACGACTGGCTCTTCCTCCTTCGCCTTGTCATCCTCCTCTTGGGCAACGGCCGCATCCTCGTCGATGATGCGGCTGCCGAAGGACTGGCTTATGTCCTCGACGATCGGCAGCCGGAGGTCCCTGACGCCGTCCAGGCTGGTGGGTATCTGTCCGATCGGCTCATGCAGAAGGATGGCCGAACCACCCTTCTCGAAGGCACGGCTGACGGACTCGAGCGAGAGGCAACCGTCCTCTGCGCTGACATCGCACAGCAGGAGGCTGGCTCCAAGCGACTCGACGACACTCTTGTATATCTCGGGGGAGAGGACGGAGGCGATGACCTGGTCACCCTCCTTCACGCCGACCGCCTTGAGGGCCTTGACCAGGGCCTGGGGGTAGCTGCGCTCGCTCACACCCCCCTTGAGGCCAAGTCTGGATGCGGCCTGGCGGAGGAAGTCCTTCCTCCTTTCGCCCGGTCCGATCTTCTCGTCGACCATGGTCTGGAGGACGGCGTCCATGTCCTTGCGCCTCAGTGTGGGTTTGAAGAATTCCATGGCCACAATCTTAGCATAAGCCACCTGTGGCTACAATCGCGGTACAAGTCCACTTTTCCATGCCACCGGTTCACGCTGGAGTACAGGCATGGACCTGAAAGCGAGGGCACAGTCCCTCAAGAACGACATCCCAGCCATTGTGCTGGCACTCAAGGATCCGAGGACAGGATTCAAGGCGCGCCTCTTCGCCACCCTGACCGTCGCCTACGCGCTCAGCCCTATCGACCTGATCCCCGACTTCATCCCAGTCCTGGGCTATCTTGACGACCTTGTGGTCCTTACCCTCCTCGTCGCGGCGACGGTAAAGTTCATCCCAAAGGATGTCTACATGAGCCTGAAGGAGCGCCAGGCGGAGGCCAGACTCGAGTCCAAGTGGACCTATGCCATCCCCGTCATCATTGTATACGCGATCATCATTGCCCTCATCGTCCTGGCCATCCTCTAGAGGACGAGCTGGGCGAGGTAGACGGACAGGCAGCAGCAGAAGGCCACCAGAGGCAGCGAGCCTTTGACCAGGGCGACGAGCACGGCCACAGCGAAGCCGATGAGGCCGGCCTGGCTGTTTCCGCTGGCGCTTATGATCGCAGGAAAGGTCATGACGGAAAGCGTCACGTAGGGTACATAGTGGAGGAAGGAGCGGATGAAGCGGCTCTGAATTCCGTTCTTGAGGAAGATCAGGGGGACTGCCCTCACGAGATAGGTCACGACAGCCATGACGAGGATCTGGATGTATATCGTCATAGTTCCTCCACAGGCCAGACGAGGGCCGCCAGGGCCGAGATGGCCACAGTGAGGACTATCGTCTTGACACCAGAAGTCATGACGCTGTCAACAAGCCAGCTCGCCGCCATCGAGACGATGACCAGGACGAGGATGCGCCACTGTCTCCTCGCGGGAGGGATGACGACGGCGACGAACATCGCATAGAGGGCCACGGAGAGGGCGCTCACGAGGCTTGAAGGCAGGATATCGCCGAAGATGATGCCCAAGGCGCTTCCAGCCGCCCAGCAAGGAATCGTCACAAGAGCGATGCCATAGGCATAGAACTCGCTCACGGGACGGGGCTGCGAGACCAGGAGGGCGAAGACTTCGTCCGTGATGTCGAAGCCGACCAGGGCGCGGCGTGGCAGGCTGAGCGTCGAAGAAAGGTGGAGGCTCAGCGCGGCGGCCATCAGGGCGTAGCGCAGATTGATCACAAGCTGGCTGAGTGCCAGCTCAATGTAGCCTCCACCGGATGCTATTATGCCCAGTGCGGCGGCCTCGCCGGCGGATGTGTTGTTCAGCAGGCTCATGATGAGGCCATGCACAGGATCCAGTCCGGCATTCCTCATCAGTATTCCCAGCGAGAATGAGACTGCCGCATAGCCGAGCGCGATCGGCAAGCCGCCTGCCATTCCCCTGGCGAGTTCTTTCAGATTCCTTGATTCCATCATGGCGCAAAAATGGGGACGTCGATGCGTCCCCAAGTATATTCCAAAGCTGAGCTCAGCGGAGGTCTTCCGTCTTGATCCAGTCCTGGTCGTCGTAGGCGCGGTTCTCGCCGCACATGCCCCAGATGAAGGTGTAGTTGGTCGTGCCGCAACCCGAGTGGATGGACCATGAGGGGTTGATGACGGCCTCGTCGTTGTGCATGACGATGTGCCTCGTCTGGTTCGGCTCGCCCATGAAGTGGAAGACGGCCTGGTTTTCAGGAATGTCGAAGTAGAAGTAGACCTCCATCCTCCTCTCGTGGGTGTGGACGGGCATGGTGTTCCAGACCGATCCTTCCTCGAGGTGGGTCAGGCCCATGGACAGCTGGCAGGTCTCCAGGATGTCGGGATGAATGTACTGGTTGATCGTCCTCTCATTGGAGTCCTTCTGGCTTCCAAGGTGCTTGTGGATGGCCTTCTCATAGGGGATGAGGGCCACAGGGCAGCTCTTGTGGGCCGGGCAGGTCAGGATGTAGAACTTGGCGGGCTTGGAAGCGTCAATAGAGCGGAAGGTGACCTCCTTCGTTCCCATGGGCAGATAGAGCGCGTCGTAGTTCTTGACCTCATACTCCTTGCCGTCGGCCTTGACGATGCCGTCGCCACCGATGTTGATCGTGCCAAGCTCACGCCTCTCCAGGAGGTAGTTGACGCCGAAGTTCTTCCAGGGGTCGATGTTCTTCTCGAGGTTGACCTCCTCGTCGACGGGCATTGCGCCCATGGTGACGATCCTGTCGACATGCGAGTAGACGCATGAGACGTCATCCTTGTTGAAGATGTTCTGGATCAGGAACTCCTCTCTGAGCTCTTCAGTCGTCATCCTCTTGAAGGGCTCCTTTCCAGTGGAATAGCGAATGTCCATATCTTTACAGCTCCTTATTTGAAGTATTTGCCGATTTTTCCGTCAAGGCGGCCGCTGATCCGCTCCACTCCCCCGTTCAGATGCCTTTCGATGATCGGGTGGATGGAAGCGAGGTCCTTGGCCCGGATGGCGGCTATGAGGTCCTTGTGGTCATCCACAATCGCCTTGTAGTCCTTCTCCTCCTTGATGTCGAGGATCCGCACCCTCGTATAGTCATAGGATACATTGAAGAGTTTCCACAAGGCAAGCTTGCCTGTCGCCCTGAACCATATTTCATGCATCTCGACGTCAAGGTCGTAGAAGTCGTGTGGTCGGAAGCTCTCCTCTCCAAGGAGGATCTCCTGCTTGCGGATGAGGTGGTTCACGTCCTCCAGCAGCAGAGGCTTGTCAAGGGCGATGAAGTCCCTGATGACACGGTCCTCGATCGCGACACGGGCGTAGATGAACTCCTTGACGGCCTCGAAGTCGATCAGGCTGACTGTGGACTGCTGATAGGGCAGAAGCTCGATCAGATTCTGGTCGGCAAGACGGTGCAAGGCTGTGCGGACCGGTGTGCGGGACGCCTCGTAGCGCTCGCAAAGCGCCGCCTCACTGACAGGACTGCCCGGCTCCAGTGTAAGATCGAGTATCCCTTCCTTGAGATCCTCATAGATGATGCTCGCCATGTCTTTGGCTGTGCCCAATTGAATCACCTCACTGATGTAGAACAATGATGTATCTCATTTTAGGAATCATTATGTATACCTGTCAAGAAAAATATATTCCAAACTGACATATGGATATCATAAAGGGAATTTGTATACAGACAAAGGAGGAAGAAGAAAAACAGGGAAGTGGAAAGACAAAAAAAAACCTGGCAGCGACCTACTCTCCCGCACACGGAGTGCAGTACCATCGGCGAGGAGGCGTTTCACGGTCGTGTTCGGGATGGGAACGTGTGGGAGCCGCCTCT
>JADIMU010000040.1 GCA_017694495.1 Candidatus Aphodenecus pullistercoris
TGTTAAGAGCATCAACCTTCCCCGCATGCAGCCTCCGCATCTACTGCCGGCGCTCAGCTCCGGATTTCGTCTTATTTTGCAGACTCATCCACGCCGTCAGCCTCATATGCGGTTCCTGTCCGTAGGCTCGCGGTTTTGCCTCCAGCTTCCTTCAGACCCTGCCTCACGACAACGCCCTTGCTCTTGGCTAACGATTCAGACCTTCTTGGCCCGAGCTGTACTCGTAGTGGACTTTCACCACCAAATTGATGCCCATGCAGGGCAAACAAAAAAGGCACTCTCCAAAGCGGAGGGTGCCTTTCCTTTTGACAAGGAGGAGAGACTTGTTTCAGGGGACGATCTTCGTCCCGGCGTGTGAGTAGAGGGCGTCGTAGAGATGGGCCGGATCCGTGACCAGGCCAGTCTTGCCGCTCGACTCGACATAGTCCACGATGGCCTGGATCTTGGGAAGCATCGAGCCCGGTGCGAAGTGTCCCTGGGCCATGTATTCCTTCGCCTCCTCCACTGTGATCGTATCAAGATCCTTCTGGTCCGGCTTGTTGTAGTTCAGGCACACCTTCTCGACAGCTGTAGAGATGACGAAGAGGTCGGCCTTCAGCGCCTTTGCCAGCAGTGCCGCGGCAAGGTCCTTGTCGACGACGGCCTCACGTCCAGTGAGCATGCCATCCTCACCTTTGACGACTGGAATTCCTCCACCACCCGCGGCGATGACGACGACGTCATCGGCAAGCAGCTTGGCGATCGTACCCGCCTCGACGATTCCCTTCGGCTTCGGGGATGCGACGACACGCCTGTAGCCCCGCCCCGCATCCTCGACGATGGACCAGCCATCGTTGTCGCGGTGGTACTCGGCCTCCTCCTTCTGCATGAAGGAGCCGATTGGCTTGGTCGGATTGCTGAAGGAGGGGTCGTCGTCATCGACGATGACCTGGGTGACGACAGTCGCCACATCCTTGTGCATGCCGAGCTTGCCAAGCTCGTTGCCCAGTGCGCGCTGGAGCTGGTAGCCGATCGCACCCTGAGTGTCCGCGACGCAGCTGTCGAGGGGAACGTTGTGGAGGATCTTGCGTGCATACTCTGCGCGCAGGAGAATATAGCCCACCTGTGGTCCGTTTCCATGGACGATGACGACACGATGCCCTTCCTTGATCAGGCGGGCGATGTGGTGCGCTGTCTTCGATGCCGCCTCATATTGGGCGCTGACTGTGACATGCCTGCTGTCCTCGATGAGGGAGTTGCCTCCGATTGCGATTACGATGAGCTTTGAGTCCATAAAGACCTCCGTCAAGCTCATGATAGCATGAGTGCAACAGAATGCAACATAAAAAGACATTTTGAGCCCATTTTTATCCTATTATTCTATAAGCATTTATTTTCTACATATTTTCCATATTATGTCAGAAATAAGCTTTTTTTCTAAAAACGTACCAAAAACGTACCAGCGATATCAATCGAGGGAACATGGATATCATCATCAAAAAAAGAACATTTACGCTTTCCAAGACCTGACTGCTCCCACAGGCAAGCCTGTGGGGTTCTGGTGGATAGGCTTGCACCATGTCCGTACACCATTCTCAGGCTTTGGGACCAGAGCTGCCGCCCAGAGCACCTGAACTGCCGGCCAAGCACCCCGCTGGGCACATTAGCGACCGGCTTCTGCCTTTAGGCAGGGAGAGACAGTCAGCTCCCCCATATTATATCCATCTTCCTTCTGACTCTTAAGTTTCTCCTTCTTGACCCCTTCATATGATGTGACCTCTGTCAAATACCAATTTCTACTTTTGTTGCTCCTTGTATGCCAAGCAATTATGTGCTTCCAGGCTCTCCAGGCAGACTGAATCAGGTTTCGAGCGGAATTCACAAATCCAGGCAGGGTGCAAGCCTCCAGAGGCTGCAGTCCTGCCTTGCTCCTTTCACCAATAGGCCTTCCAGCCGGGAGTGGATATGCGCTTCAAAGCTTCTACGTAGAAATAGTCTCCCCAGGTATTGCACTCGTCCACGCCCCTGTTCCTCGCGTCATTCGTCGGACTCTTCTTGCAATAGACTCCATGAAGGAGCTGGCCATTTGAGAGTGAAGGATCCTTCACTGCGCAGGTCCTGTACAGCACGCCAAGCAGCTTGTCGGCATCACTCCTCAGGTCCGGTCGGTTCAGAAGGTCGGACATTTCCAGCATTCCACATATCGCGACCGCGAGTGCGGATGAATCGCGTGGTTCTCCACTTCCGTCGTCGAAATCAAAATCCCAGTAAGGGATGACTGACTGCGGCAGATGACCAAGAAAGAACCGGAGCGTCCTGTCGAAGACATCCAGAGCCTTCTCGGATCCTGTATATCTGTAGGCCAAGGCAGAGCCGTAGATTCCCCAGGCCTGGCCGCGACTCCATGCTGAATCGTTCCTGTTTCCCTGGTGTGTGACGCCATAAAGTGGCTTGCCGGTGTCAGGGTCGAAGTAGTATGTGTGGTATGTCGAATCGTCAGGCCTGAGCACATACTCGATGGACGTGTTGAAATGCGCCAGCGCGACCTTTTCGTACTTCTCGTCACCGGTTGTCCTCGTCGCCCAGAAAAGCAGTGGAATGTTCATCAGGCAGTCGATGATGAGCCGATGGTGGTCCCGGCTTCCGATTGGCCCCCAGGCCTGGATGAACTGTCCCTTCTCCTGGAAGCGGGAGATGAGATAGTCTGCCGCCATGATTGCAGCATCCCTGCCCTTATCGCTTCCATAAAGCAAGTAGGCTGCGACACATGAAGGAGAATACAGGAAACCCATGTCATGGTTGTTGATTGAGCTCATGCTGACGATCCTGTCGTAGAAACTGTCTACATGCTCGAGAGCCTTCTTCCTGAAGATGTCCTTGCCTGTAAGCTCATACATGACATTGATCTCGCCGGTCCACATTCCGTTTGTCCACTCGTCGTTCTCGGATGGTGGATAAAAGTTGCCAGTGCTGGCTGACGGCTTGAACTTCCCACCAAGATCCTCCATAGCCTTCAACGTCTGAGTCTCTGCATGGGAAAGCGCTTCTGGAAGCTCGACAAACGGCTCCATGTTTTTCAAATCAATCATTTCACCTCCACAAAGGAGACAGGTGATGTGAAGAGGCTGTCTCCATTCTTCTGATAACATCTGAGATAGACGGCACCCTGACTTTCCGTCTCAACTTCGGCATGGATGTGGGAGAGCGTCGTCCCGATGTTCCTGAACTGGCCAATCTCGAGTGATGGGGACACGAAGCCTGATACATAGTCAGTGAACTCTTGTCCATCGAGGAGCGAAAGAGGAATGGCGTAGCTGCGCACACTCTCACATCCGTCCCATCCAACCTTGACGTCAAGAGTGATGATGCTGTCATCATCGCCTTCCAGCTCAACGACGAAACCTTGTGTGCAATCCGTCACAGCAGTCGGATTTCCGTTGGTGAAGACGTGGAGATGGATACTGTCGCCTTCCACCTCATACGTAGGAAGCATCTTGGACCCATCCTCTGGGACATCGAGAGGATCGACCATATCTATGCCCCGCAACCGTGGAGAATGTGCCAGCAGCCTTCCTCCTTCGACATTGATCTTTATGTCCCACTCGGCAGGCTTGTGCTTCTTGCCCCAGCCGAACATGAAGCTGACAGTACCTCTCCGCTCTGGAAGCTCGGGAAAGACATGCTGGCTTGTGATGACCTTTCCATCCTGGACGATCTCAACGACATCGAGTCCATCATAGGCCGACACGAAGGAGTCTATGACAAGCTTTCCTTGATGGGCAGGGGCTACATGGCCAGACCTGACTCCGTTGACGAAAAGCATCGCCTCGACAGGATCGCCGGAGGCGGCGCAGGTCGCACGGTCCCTCAGCGCATTCCAGACGTCGTCACGGGTCAGCTCCTCGGCGAAGAGGACAGTCCTTCCGTAGCCGTAGCTTCCAGGGGCAGCGTTGTGGTGGTCGGTCGAACCTACGACTCCAAAATGCAATCCTCTGGCAAGACCTCCCTGGTATGTGTTCTCACCGCTTCTTGGCCCCATCGTGTGCAGGTACTTCTGTCTGGCGTCAAAGCTCTCGGCGCAGCCATGCATCGAGATGATTTCGACAAGCGGCGACACATAGGGGTTGAAGCGGTCCCAGTCGATTCCACGATAGCCCTTCTTGTATCCGATGTGGTGAGGTGTGCACAGGAACCTGTCCTGCTGGTCCAGACCACCGGCAAGCAGCTTGTCGAGCCTGTCGTCACGCACGCCATCAGCGACTTCTGGAGGGAGGTCCTCACCAAGATTCCGGCACAGTATCGTATAGTCTCCCGTAGTGAAGCCATGGTACTCATATGAGTAGAAGGGTATGAAGGATGCAGATGCGCAACCATCCATCACGCTCTTGTAGTGGGGCCAGTTCCTCCGAAGTTTTCTGAAGCCCTCCCTATGGTAGTTCTGGACATCCTCAGGCACACGCATGTCAGGGTCATCTACCATGTCAGGCCAGGCGAAATGGCCTGTGACGGAGAAGAAATCCAGCTGCTGGGAGGCGAATGCGACCGCATCCTCGATCCGTCCATAGCCATAGCTTATGCCACAGTGGTTATGGATGTCGCCGACGAAGGCGCAAAGCCGACTGACCTCGTCATATAGCCCCAAGTCCCTGAGTTCCCGCTCGAAGAATCTTGCCACTCTGTTCATATACACTCCTTTTAGGCCTTGGCGCCAATGCGCCATCGCCTCCTATCCAAATCCGTCCACGACGATGGCAGTCAACGCCTTGTCGGGATGTCTCCATATGCCTTTCTGAACTCTTCAGGCGCAAGGGCTGGAGGCGCGACCATGTCCGAGGTCTCCTCCATGTGCCTTCGCAGCAGCCTCACAAGCTCCAACGCGATGGCGTCATGTCCTCCACTGAAGAGAAGATTCTCCGTCTCCTGCGGATCCGCGACCACATCATAGAGTTCGAAGAAGGTCTCATCCTTGAAGTAGTCGACGATGAGCTTATACCTGTCCATGACGACGCAGCGCTGGAAATTGGAGCGGGCTCCATTGCCGTCGAACTGGATGTAGGCAGGGACTCCAGTCCCATCTCGCCGTCCTTCCATGATGCCCAGCAACGACCGGCCATCGAATGTCCCCTTGTGGGAAAGATTGAGGAGCTCGCACAGGGTGGGCAGTACATCAACATGGCTCACGACATCGTCGATGCGCCGGGCTTGTCTTCCCGGCAGACTGATGAACAGTGGTACGTGGGCCGCTTCCTCATACATACACATCTTCTGAAAGAGGGCATGGGAACCCAGCATTTCGCCATGGTCGCTGGTGAAGATGATGATCGAGTCGTCGTAAAGGCCCTCCTCCCTGAGAGTGTCCAGCACCATTCCGACACAGTCGTCCAGCATGGAGACGAGGCCGAGATAGACCCTCCAGGACTCCATCCACTCCTCTCTCCTATATCTGGCACCGACAACTCCCGTCAGGTTGTACATCTGAAGAGGAGACTGGTGAGGATAGAACACGCCCACATTCTCAGGCATGACGAAGTCGTCGACCGCCACCTTTCCATACCAGGGCTGGGGGATTTCCAGCGGAGGATGGGGCGCAAGGAACATCGCATTCAAAAGCAACGGCCTGCTTCGGTCCCGCTTCCTGATCGCCTCGACGGCTTTCTGGGCGAAGTATCTGTCGAAATAGAACTTTTCATCCTCTGGATAGCAGCCGGTATTCGCATTCGAATAGCGTGTCACTCTGGTATAGGCACCGCCTTTCATCTCGGGAACAGGAGTCTTGAAACGTGGACCACCCGGCGCTCTGACTCCGTTTTCGGCCAAGTATTCCTTGTAGCTCTTCTCGGTGGACGCCCAGATGGTGTCCTTATCGACATCCTCCAGTTTGCCGCCTTCTGTGAAAAGATGCTGTTTTCCGCTGTGGATCGAGCACCAATCTTTCTCCATCATCCGGTAGAGGTTGTCGATACCCTCATGAACTGAGCCGTAGTACGAATCGGAAGCCAGCCATGGATTTATCAGTGAGCCATTGACGTTCGGCCATTTTCCCGTGAAGAAGGCACCTCGGGCCGGTACGCACAGCGGGCAGGCACAATAGGCTCGGGTGAAGTCGACACCACCTTCCCTGATTGAATCGATGTTCGGCGTGAAGCCGCGTCCTAGCACATCATAGCGAAGCTGGTCAGCCATGATGATTACGACATTCTCTCTCATCCTCTCCTCCGCTTGACATATTCCGGGTGTGGCACATAGCCAACACTGCGCTCCAGGGTATAGGACTCTGGCAGGCCAAGCCGCTTCTTCATCCTCGCCTGGAAGTCTTTAGACCTGCGGTTGACCTCGAATGGGTCACAACACTCCAGAAGGCGCCAGTGGCACTCTTCGACAACCTTTCCAAGCTGCGGATCCGTCATGCTGGCCTCATAAAGGTCATGATCCTCCGATGGATCAGCAACAAGATCAAAGAGCTGTGGCTCAGCTTCCGTGTAGAAGACGTACTTGTAGTGGTTCCATCTGATCATGTACATGCCGCCTGACAGGCCATGGGCATTGTACTCGCTGAAGGCGTAGTCCCGACGGGACGCATCCTGCCCATCCTTCATCAGCGCGAGAAGCGTCTGGCCGTCGCAGTCCTCAGGGCAATCGATTCCCATGATGCCGCACATGGTCGGAAAGATGTCGGCAATGGAGACCGGAGCTTCGATCTTCCTGGCAGGGATGCGCGGATGACGGATCATCAGAGGTATGTGGGCCGACTGCTCGAACATGCAGCACTTCCACCACATTCCGTGATAGCCCAGCTGCTCTCCGTGGTCACTCGTATAGATGACCACAGTGTCGTCGATGAGTCCCTTCTCCTCCAGCTTGTCAAGGATCTGTCCGATATGCTCGTCAAGCTCCTTGACGGCTGCGAAGTAGCCGATGAAGGCCCTCCGGGTCGTCTCCTCGTCGGCCAGCTCGGCCGCGAAATAGGTCCGGAGCGACTGCAGTGGACCGTTGAGGGAAGTGAATGGTGGAAGGACGCCATCAGGCAGGTGTTCTGGAATGATTGCGGAGAACTGGTCCCAATGCTCCTGCGTGACATAGAAAGGGAAATGTGGGTCGAGAAGGCCAATGTCCAGCACCCATGGTCCGCTTGGAGGATCATCAAGCCAGCGCAAGGCCATTGCGACAAGCTCATCGTCATGGCTTGGACCCTTCTTTATTCCGATCCGCTGGAACCTCCTTTCGGCGCCAAGCCTTCTGACATTGTCATCCCTGTAGTAGCATCCGAGGTCCGGAGACTCAAGGTAGCCGGGGGCCAAAGCCGATGCGAAGCCGTAGTCTCCATCAGGATGGAAGTGGGTCTTGCCGATGTGGTGGACAGCGATGTCATGCTCCTTCATCCAGGAGCCGATGCCGTAGACCCCGCCGTCATATGGCGTGGAATTGTCCCAGGTGCCAAGGTTGCATACGTACTGGCCTGTGAACCAGCTCGCCCTCGCGGGAGCGCATACGGGGCAGGACGTGTAGGCGTTCGTGAAGTCCTGCGAGAGCGAGGCGAGCCTGTCCAGATTCGGAGTCAGAGCATACGCGCTGCCCGCATTGGCCATGGCCTGCCAGGAATGCTCATCCGACATGATTGTGATGATGTTCATCCACACCTCCCCTGATTGTCACTGCCTATCCTCTCCCTCTGAATCCAGAACAGTCTTCCTGTACTGGTATGGCGTCGTGCCGAAGTTCTCCTTGAAGATTCTGATGAAGTACTGTGGGGATCTGTAGCCCAGACGCTTGGCTATGTCCTGCACAGCCATGCCCTGTCTGAGGAACTCGACGGCCTTCATCAGCTTCTTGTCCTTTATGTAGTCGATGTAGTTCTTGCCCATGATCTTCGAGAAGATCCGGCTGAGCTCATAGGGCTTCATGCCCAGTTCATCGGCTATCATGGACAAAGAAATGTCGTTCTCTATCTCACGGTTTATGATGAGTCCAATCTGCTGCTTTATGTCAGAGTCGACGCTCTCGGCCCGCTGCCGCAATGCACGGTATATCGCATCGACGCTCTGCACCAGCCAATCCCGGAACAGCTCCAGGTTCCCGAGCGTCTTCGCGTATTCCCTGATGTCATAGCCGAAGACGATCCAGGTGTCGAGCTGGTTGCGCAGCATGTAGCCATACACCGCCACTGCGATGTCATAGACGGCTGACAGACAGTACTGGATGGTATACCCACCATGCGCAAGCTCATCGAGGAAGGTTGTCAGATGGCTCGAGAAGGCATCAGTCTGCTGGCTGTTGAGGTCCTTCTCCAGCTGATCAACGACTTTGACATGATTGCCGTTGCCACGGCGCCTCGCCAGGTCGAGGGCATCGTATGTCAGCAGCCTCGTCTGGTACAGGAAACGGTAGCGCGCGACCTCCTGCGCAGACAGGAAGCTCTCCCTCAGTCCATCGTCGTCGACTGCGGCAAGCCTGCCGATGTCCACATTCAGATCGCTTGCGAGGGACAGAGTCTTGCCTGTCATCTCATCCAGAAGATGCAGCTCCTCATCGACGATGATGAGGACGACGACGCTCGATGGACTGATGAAGGTGCACAACACCGATGCGATGCCTTCGACGTTGTCCTGTCTGAACTGCTCGTTGAGCATGTTCGCCATCAGGTCGCCTTCCCTTCCATCCGACTCGATGATGCAGCACCTGACGAAGCGCCCAGCAAACTTCTCATAAACCTGGGGATAGAGCCTGCTGCCATCCATCCTGCTCAGAAGGATGCTTCTCACGGCGTTTATGTGCCGCAGTTCCTTGGCCGACTCGGCGGTATGGTGAAGGTTCATGATCTGGGCCGTCATCGAGGACAGAGAGGCGTCGATACCCTCGCCGGAGACTGGCAGTCCAGCATTCTCGGAGAAACGGTGTATGTGCTTGCGGTATATGATGTAGTTCAGATAGGTAAGACCACTGAGGACCAGAATGTTCAGGATCAGCGAGACCATGAAGATGATCGTCAGCTGCCTGTTCTGGCTGAAAGTGAGCTGGCGGAAGAGGTTGAAATCGATCAGATATGTATATCTGAGGCCACTGTCAGGAAAGACGTAGGAGAAGAGGACAACATCCTCTCCATCGATGCTTGTCTTAGCCTCGGGACCAAGTGCGCCGGCGAGGACCGTTCCAATCCGGTCATCCTTGGCGTATATCATCCTGTTGTCGGGATCGCTCAGATAGAAGGAACGTATTGCGTCCTCCGTGATGAAGGCCGAGACCGCGGTCGGAAGAATGTGGAGAGCGACATAGATGTTGCCCCAGGATGCATAGGGGATGACGCGCACATATGTGATTACGGGCTGCGATGTGGGGTAGGAGTTCACTCCCATGGGAAGCAGCTGGGTCGACAGGCTGTCATCGAGCGAGGAGAACCAGGGCAGGAGGGCATTGAGCTCCACCAGGTCGTCGACTTCGTGGAGGTTCCCGAAACCGGTCAGCGCGGTGCCGGTATTCTCATAGTATATATCCATACTGTATAGATATGGATAACTGTTTCGAATACGATACAGCAGATCGATGAGCGACTTCACATGTTCAGGCTCCCCTATTATGTCCTCACGCTGAGGTCTGAGCATTGCATCGTTCTGAGCAACCTGCGAGAAGTACATGTCAGGAATTTCCATGACCGAAATCAACTGCTTCTCGATGTTGTTGAAGGCCATGTACGTGACATTGCGCTCATAGTCCATGAAGTTCTGCTCATAGGAAGTCCGCCCCTCAACGAAATAGACCCTGTAGTTGAACAGGGACAGGAGAATGATCGCGGCCAGATCGACCACGAGCAGCCCTACCCGGAAAGGCAGTCTGAACCTCATATGCGAAGACTTTCCGCGACCATTCATTCCAGACATCCACTCATCCTTTGACGGATCCTACAATCATACCTTTGATGAAGTACTTCTGCAGGAACGGGTACAGGCATACAATAGGAATCAGCGAGAGCACAAGCGCCGCCATCTTCATCGTCTCCGTATGGACGACGACACCGATGGCCTGCTCCATGTCCGGAGTCTGACCGCTATTGAGGATGGTCTGCAGAAGATACTGGAGGACGTAGAGGCTCTGGTCGGAAACATAGAGCATGTTGTCCATCCAGGAGTTCCAATGCTGCACGCAATACCACAGAGCGATCGTCGCGATGACGGGCGTCGCCAAGGGCAGATAGATCTTCAGCAGAATTGTGAAGTTGGATGCTCCGTCGATCTTGGCAGACTCCTCGAGCGCATCGGGAATCGTCATGAAGAAGTTGCGGGTGATGATCAGGGCGAAGCCTGTGACCATGCACGGCAGCAGATATACAAGGAAGTTGTTCAGCAGACCCAGATTCTTGATCAGAAGGTAGGTAGGAATCATGCCACCGGAGAAGTACATCGTGAAGACGATGAAGAGCATGATGCCTTTGCGGTGCGGCAGTTTCGTCTTGGACAGCGGGTATGCCGTCAGGACAGTGACCGACACGCTGAGGGCCGTTCCCAGCACCGCCCTGATGATCGTGTTCAGATAGCTGTGCCAGAAGTTGTCGTCAGACATGATCTTCGTGTATCCGGAGAAGTCGAACTCGTGTGGAATGAGGTGGAAGCCGTTCCTGTTGACGACAGAGGCTGGACTCATCGAAATCGTTATGACCTGCATGAAGGGAAGTATGATGGACAGCGCGACGACTATCGCGATGGCGTAGACGATGAAGTCGACGACATGGTCCTCCCTCGTCTTTCTTATCCTGTTCTTTGCCATTGCGGGACCTCCTCACCACAGTCCATAGTCGCTGGTCTTCCTCGCAATCGTGTTGGTGAGGATGACCAGGATGAACGAGATCGTGTTCTTGAACAGGTCGACGGCAGTCGTGAAGCTGTACTGCATGTTGAGGATTCCCATCCTGTACACGAACGTAGAGATGACATCGCCGACTCCATAGGTGGTCGGAGTCAGGAAGTTGTAGACCTGCTGGAAGCTGTCGTTCAGTATCTTGCCCGACTCCATGATGAACATGACAGTGATGATTGGCATGATTGCAGGAAGCGTAACATGGATGATCTGCTTGATGCGCCCTGCTCCATCCATCTCGGCTGCCTCATAGAGGGCCGGATCGACGTTGGTGATCGCGGCGAGGTAGACGATCGAGCCCCAGCCCACGGACTTCCACATGTCGGTCAGCACCAGAACGGACCTGAAGTACTTCGGGTCGGCTACGAAGAAGATCGGCTCGAGTCCCATGTTCTTGAGGATGATGTTGATCGGCCCCCTCGAAGGTGAGAGGAACTCCAGGAAGATGCCGGAGACGACGACCCACGATATGAAATGGGGAAGATAGGATATGGACTGCACGACCTTCTTGAAGCCGTGGCATTTTATCTCGTTGAGCGCCAGACAGAAGATTATTGGCGCGGGAAAGCAGATCAGCAGCTTGTAGAGGCTGATGATGAGGGTGTTCTTCAGGACGGACAGGAAGAACGGATTGGTGAATAGTTCCTTGAAGTGTTTCAAGCCTACGAACTCGCTTCCGGAAATGCCCTTGAGCGGGTAGAAGTCCTGGAATGCGATGACGAGCCCATACATCGGGCCATAGCAGAATACGAGGAAGAACAGTATGCCAGGGATGAGCATCAGATAATGCTCCCTGTAGTTCCATGTCGGACTTTTCCTGCTCCTCGCCAGTTTGTCTTTGCTCATCAATAATCCTCCTCAAAGCATCCTCCCCCGCAGGAGAGGATGCAAATGGGACTTGTCACATAGTGGCCTTCGCAGCCTGAAGCTCCTGGACTTTCTGCTCGGCAGCAGCGCCTCCGGCAGCCTTGAACTGCTCGACGAAGGTGTCGAAGTAGTCGATTGGCTTGGCTCCGGTGATCATGTCGAAGAAGGCCTGCTCGGTCAGAGTGTCGAGTGTCGCAATCACGCTCGAGTACTCCTCGCAAGCCGGTACATTGTACCTCCAGTAGCCGTTTCCGGTGACGGAGTGACCGAAGGCGGTCTTGGTCGCATCGACATTCTCAGCGAAGTAGGATGTGCTGCCGAAATCGACCTGGAGGACACCCTCCTGGCGGAGCTCGGTTCCTTCCATCAGGCGTACGTTGCCGTACTCGGTGCTGGCGAAGTGCCTGCCCTCGATGCCGTAGTTGACGAGCCTCGCGTAGTCAGGATCGCTGTAGTAGGCGTCGAGCATGGCCAGGAAGGCATCAACCTTCCTCGGATCCGAGGCGCACTTTGTCGTGATGACGGTGAGCCTTCCCGTCTTGTTCCAGCCCTCGGTGCCGGACTTTCCGTCAGGTCCGATCGGAGCGGGTCCGAATACGATGTCTCCATCAGGGTTGAGGGCCTTGAACTCCTTCATGCAGATTCCCCAGTTTCCAGGGTCGCTCGTGTCCGCACTTGCCGTCAGGTAATGGTAGGGCTGGGCACAGGTGACACCAATCTGTCCATTCATGAAGGAATGGGAAAGCCACTGATAACCGCCATGGTTCTCGCCTGTGATGAACTCCTTGTCGATGAGGCCCTTGTCATACCAGTCGTGGAGCAGAGCCAGCACTTCCTTGGCCTCCGGCCTGATGTATGGGAAGAATGGGACGCCATCCTCGCCCAGCTGCATCTCCTCGACCTTGAAGCCGGGATTTCCACCGGTGACGCAGCGCAGTCCATAGGCGCCGAAGATGGCGTTGAAAGTCCTTTCGGCCATACCGGCCGTATCCCTTTTGCCGTCGCCATCGGGATCCTGCTCGACAAAGGCTGTGAGCACTGCCTCGAACTCCTCAAGCGTCGTAGGAACCTCAAGGCCAAGATTGTCCAGCCAGTCCTTCCTCCAGATCACGGCCATCGGAACCTGCTCCATCGGATTCGCTACGCCATAGTTCTTGCCGTTGTACGTCATTGTGTTCCACAGATCGTTGTTCACGTCATGGGAATCACAGTATGCGGCATAGTTCGGAGCCTTCTCTCTGATCAGTTCGATGGGAAGCTCAGCCACGACACCACCGTCGACAAGCTGGGCGAGCTGTGATGTATTGTCGATGACAAGCACATCAGGCATCTCACCTCCAGCAAACCTGACATTGAGGTTCTCCCAGAAATGGGCGGCGTCGACATACCAGGTCTTCAAGTCGATGTTGAACCTCTCCTCAATCATTTTGACGACATCGGCGTCGTCATTGACCTCGGCGGATGTCTGGCTCACCAGCCACTCCATCCTGACAGGTCCATCGTCCTGGGCAACCGCCTCCTCATTCGCACCGCCAGCAAAGGCGAACGTAAGGGAAACGAGCAGCATCAACGCGATTGAAAGCAACTTTTTCATCGTTGTCATCCTCCTTTTTCCGGCCTCTTTCTCGGCCAACTGTGGAAACGGTAAATCCGGCCGCAACAGGACACAATCAACAATTTTTTGCAGAATGTCATTGTTTTGCGCCAAAGCCGGACTTTCGTCCATAGAGAGGAATCGTGCGCAAAAAATTTTCTTTATGCAAAACACAATCATTGCGCCACCACGCCACAGGTTTAGAATCTTCAGTGACTATGCTCGAAGACACAAAGAAAAGAATCCTTGAATGCAATGGAGGACTGGGGGCCATTGAAAGGGGCCACAGAATCCGTGCCCTGTTCCCATCCTTGTCTGAAGAGATCGTCTCCCTGGCTGACGAGGCGATGGAGGGAATGCTCGTCCTTCCGGGCACTGGGCCTGACCTCTTCTTTGTAGGCGATCCTCCACGTTGGGAGGAGAACCCTTGCGGCGACAAGGAGTACACCTACTCGCTCAACCGCATGATCCATGTGAAGACGCTCAGCGAAGCATACAGCCTCACAGGAGACCTGCGCTATGCGCGCAAGGCCCTGGAGGAGATGCGGGACTGGATCGGCACCGTCAGCTGCCCCTCGTTGAAAAGGCCAGATGGAGAGTATGACCTCGAAGCCTTCGACCGCTGCTCTCCATGGAGGGCGCTCGAGGTCGGAATCAGGGGATACAGGACCTGGCCGATCATCATGGAACTACTGATCGACACGCCGTACTACACGCAGGACTTCCACGAACTGGTATTGGAAAGCTGCGCCCAGCATTGCAAGGTGCTCTACGAAATCTCACCACGCCTTTGGCCTGATGCGGACCACAACCATTACATAATGGAGAACCTTGGTCTCCTGTCCCTCACCCTACTCTTTCCTGAA
Organism: Candidatus Aphodenecus pullistercoris; assembly: GCA_017694495.1. Taxonomy (GTDB): domain Bacteria; phylum Spirochaetota; class Spirochaetia; order Sphaerochaetales; family Sphaerochaetaceae; genus Bullifex; species Bullifex pullistercoris. The sequence continues at coordinate 14,152 of JADIMU010000040.1, forward strand.
CTCGACAGCGACGGATCGATGCGCATGCATGCCGAAAGGGAACTGTCACGTTGCATGAGGAACCAGGTCTCCGATGATGGAGGCCAGATTGAAGGCTGCCCATCCTACCACAATGGATCCGTATACTGGTTCTCACTGCGCAACTCGATCTCGAGAAAGTATTCGATCGGGGTGCCTGAGGACTACACCGCACAGCTTGTCAGGATGTTTGACCACTCGATGTACGCCACACGCCCCTGCGGAGGCAACTTTCCCTGGGGGGATAGCCACAGTGCCGACAAGGAGACGATGAGTCTGGCGGCCATCGCCTGCTACATGGCGACGGGGGAACGGCGCCATCTCCAGAGTGCAGCCTACTTCTCGACCAGACAGTCCATAGAGAAGGATATGAGGGACAATCTGTGGCGCTTTTGTGACCTTGGAAAGCTGAAGGACGACTATGAGTACGCCATCTCGCATCCGCTCAGGCCAGAACTTCCCTGCGTCGAATGGGACAGAGGACTCAAACAGGTCTACATGAGGACTGGATGGGACAGGGATGCGCTTGCAGTGATGACTGCGTGCAGGACACCAATCAAGAACAATCATGCCCACATGGATCCGGGAGGCTTCGACTTCTCGGCCTTTGGAGAGACGCTCGTGTCGGATCCCGGCATATACACTTACAAGGACGGCATCGACAGGTACCATTTCAAAAGCACGCTCTGGCACAACTGCGCGATGATCAACCACCGCGACGCCTGGCAGTACATCGAAAGCTGGAAGTATGGACCGCAGAAGGACGGTGACATACTCACCGTCCAGCAGGACAAGAGCCACACCACTGTCATCTCCCAGCACTTGAACTATGCCCCGGTCACTCTCAGGCGCATCCTCTCCATCGTGGATTCAAGATTCCTGCTCGTGGTCGACATCGCCGACGGCATGTCACCTGATGACACGCTGCAGTCCAACTTCCACATCGACGCGCCCCGCCTACGGCTGCTTGGCGACAACTGTATCGTCTCATGCAGACAAAGGAAAGCCGATGTCCTCATCGCATCCAGCGTGGGGAACGGAGGGCTCGAGATCCAGTCAGGCAAGATATCCACAGCCAATGATGTCTGGCATGATTCGCTGATCGCGACGTTCAACGTGAGGCCGCAGGAAGGACGTGCGGCGCATGCGGCAATCCTGGTCCCATTCAGGGCAGATGGAGACGCCATGCAGCCTGTCCCGCTTTCCCTCGACGTCGATGGAGACAGAGTTGAAGCATCACTCATCCTCGACGGCAGGTCATACACAGTCGGGACCATGAATCTGGAGACAACGGTTACCATAAAGGAGGTTCAATCAAAATGATCATTCCAACATTCGAGCGCGATGTCACGGATGATGACGTCTTCCAGGCCTTCGACCTTTCATGGCCTGGTCTTGAGAAGGTGGAGGCGGCCTATGGAAAGGGCGATCTCGACCTCGCGAAAAAGGAGCTTGTCGACTACATGCTCCTGAGGAAGTCCCCGAAATACTACTACGACTACAGGGCGCTTCCCCTCAGACCTATGGACATCGACCAGACCCCATACTTCTTCCAGGCGGCCCTTGGCCTCAACGGTTCACTGAAGGAATTCTGCCTCTATGGCGCAGACAGGATGCTGGAGAACACCTATGTCCTGCCAGGCAGGGGCCGAGGAGAGGTATACCTGGGCAAGGATATGGAGGACATGATCCACTTCGACTTCATCAAGGACCAGGGGAAGAAGCACAGACACTCCCTCGACATGTTCGTCAGAGGACAGCACTTCGAGTACATGGCCGTAGCCTATCATGAGACGGGTGACCTGAAGTACGTCAGGAAGTTCGAGCAGGTCCTCCAGAAGTTCTTCGAGACCTATCCCCTGCAGATCGTCGACACCTCCCCCTCGGCCAACCGCTTCCAGTTCGACGAGGACAGGGACGTCATGAGCGTCGGCTGGCTCACTCTGGTATACATCAGCCTCTTCTACACGCGGCTGGCATACGAGATTCCCTACACCCTCGCATTCGAGATCATCAAAAGGATCTGGTTCATGGGCATACAGTTCAAGCGTTTCGAGACGGACAGCTACCGTGCCTACAACCATCATCTATGGGAAAGGGGCCTCGTCCCATTCATCCTCGCTGTGATGCTTCCAGAGATTCCACAGTTCGCTGCAATGAAGGAAAGGGGTGCGGCCATCGTCGAGCGCCATACGCTCGAGGACTTCAACAAGGCGGGAGGCTACAGCGAACACTCCATCGCATACTGGTCCGGCGCCGCACTCGGAGAGATGACGACGAGGGGGATCATCCTGGCACGCCTGAATGGGGAGAAGCTGCTCGACGAGGAGGCTTTGGAAAGGATCAGGACATCTTTCAGGCTGCTCGCCACACTCGCCTCCCCTGGAGAGCGCTACCCCTCGATTGGCGACAACAGAGGACCGATGATCGATCCGATACTCGGCTTGGGAGTGCTCTCCCTCGATGAGGAATGGTGCCGTAACCTGCTTGCGAAAAGACAGGGAAAGGAGTATTCGCATGACAGTCTGCCTCCCCTGTACTACGCCAACGACGAGTCCGGTTTCACCGTCCTCAGGAATGGATACGAGCGGGACAGCGACCAGATAATCATGTCGACCAAGTGTGATTGCGGCTACACGGGCCACAACCATATGGACATGCTTTCACTATGCGTCACTCTCTCCGGCCAGGAACTGATTGGGGAACCATATACGGGCAAACTCTACCACAACATCAGGATGGGCAGCGGACAGCGAGGATACATGTACAATATGGGTTCCCACAACACTGTCCTGTGCTACGGAAACCCGATCCAGCCTGACAGGATGTACGCGAACAAATGGGGCGTCTACAGGCCGGACAGTCCAATCGTCGCCTTCTCCCAATCCGGACAGGGCGCATACGTCAAGGCATACCACAAGGCCTACACCTTCTGCAGACACACCAGGGAGCTGGCCTACGCCAAGGACAAGGCCATCCTCGTCCGGGATTCGATCGAGCGTGGAAATAGGATGAAGGAAAGCCACATCCAGCGTTGGCATCTTATGGACGGATGTTCCGTGGTCGACAAGGGGAAAAACTACATCATCATCGAAAACGGAGGAGTGAGGGCCCTCATGCTCTGGCAAGGGGCCGACAGCCTGAAGGTTTGGAAGAATCCTGTGCTCTACCCCGAAATCTTTCCAGATGAGGATTCCGTCTTCCCGATCATTGACGCATCTTTCGCCTGTCCTGAGGAGAAGACCGCCGACAACGCGACGGCATACATCTCGCTGGCGATCATCAATGTGACGGGGCTTGATGTCGTGCAGGACAAGCTTGAGGCCGCAGGAAGACGGCTGGAAGAAGCCATGTCGTCATCATGCTGGTCGACTGTCGATGAACCGGACGACTCGCTGCCAATGGTCGGCATAGCAGCTTCGCTCTACGATGTGCTGAGGGGATGAGTGCATGAACTGCGCCCCCATGCCGTGTGCGTGGGGGCATTTCAATGTCAGACATAGGAAGTGGCTGCAAGCTGCTGATGTCGCCTTGTTCCAAAACTGGAGAGGAACGTGCTCTCGTCATGGAGCTTCATTCCCATGAGGCTCGACTGAATGGTGTGCACAGAACGACCGGAGGAAGGCGCATACCCCGAAGCGCTGATCCGAAGATGCCATCAACCCATGAAGACCGGAAAAGCACCTAGGTCTGACCTCATCGAACAATATATAGAATGGATTTTATTACCTTATTCAGAACTATATTATGTTCAGATAGATTAATTGCACTTTTTTGCATATGTCAGAAGCCTTGTCCATCATCATGCCCAAGTGATACATGTCGATTGATGGTCATGGAGAACTGCACAGACTACGGTCGGGAAATCGACAGCCGCTAGGCCTCTGGCGCCGCAGGACCCGTGTGCCTATGGTAACCAATGCTGTGGCTCCTCCAGCGGGGGTCGACCTGGACCTTGAGGCTGAGGAAGGGGTCGCCTGTGCGTGCAAGGTAGGCTTCGAAGACGGAGCGCAGCCGCACAAGGTCCTGGCTGTCGCTCTTTGCAAGATTGCGCGTCTCGTAGGGATCCGCCTCCAGGTCATAGAGCTCCTCGCCATCGCCCTCGAGGTAGCGTATGTACTTCCATTTGCCGCAGCGTATCATCCTTCCTGGCGATATCGTGTAGCCCCACTCCGTGTACCACTCGCTCGATACGATGTCATGGCTGGGTACGTCACAGCCGTCGACAGCTCGGGAGAAGTCCAGTCCATCAAGATCGGCAGGCAAGGGAAGATGTGCGAGGGAAGCGACTGTCGGGAAGAGGTCAATGAGGCTGTACAGCCCACCAAGACGAGTCCCCTTGGCCTTCACGCCAGGGCCTGAGATGATCAATGGCACCCTGGTCGGCTCCTCGTAGAGCGTCACCTGCTTCGTCACGCTGCCCCGTGCTGTCAGATTGTCGCCATGGTCGCTTGTGAGGATGACGAGGCTCTCGTCCGTCATGAGGCCCTTTGCCTTCCAGGCGTCGAGCACGCGGCTGACGTCAGCCAGCGCCCTGTCGAGGTAGAAGCGGTAGGCGGCCAGGTAGCATGAATAGTCGCGTCGGCTCCAGCCGGCCACCTGACTCTGACGCACATGGCTACAGCAGAGGTACTGGACAGGCAGGGGGCGGGATGCGATGTCGTCGAAGTCGAAGTTTGGCGGAAGCGGCACCAGCTCATCATCCCTGACCGGGACCTTGACGCAATCCCTGTTCAGCCCGACCCATGCGCAGATGTTGTGGGGGTTGATCAGGTCGACGACCATGAAGAGTGGCCTCTCGTCATCGCGTCCATCAAGGTAGCTTATGGCATCAGAAACGGTATAGGCGTCAGCGTATGTATCATCGGTGAACGGGAAGCGTGGATCCGTGTCCTCAACGTGGAGGCGCCCTCTCTCGTCTCCACATGTGAAGCCCTGGAGGGCGCCTGCGTCATGCTTCTTTCCGAAGTGCCTCGCCTCCCATCCATTCCCGCTGAAGAGGCGGCCCAGGGCGGGACGGTCCGCATCAAGCGGCGTTACAGGGCACTTGCGTCCATTGGACCAGACCCGGTTGCGGTGCGGCAGCTGGCCGCTCCATAGGCTGGCCCTGGAAGGTTGGCATAGGGGAAAGGCACAGTGGACGTCCTCGACCAGCACACCGTCCTCGGCCATGTTGGTGAGGACGGGACTGGAGAAGGGTCCACCGTAGAGGCTGAGCGCCCTCGCGCTCAGCTGGTCCAGGACGAAAAGGAGTATGTTCCTCACCAGTAGGGGTCCCATTCACCCTTGAGGCGGCGCAACGCCTCGAGGTAGTAGTAGTCGCCCCAGATGTTGCATTCGTCGACCCCGCGGTTGCGGCAAGTGTTCCACTGGCTCTTGCGTGCGTATGTGGCGTGTGCGAGCAGACCGTTGCAGCTGCCGCCGGGCATTACTGCACACTTGTCGATGAGGACTTTCATAAGTCGGCGCGCAACATCCTCAAGACCTTCCATGCCAGGCATGGAACGCGAAGCTTCGAGCATGCCGCATATGACGATGGCGAGGGCCGACGAGTCGCGGGGTTCGGTGCTTGGATTGCTGAAGTCGAAGTCCCAGTACGGTATGATGTCACCCGGCAGGTGGTCTAGGAAGAAGTCGAGGCAGCGGCTGAAGACTTCCCTCGTCCGCTCCTCGTGGGTGTAGCGCCAGGCGAGCGCAGTGCCGTAGACGCCCCAGGCCTGGCCACGTGACCAGGCGGAACCGTCTCGGTTGCCCTGGGCCGTGACGCCATGGGTCGGACGTCCCGTCTCCGGGTCGAAGAAGTAGGTGTGGAAGGTCGAGTCGTCGCTCCTGAGCACGAGGGAGATCGCAGTGTCGAGATGGCGGCGCGCCACATCCTCATAGCGGCCGTCCCCAGTCTCCCGGCTGGCCCAGAAGAGGAGCGGGATGTTGAGCAGGCAGTCTATGATCAGGCGATACTCCTTCACGTCGCCGAGCCTGCCCCAGGCCTGGATGAACTGGCCCTTCTCCTGGAAGCGGGAGACGAGATTGTCGGCGGCCTCGAGGGCGGCCTTGCGGCCCACTTCGCTGCCTGTCAGCTTGTATGCGGCCACACATGAGGGGCTGTAGAGGAAGCCCATGTCGTGGTGCTCGACGTCGATGCGCTTTTCGATCCTCTCGGCGAATGAGTCCGTCTGCCTCAGCGCGGCCTCGCGGAAGGCCTCCTCGTGGCTGAGCTCCCAGGAGAGCCAGAGCTCACCTGTCCAGAATCCAGTCGTCCACTCGACGTTTTCACTTTGCGGATAGACGCCGTCCACGCTGTGGCTGTACTTGAACTTGTCCGTATAGTCCTTCAGACTGTCACGGTTGATCTCAAGCGCCTTGGCGATGGCCCCGTCGAGCGTGGCCCCGTCAAGCGGCGCGAATGTGCTGAAATCCTTCATACCTCACCTCTCAAGCAGGAATATGTCGTTGTGCACCACCTTCTCAGCGCGGATGATGGCGTCGTAGCGCTTCGAGCGCGGGTCGCTGGCCTCGAGGATCTCAGGCCTCATCTCGTAGGGGTCTGCCTCAAGGTCGTAGAGCATGCGGCGCTGCTCCTCACCTGGGCTGGTGCCGTTGTCGACCACATACTTCTCCTTGGCCGTGCGCACGCACCTCCAGCCAAAGCAGCGGTTGTCGAGGCCGCGCTCACGGTAGGGTGCGACCATCTCCGGCATGCCGGGAATCATCATGTGGTAGCTGTGGTCGCGCTTCGATGGACCACCCTCGAGGGCCGCCTTCTGGCTGACGCCGTTGACGGTATCTGGCACCTCGACGCCAAGCAGCTCAAGGAGGGTCGGCATCTGGTCCTCGCTCATGATCGGTGCGTGGCACACTCTGGTCCCGAGCCCGGGAGCGTGGATTACGAGCGGAATCCTGACGGACTCCTCATACCAGAAGTTCTTGCCATACAGCCCGTGGGAACCCATCATGTCGCCATGGTCGGCAGACAGCACGATGATCGACTCGTCATACAGTCCTGTGCGCTTCAGGTAGTCGACGAGGATGGCGAACTGCTGGTCCAGTCCTGCGACTGCGGCGAAGTAGTCGCGCCTCTTGGCGAGGTAGTCGGGGTCCGACCTCCAGCCTTCTGGCACGTTTGGTCTGAAATCGCCCTCCTCCTTCCACAGGGCACGCCTCTCCTCATCGATGTCGCCATAGGGAGGATGGGGCGGGTTCCAGGACAGGAAGCCGAGGATGGGCCTACCTGTAGTCCTCGCCTTCTCCAGCCAGTCGATGAAGACCTTCGTCTCATGCTCGGGCGACCACTCGTCCACTTCGATCCTGTGCTCGTCGTCCATCCAGTAGTGGGGCTTCGTGTGCCTGTTCATGGCGCCGTAGGAATACCAGTAGTCGAAGTGGTGGCGCCTCTCTCCCGGCGGCGTGAAGGCGTCCCATTCCTCGGCACCGGAGGCCGGATGGGCGCTGAAGTTCAGCTCGCTGGCATCCAGATGCCACTTGCCCACGTAGCCCGTCTCATAGCCCTCCGCCTTGAGGACATCGGAGATGGCCCTCTCCTGGGGCAGGAGCATGATGGCCTCGTTCAGACCGATCTTGCAATTGGTCCACATGCCAAGCGAGAGTGGATTCTTTCCAGTCAGCAGGGCCGCCCTATGTGGTGAGCAGAGGGGATAGGTCGAGAGTGCTGTGTCGCAGAAGACGGACTCGCGTGCGAAGGCGTCCATGGCCGGAGTGTCGACACGGTCCTCGCCAGCGCAGCCCATGGCCTGGTAGCGCCACTGGTCGGCGAACACATAGATCAGATTCTTCCTTTTCATTCCTCTTCCCTCCACATAGGGAGGGGTGCCGCGGCACCCCTCCTGGAATCAGGCGAGTCAGTCGACCTGACCGCTGGCGACATAGAAGTCGTAGGCCCTCTGGTTGATCTCGATGGCCTCATCGATTCCGCGCTTGTGGAGCTCGGAGATGAAGCTGTCGTAGTCGGCCTCGAAGTCGCTGGTTCCGAGGATCCAGCTCTGGAGCTTCTCCTCGACATAGGGCTTGATCTGGCCCATGATCCTCTCGTACCTCGTCTCGTCCTCGGGCAGGTACTTCAGGTCGAGCTCACCGTCGGCATAGGGCGGCTGGCTCTCGTCGTACCACTCGGGATGGCTGTTGTAGAGCTCGATCGTGGCCCTGCCCTCGTCGTTGGTGGCGTAGAGCTGGTTCTCACCGGTATCGTTCATGCCGATGCGGTAGAGGGCTCCGAGGGAGCGGAGGAAGCCGACAGTCGTCTGGTCGCTGTTGAGCGCCTCGTCGGTGAACTGCTTCTCGCCGTTCTCGTCGACGTAGTAGCTGACGCCCTCGATGCCCCAGTTGACCAGAGTCGTTCCCTCTTCGGTGAAGATGTAGTCCATGAACTTGATGACGCTGACGGGATCCTCACACTGGCTGCTGATGCCCCAGCCGACGATCGGGTAGCTCATCGTGCGCTCCTTGACGACACCGTTCTGGTCCGCGGGAGGAGCTATGCCGACAATCTTGAGGCCGGGAACGTCCTGGGCGAGCTTGGAGTTGTAGTCGACAGTGCTGATCCAGTCGTGGGTCATGCCGCCGACGTTGGAGGCCAGGAGCGTGTCCCTGCTCTTGGCGCCGCGGGTGAAGATCTCGGGATCGATCAGGCCCTCACGGTACCACTTGACCAGGTTGGTGACACCGGTCTTGAAGTTCTCCTCGAGGGGTTCGTAGACGACCTTGCCATCGCGGACATAGAACTCGATCGAGGTGTCCCAGAGGTAGAGGTACTCGTCAGGCATCTTCCAGCCAGCCCTGTCGAAGAGGGGGATCTCGTCCTTCAGGCCGTTGCCGTTGGGATCCTCGTTGCGGAAGGCGGTGAGGACGTCATACAGCTCGTCGACAGTGGTCGGAACCTCGAGGCCGAGCTTGTCCAGCCAGTCCTGGCGGATGAACCAGAACTCGGCGGTCCTGAGCATCTGGTTCTTCGGGATGAAGTAGATGTTGCCGTCCGTGCTCGTCGCATACTGCGCGAAGGCGGGATTCTCCTCCATGAAGGCCTTGATGTTCGGCGCATACTGGTCGATCAGGTCGTTCAGGGGGATCAGGCCTCCGTCGCGTCCGAGGGACTCCAGATCGGCCGCATTGACGTAGCCGATCACGTCGGCGAGGTTGCCGGACGAGAGCATGAGGTTGAAGGCCTCGTCCTCATTCGAGTTCGACTGGCTGATGACGGACTGGAAGCTGATGTTCGTCCTCTCGGCGAGCTCCTGCCATACTGGCCACGAGCTGTCGAAGGGCATGTTGTTGAAGTTCAGGAAGATGCTGAACGTGGTGGGCTCATCCACGATCGGGAGGTGGAAGCTTCCATCCTCGTTGAGCGTGGGCCTGGCCTCTCCTGCCGCGGCGGCGGTGGTCTCCTGGGAGCCACCGGCCATCAGAGGCAGGGCAAAGGCGAGAAGGCAGAGCAGAAGGACAATGCTTTTCTTCATTCTTTGGTCTCCTTTTGTATTCTGTTCTATTATCGTCAACCCTTGGTCGCACCAAGAGTGATGCCGGACTTGAAGTACTTCTGGATGAAGGGATAGGCGATCGCCATCGGGATGATTGCCAGGATGATCAGTGCGTAGATGACCGTCGTCTGGCTCGTCAGGCTGCTTGCCGTGATGATCGCGCTCTCCATCTCGTTTGCCGTCCTGTCGACGAGGAGCTTCTTGAGAAGCACCTGGAGGGGGACCTTCTCGTCGCTCGTCAGGAGGTTCATCGGCCAGAAGTAGCCGTTCCATCGGTTGACCGCGTAGAAGAGTGCGACGGTGGCCAGGGAAGGCTTCGAGAGCGGCAGATAGACCTGGGCGAAGATGCGGAAGTCGCTGGCGCCGTCGATGAAGGCCGCCTCCTCGAGCGAGGGCGGAACCTGCTCGAAGAAGCTCTTGAGGATGATCATGTTGTAGGTGCTTATCGCGAAGCCGAAGATGATCGCTATCCTCGTGTCGAGCAGATGGAAGTCGCGGAAGGTCATGTACATCGGGATGATGCCGGCCGAGAACCACATCGTGAAGACCGCAAGCAGCGTGAAGAACTTGCGGAAGATCAGGCGCGGCCTCGAGAGGGCGTAGGCCATTGTGGTCGAGAAGACCATGTTGACCAGGACGCCGGCCAGCGTATAGAAGATCGAGTTGCCGAAGCTGGTCCACAGCCAGGGCGTCTGGAAGGCCTCGCGGAAGCTCTCGAGCGTCGGCATGACGGGCGTGAACATGACCTGTCCGTTCTCGACGTAGAGCGGTCGGCTGATCGATGCGATGATGACGTAGAAGAGCGGATAGAGGCAGAGGATGATCAGGACGATGCCGATGACCTTGACCGCGATGTCGAAGATCCTCTCGCCGCGGCTCTCGATGCGGGCGGATGAGCCGCCCTTGTCTCTTGATGCTGTCGTTTTCATCTTGTCCCCCTTACCAGAGCGATGTCTCTGTCAGCTTCTTTGAAAGCCTGTTCGCGAAGACGACCAGGATGAGGGCGATCAGGGCTTCGAAGAGGCCCGCCGCCGTCGCTATTCCGTAGTCGCCGTTCTGGATTCCCATGCGGAACGAGTATGTGCTGATGACGTCCGCCGTCGAATAGGTCGAAGGCTGGTAAAGCAGCAGAATCGACTCGTAGCCGACCTTGACCATCTTGCCGATGTTCATGACGAACATGGTGACGACGGTGGGGATGATGCCAGGCAGCGTGATGTGCCAGATCCTTTGGAAGCGGCCTGCCCCATCCACCAGTGCGGCCTCGTAGAGCTCGGGATCGATGCCCATGAGGGCGGCGATGTAGACGACTGCGTTGAAGCCGGCCGTCTGCCAGAGCGTCATTATCGTGTAGATCGGGCGAAAGTACTGCGGATAGACCATGAAGTAGGTCGCCTCTCCGCCGAAGAGCTCGATGAACTTGTTGATGATTCCAGTCGAGGGCGAGAGGAAGTTGACGACCATGCCGCACACGACGACGGTCGAGATGAAGTAAGGCAGGAAGGTCGCAGTCTGGAGCGTCTTCTTGATGACGGTGCCCTTCATCTCCGTGATGATGATCGCGAGCAGGATCGGTGCCGGGAAGCAGATCACCATCTGCCAGACGGCGATCAGGAGGGTGTTCTTTATCGTACGCCAGAAGTCGGGACCCTGCATGTAGATGCGGAAGTTCTCCAGTCCGACGAATGTGCTCCCCTCGAAGCCGCGGAAGATGTTGTAGTCGTAGAAGGCCATGCGCAACCCAATCATGGGCTTGTAGCAGAACATGAGGTACCAGATCAGACCAGGTACCAGCAGGATCAGCAGCTGCCAGCTGGACAGGAAGCGCTTGCGTAGCGACCTGTGCCTGATGCCGACAGGAAGAGTATCGTTTTTCTTTAGGCTCATCGCCAACCTCCTTTTGCCTGAAATCCTGAGCCAGCTTTCCTGCCACCGCAATCATCATTTTTCCGAACATCGCCTGAATTCATGGAGAAAGGAAAAATCGCGGCCTGTGGGAATTTCCACCCATCCAACGATTTGCGCCCCCAGATGGCCACTCTGGTCCATGCAATCTTCATTTTCCTTCTGGCACAGCACGGGTCCAGAGGTTAGAATCACAATCATGAGAGAGAAAGGGAGGAAGCTCAGCTATCATGACCAGCTGGTCATCATCTTCGTCGGGGTCGCCCTCGTCGTCTCCGCCTTCGCAATCCTGGCAGGAGTCCTGGGCGAGCGTTACGTCAAGGCCGCCGAGGAGCATGCGAACCAGTCGCTCGAGGAGGTCTCGAGCTACATGCTCTCCTCGCGCATCGGCGAGATCGAGACCCTGGTCGACTACCTCTCGACGAACGGCACCGTCCTGGACTGGCTCGAGAGTCCGATCGGCTCGTCCGACTACTACTACAACGGTCTGCTCGTCTATCAGGAGCTTGTCAGGCGCACTCCCGTCCTCGGCTCGGACAGCTACAACATCGCTCTGGCCAGGCAGGAGGAGGCCAGCTTCATCATCACCTCCGGCGGCACCTTCGGCAAGGACGACTTCCTGGCCTACGTCACGCCCGGCCTCGACAGTCTGCCTGAGGACGGCGGCATCGCGCTGAGCCGCGACGACGGCCTTCTCGTCCTCACAACCCGCCGTTTCCTCAGCGGCAATGTGCTCACCGTCTATTGCACCATCCCGGTCGCCTCACTCTCTCTGCCAGGCGACGCCTCGATCCAGTTCGCCTTCGTCGACGAGTACAGCGGCCACATCGCCAGCCCCTGCTCCGATTTCGCCCAGGCCCTCCTCCAGGTGGACCTCAAAGCGGTGCCGGAAGGCCACAGCAAGGTCGCCGGCTACTCCATCAGGAAGGAGTACTACCCCTACTTTGGCTTCTCGGCCCTCTTCACCCACCACACGGGCGTGACCTGGCCGATGATGCTCATCGTCCTGGCGGTTCCTGTAGTGATCTCGCTCTCGCTCCTCGTGGGGTACAAGATCCAGAAGAGGCTCTACCGTCCCGTCAAGAAAGCCTACGAGACGCTGGCTGACGATGGTGACGGAGCGAAGGGCACCAACGAGTTCGACACGATCATCGACAAATGCCTTGAAGCCGACCGGATCCGTGGCCGACTGGCAAGCCTCACGGCCGAGCTGCAGAACGCGACGGACGTCCAGAAGTACCGCTCCTACCTGCGCGGCCAGGACTCCCTGTACAGGGCGGAGGACGACAGTGAGGCCTACTTCTGCCTCGCCATCCTCGCCCCCGTCGACGAGGACACGCAGACCTCGCTCTTCCTTAAGATGAACTCCATGTCGCGCCGCGAGCGCCACCTCCACTTCATCATCACGGACAAGGGCTCCGGAGTGCTCATCTACAAGAGTGCGACGGCTGAAGGCTGCTATGACTACCTCTACCAGACGCTGAGGTCCTTCACAGCCCTGGACGAGGAGAATGGCCTCCAGGCCGCGATCAGCCCCTCCGCCCAGGGCTGGAGGCAGCTGCCCCAGCTCTTCCGCCTGGCGATGGAGATCATGGACTGCCGCTACCTGCTCGGTGACCGCATCATCCTGACCCAGGGCGACATCGTCGGCCACACCAACCTGATGCACTACCCTATCAGCGAGGAGCGCAAGCTGGTCAACGCCGCCCTCTCCGGCTCACAGGGCACGCTGGCCATCTTCGACCAGATCGTCAGGGAGAACAGCGCACCGGAGCGCCTGCTGCAGGAGAAGGAGATGTGCGCCTTCGCCTCGGCCCTCGCCTCCACGCTCATGCGCATCTTCCAGGAGATGAGGGAGGACGACGGACAGATCGACTGGAGCGCGCTGCGTGACGGCAGGCCTCCCTTCGAAGTCATAGCCCGTCTCAGGGCCATACTGTCGGCCTACATCGAGCGGCGCAGCAGCGCCTCGGCGGCCAGGTACGACTACATCGTCGACGAGATGAAGAGCTACATCAAGGCCCACTACAGCGAGCCGATCCAGCTGATCGACCTGTCCGAAGAGTTCAACCTCTCGCCAAAGTACTGCAGCGAAGTCTTCAACAGGCTCTCCGGCGAGAACTTCAAGAACTACCTCAACCGCTTCCGCATAAACGAGGCCCAGCGGAGGATCGAGGAGGATCCGCAGATCAAGGTGGCCACTCTCGCCCAGGAGGTCGGCTTCACTTCGGCCAACACCTTCATCCGCGTCTTCGACCGCTACATGGGCGTGACGCCAGGCCAGTATGCGGAGACTGTGCGGGAGAAGAACTGAAATCCATAGCCTTTCCCGCTTTCCTCTACCCATTTTTTCTCATATCTTTACAGGACAGTTAGGGAGAGTCATAGATTTTGGACGTACAGAACAGCAATCAGACAAACACTGGGGATGACGGACAGCTGCCGCAGAACCTCCTGGTCCTGCCGCTGAGCGCCAAGCCCCTCTTTCCCGGCCTCTTCGCCCCGCTCTACATCTCGGGAGAGGCCGACATAGCACTGGTCAACCAGAGCCTCTACCGCGACGGCATCTTCGGTGCCCTGCTCGAGAGGCCTGTGGGCAAGGATGAGCAGAAGAGCACGGATCCCGCCAAGCGCTTCTACAGCGTGGGAACGGTGTGCAAGATCCTCAAGACACTCAAGATGCCTGACGGAGGCATGAACATCTTCGTCTCCACTCTGGCCCGCTTCCGCGTCGAGTCCTTCTTCAGCACAACGAGCTACACGGCCGCAAAGGTAAGCTACCTTGCAGACATCGTCCGCGACAGGGACGGGGCCCGTCTCAAGGCCTGGATCCGCACGCTGAACGAAGAGTTCACGAAGATGAACGGCAAGGCCCCGATCTTCAGCGACGAGAACCGCCTCAACATGGTCAACATCGAGGATCCGGGACGCTTCGCCGACTACGTCGCCTCCATCCTCCCGATCGAGGGAGAGAAGATGCAGAAGATCCTCGAGACCCTCGACGTGAGCAAGAGGATCGAGGAGGTCATCTTCCACATCTCGCAGGAGAAGATGATCGCCGACATCCAGGCCGACATCCAGAACACGATCAACAAGCGTCTTGAGAAGAACCAGAGGGACTATTTCCTGCGCGAGGAGCTCAAGCAGATCCAGAAGCAGCTCGGCCTGGACGGCAAGAACAGCAACATCGTCGACAAGCTGCGCGATCAGCTCAATGCCCTCGGCCTTGAAGGAGAGGCGAAGGAGGCCGTGGAGGCCGAGTATGCGCGCTTCACCTCGCTCGAGCCCAACTCGGCCGAGTACTCGATCAGCCTGACCTACCTGCAGACCATAGCGGCCCTGCCCTGGAAGGACGAAGGCTTCCACGACTTCGACCTGAAGAAGGCGCGCCGCGTCCTGGAGCGCGACCACTACGGCATGAAGGAGGTCAAGGAGCGCATCCTCGAGTTCCTCGCCGTCAGGAAGCAGAAGAAGGACGAGAAGGGAGCCATCATCTGCCTTGTCGGACCTCCGGGAGTCGGAAAGACGAGCGTCGGCCGCTCCATCGCCAACGCCCTTGGCAAGAAGTACTACCGCTTCTCGGTCGGCGGCATGAGGGACGAGGCCGAGATCAAGGGCCATAGGAGGACCTACATCGGCGCCATGCCGGGCAAGATCATCCAGGGCCTGAAGATCGTCAAGACGAAGAGTCCCGTCTTCCTGATCGACGAGATCGACAAGATGGGCCAGAGCTACAACGGAGACCCCGCGAGCGCCCTGCTCGAGGCCCTGGACAGCGAGCAGAACAAGGAGTTCCGCGACCGCTATCTGGACATTCCCTTCGACGTCTCCCAGGTCGTCTTCATCGTCACTGCGAACAGCCTCGAGACCATTCCCGAGCCCTTGCTGGACAGGATGGAGATCATCGAGATGTCGGGCTACACATCGAACGAGAAGCTCAACATCGCGAAGAAGTACCTTCTGCCCAAGAGCTTCGAGCGCACCGGACTGGCCAAGGGCGACGTGAAATACTCTTCCAAGGTCCTCCTCTCGATCGCGAACCAGTATGCCCGCGAGGCCGGTGTCAGGAACCTGGAGAAGAGCCTTGACAAGATCAACCGCAAGATCCTCCTACAGAGCATGGAGGCGGACGAGGGTGAGGAGAAGAAGCCCATCATCGTCGACGACGCGCTCGTCGAGAAGTGTCTGGGCAAGCCCATCTTCCCCACGGACGACGTCGTGCGCGCCGACAAGGTCGGCACCGCCCTTGGTCTGGCCTGGACGAGCATGGGTGGAGATACCCTCCTGATCGAGGCGGAGAACTATCCCGGCAAGGGAGAGCTGAAGGTCACCGGCCAGCTTGGCGACGTCATGAAGGAGAGCGTGTCCATCGCCTGGACCTGGCTCAAGCGCACCGCCGAGAGGCGTGGCCTCGAGGGTTCCTGGTTCAGCACGAACGACGTGCACCTCCATGTGCCCGAAGGCGCGACGCCGAAGGACGGACCTTCGGCCGGCATCACGCTGACATGCGCGCTCTACTCCCTGCTGACGGGACAGGTGATCAAGCAGCGTCTCGCCATGACGGGTGAGCTGACGCTCACCGGCAAGGTCATGCCCATCGGAGGCCTGAGGGAGAAGGTTCTGGCAGCGAAGCGCAACGGTGTCACCGAGATCCTGATCCCCCAGCGCAACAAGAGGGACCTGGACGAGCTCACGGAAGACGTCAAGGAAGGCGTCGACTTCCACCTCGTAGGTGAGATGGACGAGGTCATCCGCCTCGCCTTCCCCGACGACAGGACTGTGCTCATGGACGAGGAGAGCTACCAGAAGAGCCTCAAGGAGAGGGCCGCGAAGGCAGAGGAAGAGAAGAGCGCGAAGACCGGCCGCCTGGCCGAGGACCTGCGCGCCCTCCTCTCCTGAGGAGGACTCATGGCAATCGAGCTGCTCGCTCCGGCGGGAAACTACGAGAAGCTGGAGACCGCCTTCAGCTTCGGCGCCGACGCCGCCTACATGGGTCTGTCCTCCTACTCGATGAGGGCCAAGGCCGACAACTTCACGCTCGAGGAGCTGGAGAAGGTGCGCGCCCTCAAACAGAGGACGGGCAAGCGTGTCTATTGCACGATGAACATCCTCTTCAGCGAGGACCAGATCCATGAGGTCGAGGCCCTGCTGCCCTTGTTGAAGGACAGTCCCTTCGACGCCTTCATCATCTCGGACATGGGACTGGTCGATCTGATGAGGCGCCACCTCCCCGACAAAGACCTCCACCTCTCGACCCAGGCCAGCTGCCTGAACTCCTCTGCCGCGAAGCTCTACCATTCGCTGGGCTTCAAGCGCGTCATCCTGGGCCGCGAGGCCACGCTTGACGACATCAGGAGGATCAAGGACGCAGTACCCGAGCTCGAGCTCGAGGCCTTCGTCCATGGAGCGATGTGCATGGCCTACTCCGGACGCTGCCTGCTCTCCAGCCATCTGGCGGGACGCAGCGGCAACCAGGGAGAGTGCGCCCATACATGCCGCTGGCGCTACCGCCTCTCCTACGCACTCGAAGAGGAGGAGAGGCCCGGCGTCTACTACCCCATCGAGGAGGATGATGGTTTCACGACGATACTCTCGTCCAAGGACCTTTGCATGATCGACCACCTGGACGAGCTCGTCGCCTCAGGCCTGAGCTCGCTGAAGATCGAGGGCCGTATGAAGAGCGTGATGTACATCGCCCAGGTCGTCAGGGCCTACCGCAAGGCCTTGGACAAGGATCCGGACTGGAAGCTGTGGCGCGACGACCTCTTCAACGTCTCACACAGGGAGTTCTCGACAGGCTTCTTCTTCGGCCACGACGCCATCGACGCCAAGGGCATAGACCACCCGACGAGCTACGGCTACGAGCGCCAGTACCTCTATCTGGGCACTGTGGGCAGACAGCTTGAGGAAGGCTTGTGGGAAGTCGACGTCAGGAACCAGATAAGGAAGGGCGAGGCGATCGAGTACATTGGACCCGACGTCTACAGGATCGTCGACGAGGACTTCAGCCTCCTCGACGCTGATGGAAACGAAGTCGACAAGCTCGACCACGGCAAGGGCGGCTTCATCCGAAGCGACAAGGCCTTGCACGAAGGCTACATCATCCGGGGCGAGAGCGGCATCAAACGCATCAACTGAGGATTTCTGGCGGGGCGAGGAAGAGGCCGTCGTGCGTGCAATACACGTACAGCCGCGCCCTCCGCCCTATGGCAGGAATGTAGACCTCGTCCCCACCCTCCGCGTAGAGGCGGCGGATCAGGAAGCTGTCGTCCCTCAAAAGGCAGATGAAGGCGATGTGGTGCTCCTTGTCCATCGGATGGGAAAGGCGGACCAGATACTCGTCGCCGATGCGCTCGATCGCTGGAAGATGGGCCTCGTCCGCAGCCTTGGCCTCGAGGGGTGTGAGGCTGCGCCCACAGCATGAGATTCTGGCCTCGGCTGATGAGACGACCACATTGCCACAGCTGGGACAGACGTGGATGCGCATGCGGCTGAGCTTCCCATTGTCCTTCTTCGCGACATCCATCCTGCCCTCATGGAGCGTTGCCAGGTCGATTCCAAGCTCCTGGCTCAGCGCGCTCCACAGCTGGATGTCGGGCGCGCCCATACCGCACTCCCACTTCGAGACGGTCTTTCCACAGACTCCAAGCTTTTCGGCAAGTTCCCTCTGGCTGAGCCCCTTCTCCAGCCTCATGCCTCTGATGAGGCGCCCGATGTCGGCATTGTCCATTCTCATCCTCCACAAGGCACCTTAGCCGAAGGCGGCGAAGGAAGACAATCCACGCTCCGTGGAGACTGAATCTCCTGACTGCTTCCCCAAAAGGTTCAAATCGGCCATCCCATCAGCGTGTGATTTGGAGGCAAAGCCCCATGTTCCAAGAGGCATGAAGTCAATGATCGTCTTTCCCGCAGCAGCGCCTGGATCCATAGGACTTCACATTACAGGATGATGACAACACCTAAGTGAGTGATCCGGCTTTTCCAAGCGCCCCTTACCTGACAGTCTAGAAGATCGTCCGCATCCCCTCAGGCTTGATGCCGTAGCGCTCGCACATGGCCGCTCTGTCGTCGGCTGAGCGCAAAACTTCAAGACCATGGAAGCGGCCGTCAGCCTTGCTGATGAAACCAAAAGTCTCCTCACCTGTGCATATGCTCTTCTGGATGGCAGGCTCATAGGCCTCCCTGTCCCATTCGACTGTCTGCACGCGCTTTGAAAAGAACCTCATTTCACAACTCCCAGTTGGACGAGGGTTCCGTCACGCCCAGTGCGGTAGTCCTCGATATGGCGCGGCGTGAAGATGTCGGGCATGAGCGGCCCCTTTTCGCCATTGTCGAACCACTTGGTGGAGTACCAGCATGTCAGACCGGTGTCGGGCAAGACGAAGCTGTCAAGTTCGCCGAAATGGCTCACGCTGCCTCCTGTCGGTCGTCCGACGAGGACGGCGCCAAGCCGCTCACGGAGCGTCAGGGCGTTGAGTATGGCCGACGAGAAGCTGTCCTCGCCGATCAGGACGTAGACCTCAAGCCCACGCTCATCCTGGATCCTCTCCAGAGCGTCGACGAGGGGATTGATGACGCTGCTGTCACCACCTGCATTGTAGCGCAGGTCGATGATGACCTTCGTAAAGCCTTCCTGCCTGACAAGCTCCTCCACACGAAGCGCGAAGTCGGCCATGGGCATGGCCGCCCAGTCTACACAACTATGGTAGTTGAGCAGTAAGGCCTCAGGATCGTCGAGGAGCATCGCACTGTAGGGGTCAGCCGGATTCAGCGTTGGCGGTATGGCTTCCTGGAGGATCTTCCGCTCCATGGCTGCCCACTCGTCGAAGGAGAGGGCCGGGATGTCGACGAGCCTTCCATCGCTGAGGGCGATCGTGATGTCCTCACCCTCCTCCACCAGAGCGAGTGTCTCATAGAACTCATGGAAGACGAGGTGGTTGTCCAGGAGGCTCTGCGTCAGATGGACCTCGTTGTCGTGGCTGATCCAGGCGCCAGCCAAGGCAAGGAGCCCATCCAGGTCCAGCCCACAGATCGTATCGACAATCTGGCCCAGCAGCTCCTCGTAGCCTTCTCCTGTCCAGACTACGGCCAGACCCTCATCGAAGAGGTCGAAGCCGATTGGGAGGAAGTGCATCGAGGTGAGGACCTGGGCATCGAGCGCCACCTGGGTGTGGGAGTCGTGTGCGATTGCAGCGACCTTCTCCAGCGCATACCAGTACTCGACCTTGCCGTAAGCACCGCTTTCGGCCTCGAGGGAGGCGACGAGAGCGTCGGCCTCGTCCTCTGGAACCGTGTTGAAGAAGTCTGGATGCCTAAGCGCAAGCTCATCGTAGAGCGTTGTGATGTCCCCGGCGAAGAGGAGGCCGGGCAGGAGCATGAGGAGGACGAGTACACGTCTCACAGCCGCTTGCCCTTCACCTTCGCCTGCCGTTTCCTCTTCTTCGCCTCCCCTATGTTCGCCTTGATCAGGGTGCTGTTGTGGCGGTCCGAGATGATGTAGCTGCCGATGATGGCTACCATGAGGCAGGCGAAGGCAAGCACGAGCCAGGCCCAGGGACTGTCAGTACCGGGGATGTGGATGTTCATGCCGAAGAAGCCTGTGATGAAGGTCGGGAACATCAGGGCAAGCGAGATCAGCGTCAGGCGCTTCATGATGACGTTCATGTTGTTGCCGATGACGGAGGCGAAGGCGTCCATCGTTCCCGTGAGGATGTCGGAGTAGATGTTCGCCATCGCGATGGCCTGCTTGTTGTCCGTGATGACATCGTCCAGGAAGTCCGTCTCGTCCTCGTTGTTCAGCTTGAAGATGGGACTCTTGACCATCTTCTCCAGGAGCATCTCGTTGCTCGTCAGGCTCGTCGTGAGGTAGACAAGCGACTTCTGGATTTCCAGAAGCTGGATCAGCTCATAGTTCATGACGCTCTTGTGCAGCTGCTCCTCGACCAGGTCCTTCTGGCGGTTGATGTACTTGAGGATGCGGATGAAGACCAGTGCGCTGCGGCCAAGGATGGAGATGACGAAGCCCTCCTTCGTGTCGACCGGGTACTGGCGGAAGCGGGAGCGCGCGAAGTCCTCCAGGACGACGCTGTCGCCCTGGCATATGGTTATGACCTTGTCCGGATAGAGCACGATGCCAAGCGGCACGGCGTTGCGTGTGAGCGGATTCTCCTCGTCCTCCTCGTCGCGCGGAATGCGCACGATGAAGGCCAGGTAGTCGTCCTCCTTCTCCATGCGGCTCTGCTCGTCCTGGTCCAGGATGTCGGCAAGGAGCTCAGAAGAGATCGCATAGTCCTCGCTCAGGACGCTGATGTCGTCGCGGTTGATGTCGCGTGCGTCGATCCAGGTATATTTATCGCTTGTATTTCTGATGGTGATCATCTCAATCCTCCTGCCACGGCAGAAGGGAGGATGTCACTCCAGTCCGGCCGCGGCGCTGTGTTCGTTTCCTGAGCAGCTACTGTCAGGGTGAGGGTTGGCGTCGTCACTCTGTCTCGTCATTGCCGCGGTCCTCCTGTAAAAGATTGGTTCCAGCTGACCTTATACCCTTTAAACGGACGAAAGGCAAGCCGTATGGAGAGGATGAAATGTCATCATCGGTGAAGAAAGCTCAGCCGAGCTGAGGGATGGCGAAGGGGTCGAAGGGATACTCCGACGCCGCCTTGCGCGCCCTCCACATGATCCTGTCGGGAAGTGGACGCTCCTCGCCATCGAGGCCGAAGAGCGTGAGCGCATTGCGGCTGAAGATGTCCACGAGCCTTTCTGTAGGCACTCCATCGGCCTTGAGGCGGCTGAGGAGCATGAGGCTTCCTGCGAAGCCGGGGATGCCGCTCGCACCCTTCTCCTTGTCCTCCAGCGTATGGGGAGCGTGGTCGCTCTCGACATAGTCGACAGAGCCGCCGACGAGGCCAGCATAGATCGCATCCCTGTCCTCCATGCTGCGAAGCGGCGGGTTCATCTTCAGGTAGCGTCCATGCTCTGCGGCATCATCCACAGTCAGGAGACTGTGGTGGGCAGTCGCTCCACAGCTGACTGCAAGACCTCTGTCGCGGGCCGCACATACGAGCTCGAGGGCACCCTTCGTCGAGATGTGGCATATGTGGAGGTGTCCAGCGAAGCCCGTCTCCTCCATCAGGCCTATCATGTCGCGGACGGACTCGACCTCAGCGGCGGTGGGACGTGCGAGGGAGTGCGTCTCCCAGCGCCCTGCTACGAAGAGCTCAGGCCTGAGGAGAGATTCCTTCTCGCAATGGACGAGGAGGACGCCCCTGTAGTGCGCCTCCGTCAGAGTCTGGAAGACGAGGCGCTGGCTGTCGATGTCGACGATGCCCATGTTCCCTGTCGACTGTCCGGCGAAGAGCTTCAGGCCGAGGACGAGGGGGAAGAGCTCGCTGTGGGTGGCCACCGCCTCCCTGATCTGGTCCGGATCCGCAGTAAGGCCCATGTGGACACTATAGCTGACGCGGTGGCGCTTCGCCGAGGGGGATGCCAGGGCGAGGCGGTCGAGCACGGCGGCCCGGCTCGTCAGGGCCGGAGAGCAGTTGGGCATGTCCGCCACCCTCCTGATGCCGCACATCGAGGCGACGGCGAGGCCGTGCTCTATCGTCTCCTTGGCGCTCTGGACGCCATCACGCAGATGGACGTGGAGGTCTGTCATCGCGCCTCCCCCAGCAGCTCGGGAGCCTCGCGGTGGATGTACTCGTAGCTCTGGAAGGTGCCCCACTGGCATGTGAGCCTGTCGCCGCACACGCACTCGCCGCACATTCCGATGCCGCACAGCGTGCTGCGCTCCAGCGACATGAGGATGCGGTTGGCAGGAACTCCCAGCGCGATGAGGCGGCGGGCCGCGATGGCCATGAAGATTTCAGGCCCCACGAGATAGGCGACCAGATCCGCCTTGCCTGCGACGTGAGCATCCAGGTGGTCGAGGACGCGGCCGACCTTTCCGTCGTCCGCGATGACCTCATAACTGTCCGCATGGCTGCGGAAGTAGTCCTCGAAGAGGGCCTTTCCGTCACAGCCGACAGTGCTCGAGGCGCTCGTGCCCACGAGGACATCGATGTGGCAGTCCCCTCCGGCAAGCTGGTCGCAGACCAAGGGCAGGACTGCGACTCCGCTTCCACCCGCCACGAGGAGGGCCTTGCTGTGCTTCTCCATCTTGAGTGGCGCACCGTAGAGGCCACGCGTGTAGATCGTGTCCCCTTCCTTGAGGTCGAAGAGCGCGTTCGTGAAGAAGCCGCGTCGGCGGATCAGGAAGGTCAGAGGCTTGTTGTGGGCGACAGAGAAAGGCTTCTCGCCCAGGCCTGGCACGAAGAGGAAGGCGAACTCGCCCGCCTTGCAATCGAGCTGTCCGTCAAGCTCCAGGATGAGCATCTCCGGAGTGTGGACCGTCCGCTTGACGATCCTGTGCGGGACATAGGCCATCCTGTTCTCTTTGCGGATGAGGCCTTCCGCCTCAGGGGTGCAAGGCTTGCCTGAGAGTATGTCCTTGGCCTCAGCCTTGAGACAGTCGAGGTAGTGCGGCCAGTCACGCTGGGCGACGGTGCCGAAGACGGAACCGAGGCCGACGGCGTCGGCTCCGGCCTCCACCATGGCGGCCACATCCTCAGGGCGGCTGACGCCTCCCATGCCGATGATGATGGCTTCGTCGCCTATGCTCTTTCTGATGGCCTTCACAGCCTTGAGGGCAGTCTTCCTGACCCAGGTGCCTGAGGCCCCACCCTTTCCACCAAGCTTGTTGTTGAGGATGGGCTTGCCGCTGTGCGCCTCAGTGTAGAGCTTCGGTCCGACAGTGTTGATCGCGACGATGCCGTCGGCACCCGCCTCTATGCACGCGCGGGCTATCGACCCGATGTCCTCGACATTGGGCGTGAGCTTCACGAAGAGCGCCGACTCCTGCTCGGGGTAGGCCTCCCTGATCCGGCGCACATACTCGCTGGCGACAGCCTGGTCACAGCCGATCGAGGCGCCGTATCCTGCCGCCGCATGGGGGCAGGAGAAGTTCAGCTCGATCGAGTCGGCATAGGGGTCGAAGGCCTTGACCAGGGCGATGAAGTCCTCGGGGGAGGAAGCGCTGACGGAGATGTTCAGGATCTTCTCAAGTCCATGCTCCCTCAGCTTTCTGATGTCCTCCAGAGCCACATCGAGGCCCGGGTTCCTCAGGCCGACCGAGTTGCCGAAGTCGCCGGGGGCCACACAGCATATGACAGGCTCCCTGTTGCCCGGATTGGGCACAAGCTGGAAGCTCTTCGTCGTTATGACGTCGATGCACGTCTTCCTGTCGAAGTAGGAGACCATCTCCTTCTTCGTCGAGGCGACGCCGCTGACAGTCGAGAGGATGACCTCACGCCTCAGATGTGCGCCACGAAGGCGGGCTGTCTTTCCGTCCATCAGCATTTCGTCTCGTCAAGAAGTCTTCGGATCGACTGGAGGCAGGCATCGAGCCAGTCCTCAGGTGCAGGTCCCTTCTTCCAGGGGTGGGTCAGGCCGCTGGAGGAGTTGATCCTCGCCAGTCTGACGTCGTATCCGGCCTTGCGCATGGCCTCCATGACTTCGGGAGCGCTGCCACCCTGGCTGCCGACACCGGGGATGAGGGTCGGCACATCGCGTCCGGCGTAGTAGCCGACGATGCGTCCCAGCTCCTCCATGTTGGTCGCGCCGACGACGGCTCCGACTCCACGGTGCTCACCGGCCCAGGCGGCGATGTGGTGGGCCACTGCGTCGTAGAAGGGATACAGCTCATGGCTGTCGACCTTGTCCAGGGCGAGCATGTTCTGCAGCTCCTTTCCTCCGGGGTTGCTCGTGCGGTTGAGCACGTAGATGCCCTTGTCCGGGAAGGCGAAAGGCAGAACGGAGTCGCTTCCCATATAGGGGGAGACGGTCACTGCGTCGGCCTGCCAGCAGTCGAAGGCCTCATGGGCGTAGTTCTGGCTGCTCTTCGCGATGTCACCCCTCTTGCTGTCGAGGATGACGGGAATCGAGGGGAAGAAGGACTCGAGCATGTCGAGCACATCGGCAAGGGCCGCAGAGCCAGAGAAGTCCTCGTCCCTGGGATTGTCGTTGATGACATAGTAGCCGATGTTCGGCTTGAAGGCGGCCGGAGAGAGGCCCTCGAGCTTCATGCGGCGGAAGAGCTGCTCAGCGAAGGCGTTGACGCGCTCCCTGAAGCCGCCCTCCCCCGGAAGGGCGTCGAGCACGGGATCGAGTCCCATGCATGTCACATTGCCGGTGAAGTCGGCGCTTTCGATCAGTCTGTCTACGTAGTCCATAGGTCACCTCTCAACCTTCGGCCAGCCGTTCTTCTCGCCCCAGCCGAAGGGATCCTCCCTCCAGCTGTGGAGCATCTCGGCATCCTTGTCAGTGATGTAGCCGACGTCGACCGCCGTCTTCAGCATGACGGGGTAGCTCAGGATCGTGTAGGCCTCGCATGCCGGATTGAGGGCTGCGAAGGCCTCGGCTGCGGCATCCAGGCCGTAGGTGAAGATGGCCAGGCAGTAGGGAACCTCTCCGCCGGCCTCGACGATGGCCTTGACTGCGGCGATCGAGCTCTTGCCAGTACTGATCAGATCCTCGATCAGGCACACGCTCTCGCCATGGTAGCTGCGGTCGCGGCCCAGACCCTCGATCTGGTTGCCAAGTCCATGGTCCTTTGAGGAGGAGCGGACATAGCTGAGCGGCTTCTGGAGCCTGTCGGCCAGACTGGTCGCATGGGGGATGCCGGCCGTCGATGTGCCCGCGATGTTCTTCGGGTTGAAGTCGAGGGCCTCGAGCATGTCGGTGAAGGCGTCGCAGATCAGGGCACGATAGCTGGCGCGTGCCAGGAACTGCCTGTTGTCGTTGTAGATCGGCATCCTGTAGCCGCTGGCCCAGGTGAAGGGCTCGCGGGGCGAGAGGCGGATGGCGCCCAGCTCGAAGGCCGCCTTGGCCAGCTGGGGTCCGTAGTATCTTGTGATTTCATCAATTGTCTTCATACAGCTTCCTCCTTGGGACAATACTAGCCTGTAGCTGACCAGTCTTTCTAGCCCCTCCTCTTCCAGATTTCCTTGTATGTGTGGAACTTTCCGCAGTAGACGCAGGCGAAGTGTCCATCTGGTGTGCGCTCGAAGCTGGGAGAGACCCCCTCGCCCTGGCTGGGATGGGAGATGCATGCATCGTTCGTACAGCACAGGTCGTCGAAGTTGTAGATCCTGGGCGGAATGTGGGTGCGGTACTTCTCGGTTACCTTGCCGTCCTTGATGATGTTCAGCGTGCACTTGGGCGCGATGGCGGCAAGGCGCTTGAGGTCCTTGCGGCCCAGCTCGTAGTCGCCCGGGCGGAAGATGATGCCCTTGTACTGGCCATCAGCGCCGCGGCTGATCCACTCGCCTCCCCTGCCCTCGTCGATGCCGAGGACGGAGGAGATCAGGCGCATGTGGGCGCGGATCTCGGAAGGACTGTCACCCTTGCATATGTGGTCGATGACGATGCCGTTGTCGATTGGATGGACGCCCTCGGAGTAGTTCTTGACTTCCTTGGACCTCTTGCTCAGGTCTACGCTGACGATGTACTCCTCGTCCCCGATGTTCCTCTTTTCCCTCACCGGTCCATCATAGTCCTCGCCGATGCGTCCGGCGATCAGGGACAGGAGGACGATGCGGCAGTACATGCCGTTGATCGCCTGGCGCTCCCAGGCGTTCAGGCTCGTGTTGTCGAGGAAGGTCGGAATCGTAGGATGCTCCTTGTGGCGGGGCAGCGGGTGGTAGAACTTCGTGCCCTCCTTCAGGCGGTCCATGAACTCGCGGCGGAAGGTGATGCTCTTGCGCAGCTCGTCCTGCTTCTGGAGGATGCGCTCGCCCATCCTCTCGAGCTGGGGACGTGTGAAGTACCACTTGGTCGCGATGTCGCCGCACTCGAGGTATTCCTCGATCGAGGAGAAGGCGCGCACTTCGAAGCCGTTCTCCTTCATCTTCTCGACGTAGCTGTCGGGCATTGCCAGCTCAGGCGGTGCGATCAGGTCGACCTTGACGTGGTCGAAGACCTTGAGGCCGTCGGCCTTGGAGTGGACGGTGCGTCCATGGTAGAGGTCGCCGACGAGGGCCAGATGGAGGCTGGAGAAGTCCATTCCGTTGTCCTCGAGGAAGGTGAACTCGTCCAGAAGCTCCTGGGTCGGATGCTCATGCTTGCCGTCTCCCGCGTTGATGAAGGCGGGCTTCACGGGAAGGCTGTTCCTCCTCGTGTACTCGGCGCTCTCCTCGTCCAGGTAGCGGCACAGGCCCTCGACCTTGCTGCGCACGATGAAGATCGTGTTGCTGTAGCCGGAGAGCATGTTGAAGGTGTCGGCATAGCTCTCGCCCTTGTTGATCGAGGAAGAGGAGCACATCAGCTCGGAGACCTTGGCGTGGTGGAACTTGGCTGCGTTCCTGAAGCTCTCCTTCGTCCTTGTGCTGTCCTCCAGGAAGACTTCGTAGATGCCGAAGTCGGGATCATCGATCCTGAAGAGGTCAAGCGTCGCCTCGTCATTCGCCAGGATGGCATCCTTCAGCTGCCTGACCTTCTTGAAGAAGTAGCGCCTCTCCTCGATGGAGAGGTCCTCGATGACCGTGAGGGATCTGCCACGAAACACGTTTACACTCATACTCCACTCCTAAGCTGATTTGAAAAGACCAAAAAAAAATCCCTTGAAGGGATTCTCGATGCAATGGAAACAGAAGTGGTGCACAGGATGGAAGACATTCTATCAAGCCGTACTTTCCTTCTCATGACCACTCCAGACTTCTGGTCTAGGTTATCAGTTTGCAAAGTCTGTGTAAAGGGTGTGGGAAAGGGCCTCTGTGTGGACGCCAACACCAATCCAATCTGTCCGACAGGACTCTTGCCAGCTGAAAACTGTACATGGACCACTTGTCCATTCAGTCTCTGGCGCTGCCAGATGCTCAGATGCACGGGAAGCGCAGCTGAAGAGATGGACGCCTCCCCATTGCAAGCGGGGAGGCATCCATCTGCTTTGGAGCAGGAATAATTGATGAGTCTCTTCCAAGAGCCATCACACCAGATGCCACCTTCAGTCAGTCTTGTGGTAGTGTCAGTAGTTACATCCAGATAGTACTTGACTCCATCTGCAATCACAGGTCCCTTCATGGACCACTCAGGATAGGAGTAGAAAAAGCGGAGCCCTGGCGACGACACTGTCACAGTCGTTTGTGTATTTTCTCCATCGACTATGAATGGGGCATTGAGGAAGGATGCGATGAAATCGGCTTCAGGAATGCCCTGCAGGGGCACCAGGCTCATGTCCAGGCTTGATACATTGAAAAAGCCGACGTCATCGAGAGGAAGATCCACACCCATCAGAGGAGACATCAGCTCCTCGTCAGAATAAATGGCCATGCCTGTCACAGTGGTCACCGCATCGTCGAGCCCACGCACAATCTCAAACAATGATTCCGTGCAATCGACATCATCCGAATCGACGACGGAAACGGAGTATTTACCAGATTGAGATGATCATCTAAATAAATTAAGTTGATTGTGGCATTGTGCAAGAGGCTCTTCACATGTTCGTTTGTCTTGACTGAAGAAGGCTGGTTTGTACATCCGGCAGGTGAACATACCGCTGTGAAGACTCCTCACCCTGGACAAAAGAGATCAGCGGTAGACCACATACTTGGATGGCAAGGCGTCAGACATGACGAAGGGCGGCGCTGTGGCCGCCCTTCCATCTCAGTCCACCAGGTCCAGGTCGGGCCTGAAGGGATGTGTGGGTCTGATCTTCTTCTGGGTGCTCCTGCTTCCGCGGTAGCGCTCGTCCCTCCTGTAGCGGCGGCGGTAGTACATCTTGCGGCTGCTGAACCAGGGAATGCTCTTGACGACGGAGGCCATGGCCTGAGGGTCCTTCGAAGAGGCATAGTAGGAGTAGTTGCCGTAGCCGCTCTTGCCGGAGCCGTGGCTTGCGATGACGGCGTTGAGGCAGGCTCCGATGACTGTGGCGCCGGAGCTTTTGAAGGTCTCGATCATGTCGGCCAGGACGTTCTTGTTCGTGATGCCGGCGCGGCAGACGATGAGGACCTCAGGCGCATGCTTGGTCAGAGCCAGCAGCTCGGAGGCGTAGGCCAGAGGCGGAGCGTCGAAGAGGATGATGTCGTAGCGCCTCTTCAAGGTGTCGACAAGCTTGGCGAAGCTCTCGGCCGAGTAGACCATCGAGGGGATGGCCGGTTTCTTGCCGCAGGGCAGCAGGTGGAGCTTCTCGACGTCGACGAAGGGCTGGATGATGCAGCTGTCCAGGCTCTCTCCATCCATGACGATGTCCACCAGTCCCCTCTCCTGATGCTCCAGGTTGAAGTACTGCTCACAGCTGGGCATCCTCAGGTCGCCGTCGACGAGCAGGACGTTGTAGCCGTTCTGCGTCAGCGCGATCGCCATGTTGGCCATGACTGAGGTCTTGCCCTCGTTCTTGTCCGTCGAGCACACGGTGATGACCCTGTTGTTCGATGCGCGGCCGAAGATGATGTTGCTGGCGATCAGCTTGTACTTCTCGCTCTCGAATGAACTGGGACTGCTGAGGACGACGGAGCTGACGTACCTGTCGTTCTTCCTGACCTTGAGCATGGGCAGCCAGCCGAGGAAGGGCGTCTCGGGAGGCAAAGCCTTCCTGAGGTCGTCCGTCGAGAAGATGGCCTTGTCGTTGAGCTCCAGAAGGAGGGCGATGCCCACTCCGATGAAGCCGCCCAGGACGAAAGCGACTGCCAGGACCATGATCGTGTTCGGGCTGACAGGGCGCTCCGGCACAAGGGCGCTGTCGATCAGGGTGACGTTGTCGCTGATCGCGGCGGCGCGCAGTCTGGCTTCCTGCTCCATCTGCATCAGGGAGACGACCATGGCCTGGTAGACCTGGACGTCGCTTTGCAGACTGGCAAGCTGCATCTCGAGCTCGGGCACGCCTTGCAAAGCCTCATCCTCGGCTGCGATCTGGTCGTCGACCAAGGCGATCTCGCTTTCGCTGGAGAGCTTCTGGACGACGGCTCCGGCATAGATCGAGGCGTCCTGCGTCCCCTGTGTGGAAAGCGTGGAGACGACGAGGGACTCGAGGCCACGCTCAATCGTCTGGATGCTGTTCGTCAGGACGTAGTAGCGGTCGCTCTGGCTCGTGGTCAGGCCGCTGGACAGGCCGTTGGAGGCGACTCCGCTGGAGAGGGCCATGAGGTCGTAGCTCAGCAGCTCCTCCTGCCTGGCGCGCAGCTCACCCAAGGCGTCCTTGACATCCTCACGGGCCTTGAAGGCCTCGAGGTCGAAGTCGAAGGGCGCGACTGCGATGATGGCGTCGGCCTCCCCTTCCTCGAGCACGAGGGGAGCCCTCCTGCTGTCGAGGTAGTTGTAGCGCAGCAGGGAGACCTGGCTGGCCTGGGTCGTCTGGAGGACACTGTTCTCCATCTGGAAGTCGGCCAGGGCGCGGCTGGCGTCATCGAACTGCTGGCGCACGAGCGGAATCTGGGACTCGACGAAATCGATGGAGGCCGTCGAGCTCGAGCGTGCGAAGTTCGTCAGGACTTCGTTGAAGGACTCGGCGACGGCGTTGGCGAGGTCCGCCGCGAAGTTGGGATCGGTGTCGCGGACCGTGATTTCGACGATGTTCGTGTCAGTGACTGTCGAGACTGTGATGACGTCGCCGGCAAGGAGGCCCTGGGCCGTCAGCGGGAACTCGAGGCTGTCGTAGGGCACACCGTCAGGATCCGTGTAGCGTGACAGGTCGAGCGACGAGAGGGCTTCGTCGATGGTGCGCCGGCTCGTCAGCAGGGCGACCTCGGTCGCGATCTCGGTCTGGCCCGATCCGGAGAAGTCGGCCATGAGGCTGCTCAGGCTCTGGCTGTCGGAGGAGAGGGATGAGACCATGACGCTCGCGCTCGTCTCATAGACGGGAGAGGCGAAGTGGAGGTAGGTGCACGCGAGGGCGAGGCAGACGGCCACGATCAGGACGATCATGAACTTCTTGCGGAAGATGGCGACGCAGATGTCGTACAGCGAGATCTCCAGCTCGTCATCCTTTCTGTTCGTTACTGTCGAATTCTCCATGCTATGCACTCCCCTCTCAAGTGTTTCCACTGGCGATGTTGATCACCGATGTGACGATGCCGAGGATGGTGGCCACCAGGCCGATCGAGGTGACCGCGATGCCCAGGTCACGCTCGAAGTTGGAGACCTCCATCTCGATCGTGGTCTCGGCCGTGATCGGCGAGGCGTCGTCGATCTTCTCGCCGTAGCTGTTGTAGAGCTTGTACTTGTCCAGGCCCCTGGCGGAGCTGGACAGGCCGCCTGCCAGGTTGACGTAGTAGCTGACGTCCTTGCCCGGGACGTAGGCGTAGGTTCCAGGATTGTTGACGGCGCCGTTGACGGTCACGACCTGGCTGGCGAAGGGTATGGTGAAGCGGTCGCCGTTCTCCAGGACGATGTCGCCGGCAGGATCGTCTCCGTAGAGGATGTTGCGGAAGGAGACGGGGCGGCTCTGGCCGTCTCGCGTCATGTAGCAGCCGTCGAGGTCGCTGAATGTCGTGAAGTAGGGACTCATCGAGACGAGCATGTCCTCGATCGTGTCACCGGGTACGAAGCGGAAGAAGTACTGCGTGCTCATCGTGCCGTAGACGGTGTTGCCTGATGATGTCGTGTCGCTCGACTGGAGGGCGCCTTCCAGCGTCACGGATCCCATCGGCGTGTTCATCGTCTCGACGACGATCCTGTCGCCGTCGAGGAGGGCGAAGTCGTCCTCATAGGAGACGATATGCTCCACGTAGCGGCCGTCCTCGAAGCGCTGCACCCTGACAGTCGAGGAGTCGGCGAAGCTGTCCAGGCCCTGGGCGTAGCTGTCGATGACGCTCCTCAGACCATCGCCCTCGAGGATCTGGTAGGTGCCGGGGCGGGCGACGCTGCCCGCGATGGTGACCGTCGTGCCACGGCGTGTGAAGGTGACGGTGTCGCCGGCCCTGAGGCAGGGGTCCTGGCTCGAATCTCCGCCAAGTCTGGCCGCATAGAGGTCGTAGTGGGCGCTTGTCCCGTCACTGTGCGTGACGACGACGTCACGGGTGGAGGCCATGTCGGAAGCGTACCAGGCCAGGTCGCTCAGCCTCGTCAGGCCCCAGGCGTCTACAGCCTGGCTGCTCGTCACATAGCCGGCGACACGGACAGTGAAGGAGCCTGTGGCCGTCAGCGAGAGCGAGGGGCTGGAATAGGGATAGCGGCTCGTGACGGCACCCTCCACTTCCCTTCTGAACTCGTCGAAGGTCTTGCCAAGGCGGCTGAACGAGCCGATGTTGGCCACGGACACTTCGTCTGAATGGGTGACGGCCACTGGAACGGTCACCAGCGAACCGTTGTACAGGTAGTTCAGCTGGTAGATGTCTCCAGGCGTCACAGGATAGCTGGCATCCCCTCTCGCGGTCACCAGATGTTTGGTCTGCAGCAGGTCATAGTCCATCGTCACCGGCACACTGAGCCCGAGCTGGTCCGTATAGCCCTGCCAGGAGAGCGTGTCATCCGCCTCGGCGCTGGAGGTGAGGCTCTGGGCGCGGGTGCTCATGACGACCTGGTTGTCGGCCATAAGGGGCAGAAGGGCCAGGATGGCGATGGTCAGTATCGCATACAGTCTTTTTGACATGTCGGCATTTCCTCTGATTGCGCGTTGTGCACATGCCATCTTACCAAGAAAGGGACTGTTTGAACAATTGTTTGCCACGAGTGTAAGATAGCCTGCGATGAAGGAAAGGAAGACGAACGCGATGCGGCTGCTGGAGCAGCGGGGCATCGCCTATGAGACTGTCGAATACGAAGTCGACGAAGAGCATCTTGATGCCATCACGGCGAGCCGGAAGGCGGGAATCGATCCAGAACTCGTCTACAAGACCATCGTCATGGTCGGCGAGAGTGGGCAGGTCTATGTCTTCGTCACACCTGCCCTCTTCCAGATCTCCGCGAAGAAGGCGCGCGCGCTGACGGGAGAGAAGGCACTCGAGCTGCTGAAGCTCGAGCTTTTGCAGAAAGTTACGGGCTACATCAGGGGAGGCTGCTCGCCGCTTGGTATGATCCACCGCTACCCGACCTTCGTCGAGGAGCTGGCCCAGCTCGAGGAGAGGATCTACGTCTCGGCGGGGCTCAGGGGAGTCCAGCTGGCCCTCTCTCCGGACGACCTCGTGGCCGCCTGTGAGGGCAGCTACGCCTCCTTCACATAGGAAAGGATCTGGTCAGGGCTGTCGATGAGGCGGCCATAGGCGACCTCGTCGCCCTTGGCGAAGCCGAAGCCCCAGCTGACTGCCAGGAAGTCCACTCCGGCCTCCTGGGCGCCCATCTGGTCGTTGACAGTATCGCCGACCATGAGGACATCTGCAGGCTCGAGGCCAAGGTCCTTCGTGGCGCGCAATATGCTCTCGGCCTTCGTGATCTTCCCCTCCTCGTCGGTGCCGCGCACCGTGTCGAGCTTGGCTGAAAGTCCCTTCTCGTCGAAGATCATCCTCGCAAGGCGCTCGTACTTGAGCGTGCACACACCAACCTTGAGGCCAAGCGAATGCAAGCTGTCGATCGTCTCCTCGAGGCCGGGATAGATGTGGCACAGGTGCATGCCCAGCTTCTCGTACTCCTTGCGGTATACTCGCACGCAGTCGTCAAGCAGCTTCTCGTCCTGGAAGCCGTAGACGATGCGGAAGCAGTCCTTCAGCGGAGGGCCGACGAACTTCCTCAGCTGGGCCAGGTCACCGCATGGCTCATGGCCAAGCATGGCGACTGTATAGTTCGCGGTATGGAAGATGCCCTCGCTCGTGTCGAGCAATGTTCCGTCCAGGTCGAAGAGTACGGCCTTTGTCCTCACTTGATCGCTCCAAGAATCCTGTCGATGTCTCCGGCTGCGGCGGCCAGGACATTGGTCCCTATGGGACCTTCCTCGAGGCGGACGGTGAGGCCCGCCTCCCTTGCGATGAGGACACCCGCCGCGATGTCCCAGATCTTCAGTCCCCACTCGTAGTAAAGGCTGCAGCGTCCGCATGCAACATAGCACAGCGAGCATGCGGCAGAGCCTATGGACCTCATGTCGCTGACAAGGCCATAGAGCCTCTTCGCCCCTTCGATGAAGCCGTCCAGCAGTTCGTGGTGGCGGTGGGGAGGCACGACGAGGGCAAGGCCCCTGTCCAAGGGAAGCGTGCTTGCGCCTATGCGCTTGCCGTCCAGCCAGGCACCCTGGCCCTTGGCGGCCCAGAAGGTCTCGTCCGCCTCGGGATGGCATACGGCGCCGAAGACCGTCTCGCCGCACTTCATCAGGGCGATGGAGACGGTGTAGTCTGGAAAGCCGTTCATATAGTTCACCGTTCCATCGATCGGGTCGACGACCCAGGTCCAACCGTCGTCGCCACCGCTCAGCCCACCCTCCTCGCCAAGGATGGCGTCATCAGGGAAGCAAGCGGCTATGCGGCTGTGGATGAAGTCCTCCACCGCCTTGTCGGCGTTCGTGACGAAGTCGTTGACCGCCTTCTGGGAGACGGACAGCCCTTCCTGGCGCAAGGCCTTCGCATAGCGCCCCGCCTCGCGGGCCAGGGCCAGGGCGAAGTCGTTCCGACTGTCCTTCACTGTCTCAGTCCCTTCTTCAGCTCCTCGCCCTGGCTGCGCACGATCTTCCAGTCGGAAGGCTGGAAGGAGGATGCGTCGACCTTCACAGACCAGGCGAAGCGCAATGCCTCACTGCTGTCATAGGAGAGCAGGAGCATGGTCCATTCGTCCTTGCCCCGGGCGTACATCTGGGCACCAGCGCTGTTGCGAACCTCCATGCGGCGCAGCGCGTCCAGGCGGTCGCTGTCGCTGACGAGCAGGGCGAAGTTGAACGAAGGCACGACGAGAAGCTTGTCGCGCCCCTCGCTGCGGCAAGCGCTCACGCTCTTGCGCAAAGCCTCCTCAAAGGCCTGGAGCGTCTTCGCATCAATCTCGGACAGGAAGCTGTCGAAGGCGGCCACCGGCGTCTTCAAGGCGGCGACGATGTGGGTGAGCATCTCGGGCAGAGACCTTGTCTCGATGACAGGCTCCGCGGCTACGGGAGCCTGGCTGTCGACGGCCTCATCCTGGTAGGCCACTTCGCCTACGGTCTTGCCTTCCCACTCGCCCTCGCTGCCATAGGGAGGCTGGTCGTCGGCCATGAGGTCCTCGTCATCATCCTCATCCAAGGCGCTCTCGGCTATGACCTCGGCCTCCTGGGCGGCCTCCTGGCTCTCCTCACTGGGCTCGCTGGAGAGCAAGGCCTCTTCCTTCTCGGCCTCTTCGCTGTCCAGTACGGGCTCGTCATCATCCACAGACGGAGGAAGCTCATCCTCCGCCTCGTCGGCCTCCTCTTCCTCGCTCGCCTCCTCCATGGTGGTCATGGAAGGGATGCCGTCCTCCTTCGTGAGATCCTCAGTCCCATCCTCAAGCTGGTCGAGCTGGGCAAGCTCATCAAGCTTGGCCTCCTCGGCTTCGGGAGTCGTACCGTCCTCCTTCGAGAGGTCCTCGGTCCCGTCCTCAAGCTGGTCGAGCTGGGCAAGCTCATCGACCTTGGCCTCCTCGGCTTCAGGAGTCGTACCGTCCTCCTTCGAGAGGTCCTCGGTCCCGTCCTCAAGCTGGTCGAGGTCGGCAAGCTCATCGACCTTGGCCTCCTCGGCTTCGGGAGTGGTACCGTCCTCCTTCGAGAGGTCCTCGGTCTCCTCCTCAAGCTGGTCGAGGGAGACGAGGACATCGGTCTTCTCCTCGGAGGGAGGCAGGAAGTCGTCGTCATCAAAGAGGCTGAGCTGGTCGGGGTCCTCGGCGGCGGGTACATAGGAGACGTCCTCTTCGGCCTCCTCCTCGGACTCGTCCAGATATTCCTCCTCTTCACCAAGGTCACCTGCGACGTCGAGGTAGTCCTCCTCGTCGTCAAGGCCGTCGTCCTGGGCAGGGACAGGATCCGAAGGCAGGTAGTCGTCGTTCTCGAGGTCCTCGAGCTCTTCCTCGACCTCCTCGTCCTTCAGCTGCTCGGGCAGCTCGTAGGCCGAAGCGTCGCCCACGTTCCTCTTTCCATAGGCTGCGTAGTCGGGAGGAAGCTCATCCTCCTCCTTCTCGAGGCGGGACGCGATCTCGCGCGCCTTCTCGTCGTCGTCGACGCGGTCGTACTCGTTCTCGTCAACGACGGCCATGGCGCTGTCGCTCATCTCGTCGTCCCAGCTGTCTGGAGGCAGGTCGTCAGCCTCCCCCTCCTCCTCGCTGAAGACCTCCTCATAGGGGTCCTCCGGGATGGGCTCCTCCTTCTGGGCCAGGTCGAAGAGCTGGGAGAGGAAGCTGTAGGTGCTCTCCTCCTGGGAGAGCTTGGCGCACAGCGTCGACAGCGAGACCGTCCAGCGGCCGTCGGCCTGCCTCGCCATGGGGGCGAAGCCGTCAGGGTCAACGATGAGGACACTGTGGCCCAGCTGACCACGCGTGGCGCTGGCCTCCTGGCGGCGGTGGAACCTCGTTGCCCAGGTCTCAGGGAAGAGCCAGGCGTTGATGTGCCTCACCGAAGGCAGGAGGAAGATGTCGGCCTTGTAGCCCTTGTAGGTGTAGACGTCCTCGATGTCATCCTGGCGGAAGATCGACAGGAGGGCGTTCGTGAAGATCTTCTCGCTCTTGGGGCTGTAGTCCGTCTTCAGTCCGGCCTCGACGAGGTTCTTCCTCATGGCATGTGGCAAGGCCGTGTAGAGGGACTGGCCGAGGAAGCAGTAGAAGCGGTCGGCGAAGCGGATGAAGGGGCGGTAGAGCGCACTCAGACTGCCGTCCTTCATGACAGCCTCCTGGCTGCCGGCCGTGGCGCTCAGCGGGATGCAAGCCTGTGTCGACAGCAGGCTCGAAAGCTCGACGGAGAAGAGCTCGTAGCCGTTGCCCTTGGCCGAGAGCGCTTCGAGGCGGCTCTTGTAGCCGCCCTTCGCGACGACTTCATCGACTGCAAGCTGACGTGTCAGCATGGGTTTGGCCGCCATGAGCTCATCGACCTTGGCGCCGATCTCTGCGTTGATGGCATGTGTCTGGTCCACGAGCTGGGATATTCCACTGGCGAGGCTGTCGGAGAGCTTCCACAGCTGATCGGTGAGCAGCTGGCAATCCATGCCGTAGCACTGCTTCAGCCTCTCCTCGTCCTCGACTCCGATCGAGGTGAAGAGGCGGCGGCTCTCGCGGATCTCGAGCCCACTGAGGTCGGACAGGAAGATCTCGTTGAAGAGGGCGTCGCGGTAGGCGGTCCAGTCCTCCCGTGAGATCGTCCCGGCATTGAGGGCGAGGACGCTTCTGGCCTCGATCAGGCGCACATAGCGCCGCGAGGCGTCCTCGACGAGGGAGATGATGCGCTTCCAGTCCTTCTCCTGGATCTCCTGGCGGCTGGAGAAGCCTGCATCCTTGTCGTAGAAGGAGGATGACCAGACCGACTGCAGCAGGAGGGGACAGAGGCGGGCCACGGCCCTCTCCATCGCGCCTGAGCGGCCGTCGTTCTCGACGCTCCAGCGGTACCAGGCCGCGCGCGAGAGGATGGCAAGGGGATAGTAGCCCTTCATCAGGGAAGCTATCGAGCGGTAGTCGTTCTCGAGGAAGGTGGCGGCCTCGTCCATGTTCCGCTGGGCCTTCTGCGAGCTCATTGCAATCGGTTCGTCACTGTGGAAGACGCTCATTCCACCTCTCCTCGCTAGATGATCGAATTCAGCCTGCGGTAGGCCTTGAGGCCCTCCTCCAGGCACTTTACAGCCTTCTTCAGCTCCTCCTCGTTGAGGACGTAGGCGATGCGGGCCTGGGTGCGCCCGAGATCCTTGGTCACGTAGAAGTCCTCCGCCGGCGCGAACATGACAGTGTTGCCCTCCCAGCTGAAGTCGCGCAGCATGAAGAGCGCGAACTTCTCCGCATCGTCCACAGGGAAGTCGACGACGAAGTAGAAGGCGCCGCGGGGCCGGCTGACCTTGCATCCGGGAATCTCCTGGATGCCGGCGACAAGCGTGTTGCGGCGCTTCTCGTACTCCTGTCTGACGGCCTCGACGTATTCTTCAGGGGCGCACAGGGCCGCAGTTGCGGCGACCTGCTCGATTGCAGGCGGGCACAGGCGGGCCTGGGCGAGCTTCATCGCCGAGGACAGGACGTCCTTGTTGTGGCTGACGATGGCGCCGATGCGCGCTCCGCACATCGAGAAGCGCTTGGAGAAGCTGTCGATGCATATGGTGCGCTCGCCGTACTCGGGGAAGGTCAGGACGCTGGTGAAGGACTCGCCGTCGTAGCAGAACTCGCGGTAGACCTCGTCGACGACGAGGAAGATGTCATGGCGGCGGCACAGCTCCAGCAGGTCGGCAAGCTCCTGACGGGTGTAGACATGGCCCGTCGGGTTGTTGGGGCTGCAAAGGAGGATGGCCATCGTCTTCTTCGTGATCCTCTTCTCGAAGTCCTCGATCGAGGGCAGGACGAAGGCGTCGTCGATCCGGCTCGTCACGGGCACGAGGTTGACCATGGCCGTGGCGGCGAAGGTCGAGACGTTCGTGTAGAAGGGCTCGGGGATGATGACCTCGTCATAGGGGTCGCAAAGCGTCATGAAGACGAACTGCAGGGCCTCGCTGCCACCAGTCGTGATCATGATCTCGTCCGGAGAGACTGTGGCGTTGTACTTCTTGTAGTAGTCGCAGAGCCCCTTCCTCAGGACCAGCTCGCCTTCAGAGGTGCCGTAGGCGATGAAGGGCTCGTTGTAGGCGTGGACGGCCTCGATGGCCTCGCGGGGCGTCCTGATGTCGGGCTGCCCTATGTTGAGATGGATGACATGCACTCCCCTCTCCTCAGCCGCCCGGGCATAGGGAGAGAGCCTCCTGATCGGAGAGGCCTGGAAGCCTGAGATCCGCTTGGACATCTGCATGTGGACTTGTCCTCCTTCGCAAGGAAAGGGGCTCATGGCCCCTTCCTGGCATTGATGACCCGACTCAGTCGGGAATGTTCTCGTTGGGGTCGACGTCCC
Organism: Candidatus Aphodenecus pullistercoris; assembly: GCA_017694495.1. Lineage (GTDB taxonomy): Bacteria > Spirochaetota > Spirochaetia > Sphaerochaetales > Sphaerochaetaceae > Bullifex > Bullifex pullistercoris. Next base: position 52,516 of record JADIMU010000040.1, read on the forward strand.
CCATCAGCTTGCGCGCCTGGGTGTCGTCGATCAGCTTCTGGATGAACTTGCGGTTGTCCAGCAGCGGCGAGATGGAGCGGCCGTGGTGGAGGCGCGAGATGACGCGGGCGAAGAGCTCGCTGACGTCTGCCTGGATGAACCACTCCTTCTCCAGCAGGTGGCGGCCCTGGTAGACCGCGTTCGTTCCGATGATGCGGTAGAAGACGCCCTCCCTGTAGGCCGCGTCGAAGTTCTCGACGGCGTTGCCGTTGAAGAAGGGAAGCGAGACCATGCATATGATCTTCTTCGCGCCCAGGTTCATCAGCTCCCTCATGGCTATGATCATGGTGCCGCCGGTGGCGATCATGTCGTCGGCCATCAGGACGGTCTTGCCCTTGACGTCGCCAAGGAGGTTGATGCTCTTGATGTTGCTGTGCTTGGCGTCCTTGCTGACGATGGAGTAGTCGCGCTCCTTGTAGAGCATGGCCAGAGGCCTGTGGAGGCCCTGGGCGTAGAACTTGTTGCGGCTGACGGCGCCAGTGTCGGGGCTGACGACGACGAGGTCGGGATCGGACAGGTCGATGCACTTGCGCAGCGCAATCAGGGTCTGGTAGGAGCCGTGGAGGTTCTCCAGATGGCAGGTGTTGAAGGCGTTCTCGATCTCGCGCGAGTGGATGTCCAGCGTGATGATCCTCTCGACGCCCAGGTTCTCGCAGAAGCGGGCGAAGAGGCTCGCCGTGAGGGCCTCGCGTCCACCCTTCTTGTGCTGGCGGGCGTAGGGATAGGTCGGCAGGACCAGCGTGATCGAGGCGGCGCCGGCGAGTTTGACGGCGTCGATCGTCGTGAAGAGGAACATCAGGTGGTCGTTGACCGAGATCGGCTGGGGCTCGTCCAGGCCCGCGACCTTGATCGGGGCGCTGTTGGACACGTCGTGGATGATGTAGACGTTCAGACCGCGCACGGGGTCGATGAGCTCGGCCTTCTCCTCGCCGTTGGCGAAGCGCGTGTATTTCACATTGATCGTGAAGTCGGGGCAGTAGAATGCGCTGGGAAGCTTGCCTGTGGGAATCTTCTTGCTGTCCAGGTCATCCAGAAGTGTGACCTTCCTCAGCAGCTCCTCCTCGCTGATGTCGTGCCTCTTCGAAAGTGCCTTGCTGACCTTCTCATAGCGGTCTATGTAAAGCCTGCGCAAGTGCTTGACGACCTTGCCGGTGAAATATTCGCTGCCAGGGCCGGCTATTACCCCCAGCTTGTGCGGTTTGATGATGCTCATGCCTTCCGATATTATAGTCCTTGGGGGCTTTGTTCAACACGCCAGACTACCAGTCTACAGCCGACACATCCTCCCCCACCAGAGCTCTGTAGACAGAGGAGAGGGCCTCGAGGCGCTCCTCGATGGCTTCCTCGAGCCCCTCAGCCTCCTCAAGGTCCTCGTCCAGGCGCAGGTTTGCCGCGCCGCCCAGGCTGACGCGCTTCGAGAGGGCCTCGTCGGCGTCCCGGCTGGAGACCTGGTCGAGCGAGAGGCCGACGGCACGGTAGCTGTCGCGGAAGGCCTCGCCCTTCATGACGCTGTCGAAGACCTTGTCGGTCGCGTAGATCTCGCTCCTCATGCCCTCCCTCAGCCTGTCCTCGTGGACGATCAGGCCGCCCACCATCCTCGACATGATGGCGAGCACGTCCCAGGTCGTCCTCAGTCCGGTGAGCAGGGGCTCCTTCGTATCCTGGAAGTCGCGGTTGTAGCCGCTGACAAGAGTGCGCGTGATGTCCTTCACGAGGTTGGAGCAGGCGTTGACCATGCTCGAGCGCGAGCGCACGAGCTCGAGGCCGTCCGGGTTCTTCTTCTGAGGCATGATCGAGCTGCCTGTGGTCAGCTCCACGGGCAGGCTGAAGTAGCCCAGCTCTGGCAGGGTGAAGAGGATGAGGTCCTGTGCCATCTTGGCCGCAGTCGCACACAGGTAGCCGCATGCGTCCAGGAGCATGGCCTCGAACTTGCCGCGGCTGTTGTTCGCGTAGAGCACGTTCTTCTGGACGCGGCCGAAGCCGAGCTCGTGGGCGGTGAAGGCCCTGTCCAGCGGGATGGGCACGCCGTAGCTGGCCGCGGAGCCGAGCGGACACTGGTCCAGAGTGTGGTAGACGGCGTCGAGGTGGCGCACCTCGTCGATGACCTCGCTGGCGAAGGAGCTGAACCAGAGGCCCAGACTGGATGGCATGGCAAGCTGGGTGTGGGTCCGTCCCGGCATGGGGACCATCTCGTACTTCTTCGCGCTGGCAAGCAGCTCCTTCGAAAAGAGCGTGGCCTCCTCCATCAGCCTCAGGCAGGCCTCCCTCATGTAGATGCGCAGCGCCGTCTGGACCTGGTCGTTGCGGCTGCGTCCGGTGTGGATCTTCCGGCCGACCTCGCCGAAGTTGTCGCTGAGGTAGCCTTCTATGGCAGTGTGGCAGTCCTCGTCCTCCTCGCGGATCGGGAAGGCTCCGTCCTTCTGGATGCGGGCTATGGCCCTCAGACCCTCCTCGAGCTTGTCAAGCTCCTCATGGGTGAGGATGCCTATCCTCTCCAGTCCACGGGCGTGGGCGATCGAGCCGAGCACGTCGCTCATCACGAGCGAGCGGTCGAGGATGTAGTCGTTGCGTACAGTGAAGCGCTGCATGAGGTCGTCCAGCGACCAGTCCTTCTGCCAAAGTTTAGCCATAGAGCCTCCAGTCGGGTGAAAAGATACCCCAATTGGACAAAAGAGGGAACAATGGCGTAGCACTTGCATGAAGACGATCATCGCACTAATCATCTCGGCCCTCCTGGTCGCATGCCAGGATCCGAGCGTCCCCAACGCCCTGGCCATGCTTGCAGGAGGCGACAGGCGCCTGCCCACCCTGGTCTCCCGGCGCAGCCTCGACATGGACAGCATGGTGCTGACCTTCGACCAGGAAGTCCACGTCATGGACTGCACAGTGGATGGAGTGGATGCCGAAGTGGGCCGCCCGGACGGCCAGAGCGTCGTCATCCACTCCCCGGTCCGCCTCGACGTGTCAGTGGCGAGCGAAGTCTTCATCAGGGTGCGCGATGCGCGCTGGAACAGCGCCGCCTTCCGCCTCCAGATGTTCGGCCTCAATGCGCGCATCCCAGAGCTTGTGATCAACGAGTTCTCAAGCAAGGGCACAGAGACCCAGCCCGACCGCATAGAGCTCGAGGTCCACAGCAGCGGCAACCTCGAAGGGCTGTGCCTCATGGATGGCACGAAGGGCAACGAGAGGCACAGCCTCGTCCTTGGCGACATCGAGGTCGAGCGTGGCGACTATGTCGTCGTCTACTGGGACAGCGTCCCCGATGAGGCCGTGACACGGAATCCTGACGGCTCGAGGATCTTCCACATCGCCGGTGGAAGCGACGAGGGCCTGGCCTCGAACAACGGCGCCTTCGTCATCTACCCCACTGCAAGCGGAGATGGAGATGTCATCGACTGTCTCGTGTACACGAACGGCGAGGCGACGACCTGGTCAGGCTTCGGCTCTGCGGCCGTCGAGGCGAGCTACAAGGAGCTCACAGCCTCCTTCGACTGGATGGGAGAGGCCTTCAACTCCAGGAACGCGACCTCGACGCGGACAGTGAGCCGCCGTCCCGACAGGGATACCGACAGCGCAGGCGACTTCTACATAACGGTGACGCGGGGAGAGACCTTCGGAAGGATGAACACGAGCGCAGAATACTATCCTGAGGACTGAAAGATGAGGGGCCGTGGCCCCTCACTTCGACTCAGTACTCGTAGACGACGAGCGGCTCGCCGAGCGCGCCTCCCTCGTCCTCCATCGAGGCGTTGAGGGTGACTTCCTCCTCGTCGCCTCCCTCCGGACGGCGGCGGCGGAACTCGATGTGCTGGGCGATGATGCTGAAGCGCACCGTCGGCCTCTCCTCCCCTTCCTTCACGAAGGACGAGGACCTCAGACGGCCGATTGCGCGCACAAGCATCCCTTTGTCCAGGCACTCCATGCACTTCAGGCCAAGCTGGCCCCAGGCGAGGACGTCCATGTAGAGCGTGTCCTCCTCCCAGGTCCCCGGCTTCGTCTGCGGCGTGCGGTAGTAGCGGTTGGACGCTATCCTGAAGACGACAAGGGGCTGACCCGATGGGCCGCCAGTGGTCTTGGCCTCAGGTGGCCTGACCACATTCCCTTCCAGCAGGATTGAATTCAGGTGATTCATAGATCGCCTCCTGCAAGTCTCTACACAAAGCAGGCTCCTTTTGGCTAAGATTTTCCCCAAGGAGACGAAAAAAGATGAGCAAGACGACAGTGCTGTCCCTCGGCGGCTCGATCATAGCACCGGACAAGGCCGACTCGGCCTTCCTCAAGGCCTTCCGCGAGGCCATAAGCGCCTGGCTCGACCAGGACAGGGAGCGCAGGCTCATCCTCGTGTGTGGAGGCGGCGCCCCGGCCCGCGTCTACCAGGAAGCCCTGCGCGAGGTCAGGGTCGACGCACCGCTCGACGCCCAGGACTGGATCGGCATCCGCGCCACCCACCTCAACGGAGAGCTCGTCAGGGCCGTCTTCAGCGACTATGTGGCGGACCCCCTCGTGACGGATCCAAGCGCGCCTGAGATCCTCTTCTCCGGCCAGATCCTCGTCGCCGCAGGCTGGAAGCCCGGCTTCTCGACCGACACCGACGCAGTCCACCTCGCCCGACGCTTCGGGGCAAAGCTCGTCGTCAACCTCTCGAACATCGCGAAGGTCTACACGGACGACCCCAGGAAGAACAGCGAGGCCAAGCCCCTCGACACGATCAGCTGGCACGACTTCCGCGCCATGGTCGGCGACGAGTGGAAGCCGGGCCTGAACATGCCCTTCGACCCTGTAGCCTCGGCCCTGGCCGAAGAGAGCGGCATGAAGGTCATATGCGCCGGAGGGCGCGACATCGCGAACACGCTTTCCATCCTCGACGGCAGGCCCTTCACAGGCACGACGATAGGCTGAGCCTCACAGCTTTGTGTGCTTGAGGGAGAGGAAGTATGGGGATGCGTCGGCGAAGGATGCCGGGAAGGGAACGTCCTTCCTGAAGTCCGGAATCCAGAGGATGTCGTCGTCGCTCCTGTCCTGGACGAAGCCCTCGGCTATGTCCAGCTCCTCCAGAAGGTCGATCAGGCTGTCATAGTCCTCGTCGCCCATCGGAGGGAAGTCCACGTCCCCCTTCGGCGGGATGAACTGGACCATGAGGGAGAGGGCGCACGAATCCTTGTAGTCGCGTGCGAAGCGCTTCAGGAAGCGCCGCGTCGCAGCAATCGTCCCGGGAAAGACGAGGTGGCGCACCAGGGTGCCCGAAAGGGCCTCTACATCGGTGTGCGGGTGGCGTGAGGTGATGAAGTCCATGACAGGCCAGATGGCGTCGACGTAGGCCTCCTTGCCGCAGAAGACGCGGGCCACAGCCTTGTCGCATGTCTTGACGTCGACGAGGTAGAGGTCGATGTAGGGATCGATCAGGGCAAGGCCCTCAAGGCTCTCGTAGCCGGAGCTGTTCCACACGACGGGAAGCGAGAAGCCCTCACCCTTGGCCTTGTCCAGGGCTTCTGTGATCGAGGGGATGAAGTGGCTTCCCGTGACGAGGTTGAGCGTCGCCGCCCCCATCTGTTCGAGGGCGAGCATCATCCGGCACAGCTCGTCGACCGTCACTTCGATTCCATAGGCCTCAGGGGAAGGCATGGAGATCTGCCAGTTCTGGCAGTAGGCGCAGCCGAGCGGACAGCCGGTGAAGAAGATCATGCCAGAGCCGTGTTCTCCCGTGACGGGAGGCTCCTCTCCCCTGTGCAATCCGCTCCAGGCGACCTTGACCACATCCTTCTGGCCGCAGGCTCCTGGCCTCATCCTCCTGTCCACTCCACAGTGGTTTGGACACAGCTGGCAATTTGAATACATCTCTCGATTGACCCTTGTGGGCCGATTGTAGCAAGCTATGTTTCCATGGGCAATTGGTTCTCGAAGGCGAAGGCGGAAGTGGAGGAACGCTTCATCCTCTCCATAGACGGTGGCGGGATACGCGGTCTCGTCCCCTCCGTCATCCTCTCGCGCCTGGCATCCGGTCTGAAGGAAAGGGGGGACGCAAGACCGCTGTACGCCCACTTCGACCTCATCGCAGGCACCTCGACAGGCGCCCTCCTCGCCTTGGGCCTCAGCCTGCCGGTTTCAGGTGTGAAGAGGGAGGAAGGAGGCCCTGTGGACGTGCACAGGAGGATCAGGACCGGCCTCTTCCGCCACAGCGACGTCGTCGTCGGCCAGATTGAACGGGCAAGCGACCCCGCCGCCTTCACGGACCTCTACCTCGACAACGCGAAGAGGATCTTCTCCAGAAGCGGCCGCCTCTTCGGCCAGGTCTTCGGCGACAAGTACGACGCCTCCTCGCTGGAGGACTTCCTGATGAGAAGCTACGGAGAAGCGAGGCTGAGCGACTGCCTCGTGCCCACCATGGCCGTAAGCTACGACAGCATCAGCGGCAGCGGCCTCGTCCTGTCCAGCTGGAACGGCTGGAAGGACATGCTCGCCGCCCAGGCGGCCAGGGCCTCATGCGCCGCCCCGCTCTACTTCCCGGCATTCACCACCCTCTCTCCCGATGGCACCAGCGTGGCCCTCCTCGACGGCGGTCTGGTCGCGAACAACCCGGCCCTCATGGCCTACAGCGAGCTAAAGGCCATGCACCCCGAGTGCGCCAAGGTCCACATCCTCTCCCTCTCGACGGCGCGCGGCGTCTACCGCTTCGACCCGAAGGAAGTGCTCAGCGGAGTGGCAGGCTGGGCCGAACCCCTGATGAAGACCTATCCCAACGCACAGATGGACCTGATCGGCCAGACGCTGGCCAAGCTGCCAGACGTGGACTACGTGCGCATCGACGGTGAGCTGACGAAGGAGAAGATCAAGCTGGACGACACGAGGAAGGAGAGCATGGACAAGCTCATCGAGGGTGGAGAGCGGATCTACGAGGCCAACAAGGACAGGCTCTCAGCCTTCCTCGACCGCCTCGCCTCACGCACAGTGCTGGACTCGGTGCGCCTCACAGGACCCAGGAGCCTTCCTCAAGCATAGCTGAGATCGCATGGTGCACGCACACGCCTTCCCTCCTCTCGCGTCCCGTCCTCAGGCTCTGGCGCAGGGCGTGGCTCGTGAAGCGCGTGGCCTTCATGACGGAGACGAAGAAGGAGTCGTTCTGATGGAGGTGGGCGACCATGAGGCTGGCGAAGAGGTCTCCCGAGCCGGGGTATGAGGCCTCGACCCTCTCGAAGGGGAAGATGCGGCACTCCTTGCCATCCCAGGCGACGTTCGCGATGACCTCCCCCTTCAAGGGCAGCGATGTGATGACTGCCGAAGCGCATCCCAGAGCGCACAGCGAGCGGGCCATGTCCTCGGCCTCATGGCGGTCCACAGCCCCATCGATCTGGCTGCGGCCAAGGAGGAGGCAGGCCTCGGTCGCGTTCGGTGTGATGACTGCGCTGCCAGGCACGAGGGCCTTCATCAGGTCGACGTGTCCACTTCCAAGATTCTGGTAGAGCACTCCGTCATCACCCATGACGGGATCGGTGACGATGAGGGCATCGTCGGTGAGGAAGTCCCGCCTCGCCCTCATCACGAGCTCCAGCTGGCCTTCGTGGGCAAGGTAGCCTGAGTAGAGGCCGTCGAAGAAGAGTCCGTAGCCGGACCAGCGGTCCAGGATGGCCTGGCAGTCGTCCTCGAGACTGTGGGTATAGAGATTCCCGAAGCCGTCCGACTGGGTCGAAAGCAGGGCGCATGGCAATATCGAGAGGTCGACTCCCGCCGCATAGAGGACGGGCATCACGACATTCAGGCTGCTTGCACCATGGCACGAGAGGTCATGTATCGCGAGGACTTTGTTGAAGCTCATGACTCAGGATTATAGTCCTGGTACGAAAGCCTTCAAGAGGTCAGTTCGACAAGCTTCCTCCTGACAGACTCGATGTCGCTGCAAGTCAGCAATGGCAGGAGGGAGGTGACCTCCTCAGGGCTCCTGTCCCACCAGGCGAAGCGCAAGAGCTGATCCTATTTCCGGCCTTTTCCATATGCTCTCCACCAACCAATGTATCAGAGCCGGCAATCTTTCCTTCCATGCAATCGGCTGGGCAAGTGGTTGCACAGGCAGAGGATGGACTTGAGTGCGCATCATCCGCCCTCCACATCTCCTATCAGGCTCGTAATGTGCTAGAATGGCACACATGAAGTACATAGACGAAAGGACAGGTTTTCTGGTGTGCGACAGCGCGCTGGATCCATTGAAGGACATCTGCTGCCAGGCGGACGCGGTCCGCTCGGCGCTTGGACGCTACATACTCTCCGCTTCCGGCTGGAGGAACGTCTTCGCCGCAAGCAAGGACGAAGAGGACGCTGGAGAGGTCATAAGCGATGAGGACGCGGTCATTGTGGCCCACATCGCGCACGTCTTCTACGAAGGCATAGGCAAGAAGAGGCCACGCATCCTCCTCGCCGTGGACGCCCGCCCGACGGGACGCATCCTCTCATACATCACGATGAGGGTGCTCGTGGGATTGGGTGCCGACGTCAGCTACCTCTTCATCTCGGCCGCACCCGAGACGATGGCCTACTCACACGAAGGCTTCGACGCCTTCTGCTACATCTCGGCAAGCCACAACCCGATTGGCCACAACGGCTTCAAATTCGGCGTCGATGGCGGCGTCTACGAGAGGACAGTGTCCGACGCGCTGGCTGTGAGCCTACGCGCCGCACTCGATGGCGACGACTGTGTCGAGCGCGCCAAGGCCCTCAGCGCCCTGGCACAGGAAGAACAGATCGACAAGGTCCTCCTGGAAGCGAAGGAGGAGAAGGCAAAGGCCCTCGCCTACTACAGGACCTTCGTCCTGGAGACCGCCGGCGTCGACCCGTCCTTCCATGCGGACTGCGGCATCGTCGGAGAGCTCAACGGCTCGGCGCGCAGCCTCTCGATCGACGAAGGCTTCCTCCAGTCGCTCGGATGCAAGACGCACTACGTGAACGACAGGGCTGGCGCCGTGGTACACGCCATAGTCCCGGAAGGAGAGAACCTCATCCCATGCAGGGACGAGCTGAAGAAGTGCCATGAAAAGGACAAGCGCTTCATCCTCGGCTACTGCCCAGACAATGATGGCGACAGGGGCAACTTCGTCTACGTCCGCCAGTCGACTGGAGAGTGCGAGATACTGCAAGCACAGGAAGTCTTCGCCCTGGTCGTCGCCATCGAGCTTGCGGACCTGAGCAAGAAGGGCGTCGGCCCCCTGGCCGTCGCCGTGAACTGCCCCACGAGCGAGAGGATAGAGGCCCTGGGTGAGATCTTCGGCGCCAAGGTCTTCCGCGCCGAGGTCGGAGAGGCCAACGTCGTCAACCTCGCCAGCGAGCTCAGGAGCCAGGGCTATGTGGTCCACGTCCTGGGAGAGGGAAGCAACGGAGGGAACATCACAGACCCGGCCAAGGTCCGCGACCCGCTCAACTCCGTGATGACCTTCCTCAAGCTCTTCGCCGACAAGTCGCTCTTCAGCTATGCGATCGAGAAGATGACGGGAAAGAAGCCTGAAGGAGAGCCCTCCCTCGAGGCCATGGTCGACGCCCTGCCCGTCTACACGACGACAGGCGCCTTCTCCTCGCTTGCCAAGCTCCATGTGAAGCACACCGAGTGGGCAAGGCTGAAGAAGGAGTACGAGAGGCTCTTCGTCACACAGTGGCAGACGATGGCGCTGGAGGAAGAGGGCATCATGGGCTATGAGGAGAGGCAGACCGAGGGCACGAAGGAAGTCGTAGGCATGGGCGAGGCCTACCGTTCACCTGCCGCCAAGGGAGGCCTCAAGATGGTCCTCATCGGCGAGGGTGGCGAGCACCTTGCCTACCTCTGGCTGCGTCCTTCGGGAACAGAGCCCGTCCTTCGCGTCCTCGTGGACGTCAAGGGAAAGAAAGAAGCGCTGCACGACAGGCTCCTGTCATGGCAGCGCTCCCTGATCGACCAGGCCGACAAGGCCTTAGACTGACAGACCCGCGATGGCGGCCCCCAGTGCGGGGCTGTCATCGATGCGGACCATGTGGCAGAACCTGCCATGGCCCTTCTCGAGGATCTCGAAGAGGTAGTACTTCGTGTACTCCTCCATGAAGGCTGTCTTGTAGAAGGTCGTACCGTCGGCGTTTATGACCACCGGGTAGCGCGGGTTGGTTCCCACGTCCGTGCGGATGATGGCGGCGGTGAGGTTGAGCGCCGTGAGCTTGCTCGCCCTCTCGATGATGGAGCGGAGTATCAGCCAGAGCGCCAGGGCATCGTCCTCATTGTCGCCGACGCACTCGACGAGCTTGTAGTCCTTCCTGTGGCAGTCCTCGAGGTAGTAGCTCATCTCGGTGGTCGAAAGCGGCCCGATCTTGGCAAAGCGCTCGGCGAAGTCCTTGCTGAAGATGCCCTCCCCGATGGCCAGCGTGATGACATGCTGGGCGAAGGGTCCGATGTAGGCGCCGCTGATCATCTTCTCGAAATGGTAGTTGCCAGGGTTCTTCGTCGTCGCGAAGAAGGACTCGTCCGCAGGTCCGAGGTTGAGTGCCAGGTTGCCCGACTCGACGTTGACGATCATCCTGCCATTCTGCGTGGAGTGGATCTTGCCGATCTGACGGATCTCCTCGCTGTAGGCCGTGTTCGTTCCTGTGCCAAGGATGAAGCCGATCGAGCCTGAGGAAGGACCATGGTAGCCTGCGCGGCATGCAAGAAGCGTCGCGACAGTGTCGTTGACGAGGGAGTACTTCTTCTTCGAGACGTCGTGTCCCCTCCTCTCGAGCTCGGCCAGAAGTCCCTTCACGATGGGCTTTCCGATGACTTCGGGGGCCTTCACTTCCTTGGAGAAGACGATTGGGATGCCGTCGTGGTCCTCAGTGATCGTGGCGGCGTAGCTGAAGCAGAAGCCGATCCTGTCGCTCTTGTCGATCAGGCGCTCGACGTTGTCTGCGAGGATGCCGAAGAACTGGGCGGCGCTCACCTCGCTCTTCACACCAGGCATCGAAGTCTTCTGGAAGTCCTCGATGATGCTCTTTCCATCCTCGTCGAAGCTGATCAGGCAGGTGCGGAAGTTCGTTCCACCCGCATCCAGGACGATGACCTTCTCGCCCGGTCTGACGCTCTCCGTCTCAGTGGCATATGTCGCTATCATGGCAAGCGAGCTCTCCTCGCCAGCCAGTCCCTTCTCCATCTCGCTCGCGAAGAAGGAGAGGACATCCTTCTCGTCGACCTGCGACGCCAGCAGCCTGTTGGCGCTCAGGAAGGACATCACCCTGTCCTCAACCATATTCCAAATCCTCCCTTTTCCAGGACACCTCAGATGAAGCCGAACTCCATCGGAGAGATGCTTATTCCAAGATTGTTGCATGTCATCTTTTCTACCGTCAAGCGCACGCAGTCGGCCTCATTGTCGCCCTCTGCCGCGATGATTCCCTCGAAGGCCAGAGGATCGGGGAAGTCGTCACCCGAGACGACGAGCGAGACGTAGACCTCGAGGTCTATCATCTCATAGTCGCGCAGGACGTAGAGGTTGAAGATGAGCGATGGGAGGCTGTCTATCGGACCAAGTCCATGGAAGACTATGGTGCCGTCGAGGATGGCGTCGCCCTCCTCCAGGCCAAGGCTCTCCTTGGCATGTGCAGCTATGCGGATGAGTGGTGAGATGTGCCTTGATGCGCTGTTGATGATCCGCTGGAAGAAGCTCATACGCCGCGACTGTGGCGGCTGGGAGAGGCTGTCCGTCATCTGGGCGACATCGCAGCGCAGGTAGCTGACGATGGCGACGTTGTCGTCACTGCCATCTCCAAGGCTCTCGACACTGACCCCGTCCAGAAGCGTCTGCGGCACGCTGGTCGAGGCCGCGAGCGTCGACAGCAGCGAGAGGGCCACATCCTCGACGGCCAACTGGATTGATTCGGCGTCGGGGATGGCCGCCGTGAGACTCGTCGCCATGGCCAGGAAAAGGACCATGGCGGAAAGGAACTTTGCGCTTCTCTTAAGCATTCTTCTCCATGAGGCTGAACTCCTGGGTGGCGCGGATGCCGGCCTCCTCGTCAACCTTGTAGAGAAGTATACCACCAACCAGGAAGAGCAGGACAAGGGAAAGTATGCCTACGCGGTGGCTTCCTGTGACGAGGGTGACGGCTCCCACGAGGAAGGGTCCGATGATCGAGGCGAACTTGCCAAGCATGTTGTAGAAGCCGAAGAACTGGGCCTCCCTCCCCTTCGGGACGAAGCGGGTGAAGTAGCTCCTGCTCAGCGCCTGGATGCCGCCCTGGAAGAGGCCGATCATGCAAGCCAAGATGTAGAACTGCCAGACGTTCGTCATGAAGCAGCCGATGATCGAAATCAGGCCGTAGGCGCCGATGGCGATCAGGATGGCCCTCTTGTGGCCCACCTTCTTGCCGAAGATGTTGTAGACCAGGGCCGAGGGGAAGGCGACGAACTGCGTGATCAGGAGGGCGACGATCATGCTCTCCGAAGGGAAGCCGAGGCTGGCGCCGTAGTCGACGGCCATCCTGATGATTGTGTCGACGCCGTCGATGTAGCACCAGAAGGCGACGAGGAAGAGGGCCGTCATCTTCAGGCTCCTGAGGTTGTGCAAGGTCGTCTTCACATCGTCGATGCCCTTCCTCACCGCCTTGCCTATCGTGAGGCCGTCGTCCTTCTTGTCGTCCTTGACGAAGAGGAAGATGGGCAGGGAGAAGACGATCCACCAGATGGCGACCATGACGAAGGACGCCTTGACCGCCGAGATGCCTCCGTCGTCAGGCAGTCCGAAGACGGTGGGCATGAGGTACATGAGGACGTTCACGAGGAAGAGGAGGCCACCGCCGATGTAGCCCAGCGAATAGCCGAGGGCCGAGACGAAGTCGACCTTCTTCTCGCTGGCGACCGTGGGAAGCAGGGCGTCGTAGAAGATGTTGGCTCCCGCGAAGCCGATGTTTGCGATGATGTAGACGAACATGGCGGCCACCCAGGCACCGGCGTGGATCATGCCCAGGCATCCGGTCAACAGTGCGCCGAGGAAGGCGAAGAAGACGAGGAACTTCTTCCTGTAGCTGCCGCTGTCGGCGATGGCGCCAAGCATGGGAGCCAGAATGGCTACGATGAGGCTCTCGACCGAATTCGCGACGCCCAGCCAGAAGGTCGTCACCGAACTGTCCTGGTCCAGAGACCAGTAGCTTGAGAAGAAGATCGAGAAGAAGGCCGCCATGACTGTGGTGGCGAATGCGCTGTTGGCCCAGTCGTACAGGGCCCAGGACACTATGGCTTTGCGTGAATCCTTTATCATGCTTCGTTTTTCCAATCGTCCAAGTGTGGAACTGAGAATCCATGATAAGCCAAAGCCCCCAAAACACCAAGACTGGCGCACACAGGCTTCACGGAAATATTACAAGGGCAATCATCAGCCACTGCCCGACATGATTTTCAAACAGCTGCTTGCAAAAGCCCGAGAATCGATGCCGCTTGGGTCAGGATTCCCTTGTGACAGCACCTCTAGGCGAGCCTAGAGGCTCCCATGGAGTATCCATGGTCCTTTTCCTCCTTCACGGATGCCATGCTTCTCAGTTGCGTCGCCGCACGGTCGTCCACAGAGGGCATCTCCAGAGGCTTCACTTCACCGGCGTCCCCGGCTAGAGCCTTCAGGCCAAAGGATTCCAGATTCAGGGCCGCATTGCGGTCCCGATCATGTCGGGTATGGCACACGGGGCACTCCCACTGTCTGTCACCAAGCGTGAGCCCGTCG
>JADIMU010000041.1 GCA_017694495.1 Candidatus Aphodenecus pullistercoris
GCCCAAGCCTTCGCAGACGAGATCGACAAGGCGCGCATGGACACCGACAGCGTCGGCGGCATCGTCGAGTGCCGCATCTTCGGCCTTCCCGCCGGACTCGGGGAGCCGGTCTTCGACAGGCTTGACGCCGACCTCGCCAAGGCCGTGATGTCCATCGGCGCGTGCAAGGGCGTCGAGATCGGGCTCGGCTTCGAGTCGGCCCGCCACCGCGCCAGCCAGATCAACGACCAGATGGCCATCGTCGACGGGAAGCCCGTCTTCCTCTCGAACAACAGCGGAGGCATCCAGGGTGGAATCTCCAACGGAGAGACCGTCATCCTGCGCGCGGCCTTCAAGCCCACGCCATCCATCGCGCTGGCCCAGCGCACCGTGACGAAGTACGGCCAGGAGAAGACGATAGGGATCAAGGGACGCCACGACCCATGCATCGTACCCAGGGCTGTAGTCGTCGTCGAGGCGATGTGCGCCCTGACCGTCCTGGACCACCTCCTTTCCTGGAGGGCCTATGAGTGACAGGCCGCTGATCGTCCAGAGCGACAGGACGATGCTGCTGGATGTCCACTCCACCGCAGCCGCCCCGTGCCGCGACGAGATCGCGCCCTTCAGCGAGCTCGTGAAGAGCCCTGAGCACCTGCACACCTACCTGATCAGCGCAATCAGCCTGTGGAACGCATGCTCTTCCGGTCTGGACTCGAAGGCCATCATCGACACCCTGGAACGCTGGTCGCGCTTTTCCATCCCCGAGCCTGTCGACTACTTCATCCGCGAGACATGCTCGCGCTATGGAATCGTCAGCTTCTCGCCATGCGACGAGAGGACCTTCTTCGTGTGCGTCGAGGGATCCTTCCATCGCGCCCAGCTGCTCTCACTGCCCCAGGTGAGGCGTCTGCTCATCGACCCGGACGAGGAGACGCCGCGCGCCCTGATGAGGGACCGCGGAGTCCTGAAGCTCGCCCTGATCGCCAAGGACTATCCTGTGAGGGACCTCATCCCGCTGAAGAAGGGGCCCCATCTTGGACTTGGACTGCGCAGCGTCCGCCTCTCTGGCTCCCCCTTCACGGTGAGGCCCTACCAGAGTCAGGCCTTCGACAGCTTCTGGGCCGGCGGACGGCCCGGTGCGGGCTATGGAGCCGTCGTCCTTCCGTGCGGCAGCGGCAAGACCATCGTGGGCCTCGTCGCCATGGCCTGCCTCCAGACGACAACGCTCATCCTCGCGCCGAACGTCGCCGCATTGCACCAGTGGAGGCGCGAGATCCTCGACAAGACGACGCTGGATGAAAGCCTGATCGGCGAGTACTCCGCCCTCGAGAAGGAGATCAGGCCAGTCACGCTGTGCACCTACAGCATGCTCGCGGTCTCAGGTGGGGATGATGGCGAGTACAGGCACCTGGACCTCATGGAGAAGCAGGACTGGGGACTTGTCATCTACGACGAAGTCCATGTCCTGCCCGCCCCCGTCTTCCGCTTCTCGGCCAACCTCCAGGCCGTATGCCGCCTGGGCCTCACGGCGACTCTGGTCAGGGAGGACGGAAGGGAGAAGGACGTCTTCACCCTGGTCGGCCCGAAGCGCTACGACGTGCCCTGGAGCGAACTCGAGAAGGACGGCTACATCGCGAAGGCCTGGTGCCACGAGCTGAGGGTGTCCCTCGCCGACTCCGTCATGATGGACTACGCCACCGCCTCCGGCCGCGGCAGGCACGCCATCGCGGCGACGAATCCGGCCAAGCTCGACGTCGTGGCCGCCCTGCTCGAGCGCCACAGCGACCGCCAGATCCTCATCATAGGACAGTACCTCGACCAGCTTGAGGAGATCCGGCGCCGCTTCGGCTTCGAGATGATCACGGGACGCATGCCCAACGCCCGGCGCGAGGAGCTGTACGACGCCTTCAGGGAGGGCCGGATAAAGGTGCTCATCGTCTCCAAGGTCGCCAACTATGCTATCGACCTGCCCGACGCGAGCGTCGCCATCCAGGTCTCAGGCACCTATGGGAGCCGACAGGAGGAAGCCCAGAGGCTGGGCCGCATCCTCCGTCCCAAGGAGGTCGACAGCCACTTCTACACCCTCGTCAGCCGCCATACCGTCGAGGAGTCATACAGCCTCAACCGCCAGAAGTTCCTTGTCGAGCAGGGCTACAGCTACGAAGTGGAGAACTGGTCATGATGCGCCCGGAAGAAGAGCGCTTCTCTCATGCCCTGGAGTGCATGGACAGGCAGGACCTGTCCGACCTGGGCCGACTGTACACCGGCCAGGGGAGTGATGCCATTCGCAGCCTCAAGCATTTCTTCGCATCCCAGGAAGTCAGGCGCAACCTTCCTTCCTTCACGACGAAGGAGGAAGGCCGCCTCCTCTCGATGATCGCCCTCGTCCAGAGCGTGGACAGAAGGCGCCTTTTTGCCCTCCTCCCCACCGAGGAGCATGTGCGGCTGTGCCGCTCCCTCTTCAAGCGCCTCCTCCTCGTCGAAGACGGGGAAGGAGTGCATCTCAACCCCATCCTGGAATGGGATGGAGTGCTCAGCATGGAGGGCCTCCAGGAAAAGTCGAAGAGGAGGATCAGGCTGAAGGAGACGGTCGCGGCCCTCATCTCCCTGCTCTGTCAGGGGAGCTGGAAGAGCGACGGCTGGCTTCTGAGGGGGCTCAGGGAGGCCCTCGCCCCGCTGTGTCCCCTCATGAGCGCCCAGGAGGTCGGCATCCTCATAGAGCGCATGCTGCCCGCCCTCGTCCGCTATGGAGTCATCAGGCTTTCCGGCGGCCGATACAGACTCTCGTTTACCGAGGCGAGGAGCCTCCTTTCCCTTGACGAGGCAGGACTCAAGGCCCTCCTTGTCGAGGACCTTGTGGACGAGCCGGCACTGCTTGCCGCCATCGCCTCACGCTGTACCCTGGCCTCCACTCTCACCCTCGCCCGCCTCAGATGGGACGCAGTCGACGAAGAGGCCATCTCCTCGCTCTTCTTCGCCCTCGCAAGCCCTTCCGATGACGAAGGCGGAATGGTTGTCATACAGTCGGACTACACTGTGCGCACTCCTGACAGCGGCACTGTGCTGCCCTTCATCACACAGGTGCATCTTGTGGACAGCATCACGACGAGGGAGCTTGCTGGCCAGTGCATCTCACGGGGCCTGGACCTGGGACTATCAAAAGAAGAGGTCCTTTGTGCCCTGGAAGGGGCGCCGAATCAGATCAGGACCTTCGTAGAGGACATCGCAGGAGAGAAGGAAGCCACGCGCATCATCGAAGGGATCTACTTCGAGACGGATGAGGATCTCTGTCGGATCATCGCGGCCCTGCCCCAGATGGAAAAGTACATCATCAAGCGCATCACACAGCACAGCTTCCTCCTCGACCCGATGGGTGAAGAGGCCTGGCGGGGCATCCTCGCTGACGCAGGACTCGTCAACCTCCCTCCGACCGTCAGGGGCTATGAGGTCGAGCGCCGCCTCAAGGCGGAAAGCCTTGCCATACCCGCCTTCCCCAGCGTTGCCCTCCCGAACCTCGCAGAAGAGAGGAGCCAATGGGGACGCAAGGAGAAGGATGGCTTGAGGAAGGCCATCAACCAATTGGGCCAGAAGGAAAGGGAGGACGGACTCGCCCTCCTCGAGCACGGCTACATCGTGGCGGAAAGCCAGGTGGGTCATACACCGCCCTTAAGGCGCAGCCTCTCGCCCTTCGACTACAGGCAGAAGCTCAAGCTCCTCAGGCAGGCGTGCGAGGAGGAAGGCTCCCTCTGGCAGCTGACCGTCGAGGGCCGCAGCTACAGCGGCTGTGTCGTCGACATCACGGGCAATGCGGAATCGGCCTACGTGGTCCTGTGCGGCAAGGACGGAAAGACGGTCACGCTCCCTGTGGGGCTGACCTATTCTGTGCGTGAGATTCCTGACTGACTACTGGATCGGGGCATCGAGGTCGATCGCGACGCCCGCCGGATAGTGGTAGCCGGTGAAGGCCTCGAACTGGAGCTTGCCCTGGGCGATCAGCATCTCCTGGCCGAAGTGGAGGCTGCAGCCCGCCGCCTGGGCGTCGCTGAGGAACTTCGTCATCTTAGGCTTGGTCAGGATGTCGTAGCAGATCTCGCGCCCGGTGAAGGCGAAGCCCTCGATCGGGTTGGCCCAGCTGTCGTAGCCCACAGTCGTCGTCTGGACGATGAGGTCCACCTGGCCTTCGTAGGCCTTGCAGTTGTCCAGGCGGTCGAAGGAGCATATGTTGACCTGGGCGATCTTCTCCGCGCGTGAGAGCGTCCTGTTGAGGATCGTGACCTTGACGCCGCGGTTGCGCAGCGCCCAGACGATGGCGTTGCTCGCACCGCCGGCGCCGATGACCAGGGCCGTGCGGATGCGGCCCGACTCGATGTCGTTCTCGATCGGTGCCAGGAAGCCGTAGTAGTCCGTATTGATGCCCTTCCACAGTCCGGGCATGCGCACGACAGTGTTGCACGCACCAATCTGCTTGACCTCGCGCGTGATGTTCCCGCAATAGCTGAGCACGTCAAGCTTGAAGGGGACGGTGACGGAGAAGCCGCGCATGCGCAGGTTCTCGGCGAGGGCGAAGAAGGAACGCACCGAGTCCACCAGGAAGGGGACGTAGATGGCGTTGTACTTGATGCCCCTGAAGCCGGGGTTGTGGATCAGCGGCGAGAGGCTGTTGGTCACGTTGTTGCCTATGATGCCGTAGATTGCCGTCTTCTCGTCGACCTGGTCTGCGTGGTAGAGGGTCTTGAGGACACGGCTGGAGAGCTGGCCGGGAGCCGTCTGGTTGTTCGAGCAGAAGGTCAGCATAGAGCCCATGCGCTTGTAGAGGATACGTGTCGGTATGCCGTAGGGTCCCATGCCGATGATGATCTTGTCGATGCCCTCCAGTTCCTTCTGGGCGTTGAAGAGGGTCATGACGTCTGCGATGGAACGCGGCGTCACGGCGACCTTCGCGACATCGGCCCTCTTCCTCAGCTGCTGGATGCGGCTGAAGATGTCGTCCGGGACCTTCTCGAAGTCGTGCATCGAGCGGATGATCTTCACGCCGCGCGCCTCGGCCTTCTCATCGAGCTCTCCCCTCTTGAGGTCCTCCTCGATGTCGATGTACTTGAAATCGCCGTCGAGGGCGTCCATGAGCTGGGCACGGCGCTGCCTCTCGCTGAGGGCGCAGCGTCCGCCGTCCTGGACGCGGCGGTTGGTCACGATGCACGGAAGGTCGACAAGGGAAGGAAAAACCTTCGCCTTGGCACACTCCTCCTTCGTCAGAAAGTCGAGCCTAAGCTCGCACATATCTATGTAGTCCCTCTCGGCCTTCACCCGCTCGAGGCAGGCCGCGATGGTGTTCTCAGACAACGTAAGACAGATCAATGCTCGTCTCCTTGTCCCATGACTATAGAGTGTTGTACTGAAAAATGCAAGCAAAGTGCATAGAAATGCACTAAAACGAATAGGATGCAAGCACTTGCACACGCTCTCGACAAAGGGGCAAAATGACGCTCATGGTCACACTCCAGATTCAGAACCTCAACCTCTCCTTTGGAGAGAGGGACATCCTGAGCGATGTCTCCTTCACGCTGGATGGGCACAGCCGTGCAGCCCTGGCGGGAGCCAACGGCTGCGGCAAGACGACCTTGCTGAAGGTCGTCACCGGCCAGATCGCCGCCGACAGCATGACGCTCTCCAAGACGAAGGGGATCTGCATATCATATCTGCCCCAGTCCGACATCGTCCTGCCTGACAAGACCGTCTACGACATCGCGGAGGAAGGCTACGAACGCTTCCGCCTGCTCCATGAGGAGGCCGAGCGGCTCAGAGGCGAGCTGGACGAGGCGAACTACGAGGCCAAGCTTGGCCGCGTCAACGAGATCGAGGAGAAGCTCGAGGAGGTCGCATACGAGCGTAGGCGCGGCCGCATCGAGCAGATCCTCCAGGGCCTGGGCTTCCACCGCGGCGACTTCACCCGGCCGGCCAGGGAGTTCTCCGGCGGCTACCAGATGCGCATAGCCCTTTCCCGCATCCTGGTGGAGGATCCCGACATCCTCCTCCTGGACGAGCCGACGAACTACCTCGACATCGAGGCCATCGTCTGGCTCAAGGCCTATCTGAAGGCCTTCGACGGTGGCCTGATGCTTGTCAGCCACGACGTCGACTTCCTCGACGATACGGTCGACACAGTATACGAGCTCTTCAAGGGCAGGCTCACCCGCTACAGCGGCAACTACACGAGCTACCTCAGGCAGAGAGAGGCCCAGATCGAGGAGCTCAAACGACGCTGGGAGGCCCAGCAGGACGAGATCGAGAAGACTGAGCGCTTCATAGAGCGCTTCCGCTACAAGGCGACCAAGGCCCGCCAAGTCCAGTCTCGTGTCACTGCCCTGGAGAAGATGGAGAGGATCGAGATCCCTGAGCACCTCAGGAAGCTCTCCTTCTCCTTCCCCCCTGCTCCGCACAGCGGCAACGACGTCCTCATCGTGGAGCATCTGGCCAAGGCTTACGGAGAGCATGTCATCTTCCGCGACCTGAGCTTCATCGTGCGCAAGGGCGAGCGCCTGGCCATCGCGGGGCGCAACGGGACGGGAAAGTCGACCCTGCTCAGGCTGATGGCCGGCGTCGACGCCGACCATGGGGGCACGATCAGGGACGGAGCCGGTCTCAGGCGCGGCTACTACGCACAGGAGAGCGAGAAGACCCTCGACCCTGCCAACACAGTATTGCAGGAAGTCGAGTCCATCGCTGACACCAGGGACATCCCACGCCTGAGGAAGCTGCTTGGCAGTTTCCTCTTCCAGGGGGATGATGTCGACAAGCGCGTGTCTGTCCTCTCTGGCGGAGAGAAGAGCCGGCTGGCCCTGCTGAAGATCCTCCTCCACCCAGCGAACCTCCTGCTCCTGGACGAGCCTACGAACCACCTGGACATCAACGCGAAGGACATGCTTCTGGAAGCGGTCAAGGCCTACGACGGCACTGTCGTCTTCGTCAGCCACGACACGCACTTCATCAAGAACCTTGCGACACGCATCCTCTACCTCAGCGACGATGATCAGCCCGTCTTCTTCGAAGGCGACTACGACTACTTCGAGTACAAGCTCGAGGAGAAGGAGAAGGCCTACATCAGCAAGGCGGAGCCTGGCAGGAGAGAAGCGAAGGTCTCGGCCACAGCCATCGACCACCGCGCCCAGAAGGAGAGGCGCAATCTGGCGCAGAAGCTGAAGAAGGAGGCTGACGCGACCCTCGCGACAGTCGCCTCCCTCGAGGACAGAATCAGGGACATCGACAGCCAGATGGCCCTGCCCGAGGTCTACAGCGACGGGGCCAGGATCTCGACCCTCGTGAAGGACAAGGAGTCGCTGGAGGCCCAGGTCGAGGAGCTCAACGAAAAGTGGTTCGAACTGTCGACGCAGCTGGAGGAGCTTGGTGATGACTGAAAAGCCCACTCTAGACTCAAAGCTCGCGCACAAGGCGGCGCACCTCCTCTCCCCCATCGACCTTGCAAGCGGCTCCGCCACCCGCATCCAGCTGCTGAAGGACTGTGGAGTCGACTTCCGCTCCTATCCTCAGGACACGGACGAGGACAGGGGTCTGGCCACAACACCTGGCCAGATCGTATGCCACATCGCGAAGGGGAAGATGGACGCCTTCGCATCCAGCGCCGACTTCGACCCCGCCCGCCTCGCACTGGCCCTCGACACAATGGTCTCCTTCCATGGCAGGATGCTTGGAAAGCCGCACGACGAGGCTGATGCAAGGAGGATGATCACAGCCTTCTGTGGCCAGTGGCAGGACATCGTCACGGGCTATGTGCTCCACATCCCGGGCAAGGGCATGAGGACGGGGGCCGCCCACTCACGCCTCCTCTTCCGCTCCCTCACACCAGCAGAGGTCGACAGCTACATCGAAGGTGGAGAATGGAAGGGTGTGGCAGGCGGCTACCGCCTCCAGCTCAACGGCTGGCGCCTCGTCGAGAGGATCGAGGGCTCCTGGTCGAACATCGTGGGCATCCCGCTCGAGGAGCTGGTGGGCATACTCGAAGGAAATCAGGACTGAACCACTCGCCGATACTTCTGTTTGTTGCTGTTTGGTTTATCTGGGATTGTCCGCTCGATGAGTCCCGCTCTCAAGGCCGGATCGAGATAGTTCTGCCGGAATGTAGGACGATGCTTGAGACCAAGTCCCTCCATCAGCTCAACAGCCGACAAAGAAGCACTACCAAGCAAAGCAAGCAGACGCTTCATGTTGTCGTCAGCATAATAGCCGACTTGGTCGGTCACTTGATCGTCGACTTGGTCGGTATCATTCTCCGCAAGGGACAATCGTTTAAGACTGTCCCTTATAATTTCAAGCATCAGCTCAACGAAACAAGCACTGTCGGCAATCCTGTCCGCTTTTGCGAGGGCTGAATAGTATTCATCCTGTCTCGTCTGGATAAGCTCCTCGACAGGCAACCAATAGAACAGTTCCTTCCACTTGCCCAACAACAGAGTATGCCACATCCTCCCCATCCTGCCATTGCCGTCAGAAAAAGGATGGATGAATTCGAACTCATAATGCCATACTGCGCTTTTTATCAAAGTGTGAAGTCTGGATTGTCTGTACCAATCGATGAGGTCGGCAATCTGTCCTGGCACAAGTTTTGCCGGAGGTGCCATGTGCACCAACCTTTCCCCATCAAAGACTCCCACCCCGCTTGAGCGGAATCTGCCATTGTCAGGGATAAGGCCCTCCATCATTGCACCATGGGCCCTGAGAAGATCGTCAAGTGACAGTGGCTCCAAATGCTGCATCAGCTCATAGGCATCGTATGCGTTGCGGACCTCTCGGATTTCAAGTGGATTCCCAAGCACCCTTTTACCATCGATGATTGCAGTCACCTGGTCGATCGTCAGAGTGTTGTTTTCAATCGCGAGTGACGAATGGATAGTACGGATACGGTTTGCCTTGCGTAGATGAGGCGTAGCAGGGCCACTGCCAAATGCAGAAATCCGTCCCAGCTCCTCACTGATTTCAGAGACCAGGACAGTCATCTCTGCAGAAATTGTAAATGGCGGCTTGTACGAACTCATCGTTCACCTCGAACAATCGATTCAGCAGCAGTCATCCAACCAATCAATCTCAGCTGCCCAGGTTCATGTATAGAGGCTGCCAGATGAGTGGATGCAACCTCGCAAATGACGACTTTTAAGCTGAGAGGACTGACCACATGCTCCATGTCAAGATTATACCCATATTCAACGAGGTTTAATACTACAAGAACATCGCTCCAGCCAAATTCAAACCATGGCACATCCTTCTCAGTCGATTATTTTTAGAATGAGTGTGTCATTCGAAACGACATGGATTGAGAATTCATCCGAATGAATACAATACACGCAGGAGGCTTGCCATGAGCAGAAAGATTGGAGATGGAATTACGGCGAAACAGCGCTATGACAAGGCACACAAGGTCAACTTCTCCCTTCGCCTGACAGACACGACAGACGCTGACATAATCCGTCAGCTGAGGAGTCAGGACAGCATTCAGGGCTACATCAAGCGACTGATTCGGGAGGACGTTGCGAAGCAAGTCTCCGTTTCAGATCTTTCCAAACCTGAATACACAGACAGGGCCACACGGCCCTGCCCTTGATGTGTCCAGATTGTCTGGAGCCGGACCTAGTCCTGCTCCTTGATGCCACGGAGGATCTTGTCCTTCTTCCTGAGGCGGGGGTTGATCTTCTTCTCGACCAGCGTCACGCAGCGCGTCATGATTGCGCTGATCACGAAGTACATGATCGCAGTGACGATCAGGGGGAAGAAGGCTTCGTAGGTGCGGCTTCTGACCAGATCGCTTATCTTGGTCAGGTCGAGGACCGCAATGTAGCCGACGACGGAGGTCTCCTTGATCAGCGTCACCACCTCGTTGCGGTAGATCGGCAGGAAGTGCTGGGCCGCCTGGGGCAGGATGATGCGGAAGAAGCTCTGACCATCCGAGTAGCCCATGGCGCGGGAAGCCTCGAACTGGCCCCGCCCGATGGCGTTGCATCCGACACGCAGCATGTCGATCATCGAGCACGCGAACATCAGGGAGAAGCCTACGACGGACACCCAGGTGCCGCTGAGCGACGATGAGCCGAAGACGATGTAGTACAGGATCATCAGCAGCAGGACGGTGGGCATGCCGTGGATCAGCCAGAGGAAGACGTTTGTCAGCCTGTTGGCAAAGACGTTGCCCTTGCGGCATGCCATGAAGACGAGGAAGCCCAGGATGGTTCCGAAGAGGATGGAGCTCACCGTGATCAGTATCGTGATGCCTGCGCCCTGGATGAAGAGCTTCCACCTGCCCTCACGGATAAAGGTCTTGTTGAAGCTCTCTGTCAGCTGCTGGAAGAAGCTCTGGCTCTCATCCGACTCGCCCATGACGACAAGGCGGATCGGCGTGGTGTAGTAGACGTCGGAAAGGGTTCCCGTCTCGTTGCGCTCGGCGCTGACGACGATGTTCATTCCGATATCGTACTTGCCCGTCTCGACACCCGGTGCGATGGCCTCGAAGGGCACTTCGTAGAACTCGGGCTCATAGCCGTAGGCGCGGGCGAAGCGGCAGATGAAATCGACATCGAAGCCGGAGATGTGGCCGTTGCTTATGAAGCTGAAGGGCTCGTAGCCTCCCTCGACAGCGACGGCGATCTTCCCGTTCTCTCCGGTGAAGCCAGAAACGTCACAAGTGTCGTTGACCGGATCGAAGTCGGCGATCCAGTAGTCGTAGAGCTCGTCGAGCAGACCGTTCTCCCAGCTGTCGGCGATGAACTGGTTGAGCTCGGACAGAAGCCTGTCCTGCCTCTCGTTCTCGCCGATGATGCATGTGGCGTTGATGTATCCTGCCGGCTCCTCGAGCACAGTCAGCTCGGGATGGTTCTTCTTCTGGACACCGTAGCTGACCTCCTCGATCAGGTAGGCGTCGACCTTGCCGGACTGGAGCGCCAGTATCATGTCGTTCGGCATCGTATAGTACTGGAAGGTCGTGTCAGGCACACGGTCCTGGATCAGCTCCTCGTAGAGTACGGCCGTCTGGACACCGATGTCATGACCATTGAGGTCCTCGATGGTGGTGAACTCGCCGACGGCGAAGATGGGAGCCAGGCAGAGCAGCAGGCCCACGATGGCGGCAATCTTTCTCATGGCTTATTCCTCCACCCAGCGGAAACGCATCGTGACCATGTGCTCATAGCCCATGGGATCGTCGGTGACATCGGTCTGGAGCAGCTCGGTGGTCGGCTCGGCAAGGAGGTTCTGGAAGAGCTTGCTGCCGGAAGTCGTCACATCGAACTTCACGCCCTTGTAGCACACGAGCATGGAGAGTATGTCGAGCTTCTCCGAATACTCGACCTTGACGAGGATGTCGATGTCGTCCCCACTCTCGGGGACGATGTTGTTCATGCATATCTCCTCGAAGGCGACGGAGAGCTTGCTCAGCCTCTCGGCCTCGATCAGAAGCTTCTCGCCATAGGCGGACAGTTCGTCGTTCATGGCCTCGACGTCGAAGTCGGCGCTCTGGATGCGGTAGGTCAGCGAGCTCAGACGCTGGATGAAGCGCTTCGTGATCTCCTTCTGCGGATGCTCGAAGATCTGGCGGGGAGTGCCCTCCTCGTAGATGACGCCGTCGTACATGAAGAGGATGCGGTTGCTGATCTTGCGCGCGAAGTCCATCTCATGGGTGACGATCATCATCGTGCGCCCGCTCTTGGCGAGCATCTTGATGACGGACTGGACCTCGCCGATCATCGAAGGGTCGAGGGCGCTCGTCGGCTCGTCGAAGAGGATGATGTCGGGATCCATGGCCAGAGTGCGGGCGATGGCGATCCTCTGCTGCTGGCCGCCGGACAGCTCGTCCGGATAGTTGAAGACCTTGCTTGCCAGACCGACCTGCTGGAGGAGGTACATGGCCTTGTCATAGGCCTCCTGGCGGCTGCGGCCAAGGAGCGTGATCTGGGGATTCATGACATTCTCGATGATCGTCAGATGGCCGAAGAGGTTGAAGGACTGGAAGACCATTCCCATCTTCTTGCGGATCTCGTTGAGGTTGCATCCGCGCTGGGTGATGTCCTGACCGTCGACGATGATGCTGCCCGAGGTAGGCTCCGTCAACATGTTGATGCATCTGAGCAAGGTGGACTTGCCGGTGCCCGAGGGGCCTATGATGCTGATCACATCCCCGTCATTGATCGTGATGTCGATGTCCTTGAGCGGAATCGTGTCATCATCGAAAACCTTTCTAAGGTGCCTGATTTCTATCACTGCGCCCACCCCCGGAAAGATGATGTGCTTGCCTGCAAGGCAAGGTACTAATAGCAGATTCAGGGGATTAGGGCCATAGCTTTTGGGAAAAAAGTCGAAAAACTTTGCATCTCTAGCCGCGTCATCGTTTTGGACGAAGCAAAATCACTCGTACAGCTCCTCCACATGCTCCAGTCCGGTGCAGAGGATCCGCTCTATGTGGTCGTCCGAGAGGCGGTAGTAGACGCTGCGTCCGTCCTTGCGCGAGCGCACGAGGCGCGAGGAGCGCAGCACCCTCAGCTGGCCGCTGATCGCGCTCTGCGTCATTCCCAGCGCCGAAGCGATGTCGTTGACCTTGGCCTCCCCCGAGCGCAGCAGGAAGAGGATGCGCAGCCTCGTGACGTCTGCGAAGTTCTTGAAGAAGTCGGCGATGTCGACCAGCTCGTCCTGCGTGAAATAGTCCATATCCCTCTCCTCCTCAATCCTTCCAGAGCCACCACACTGGCCTCTCGCCCTTCTCCAGTCCGATCTTCTCCTGGAGGCGCTGGCTCGCCTGGTTCGAGAAGAAGACGTGGCAGTATGGCACGGTGCCCCTTTCCAAGGCCCTTCTGATGTCAGCCCTCTCCAGGGCCTCTCCAAGACCGTGGCGGCGGTATTCCTCGAAAACGTGGAGCATACCCATGCTGCCCTCGCTGTGGAAGCCGACATAGCCGGCGAGCTGTCCGTCGACGTAGGCGCCGATGATGTCGCCATTCTCGAGATGGCGCCTGATGTCCTCCTCGTCGGCGAGGTTGTAGCTGGACATGATGGCGTCGAAGTGGCTGGAATCCAGGACGCGGAAGTCGCATTCAGGCACCTCGATGGATGACTTCCACCAGGAATAGGACCAGCAGCCCTCCTCGTTCGAGTAGCCGCCATCCTCGATCAGATAGCGTCTCAGTTCCTCGTCGTGGACGCACACCAGAGGCCAGCGGCCGGAGATGATGCTTGCCATGTCCTGTATCGGGCAGAAGCGCGCGACTGAGCACATCTGGTCGCCCAGGGCCACGATGATGCCATCATCGTCGTCCTTGACCACATGGCCATCCTTCTGGTCCAGCAGGGCGATCATGTCGACATAGGACAGACGGTCCAGCTGCATGAGCCTCTTTGCAGTAATCCCACTCGTCATGGCTGTGGCTTAGCAGACCACCGGCTTCCTCGTCAAGGACAATTGGGCTATATTCCAGTCAAAGAGCAAGGAGGCTCGAGATGATAAAGGAAGAGAAGAAGGCGAAGCTCATACTTCCCGATGGAAGGTGTGAGGAGCTTGACGTCATCACGGACAACATGGGCCACCACAGCATCGACATCAACTCGCTGAGGACGGACACGGGCTACATCACCTACGATCCGGGTTATATGAACACAGGTTCATGCATGTCGTCCATATGCTACATCGACGGCGAGAAGGGAATACTGCGCTACCGGGGCTACGAGATCGAGGACCTCGTCGACAACTGCGACTTCATCGAGGTCGCCTACCTCCTCGTCAAGGGCCATCTGCCCAACGTGGCCGAGAGGAGCGGGTATACGCAGCTGCTGAACAAGCACAGCCTGCTGCATGTCGACATGCGCAACTTCTTCCGCTCCTACCCCCATGGCGCCCACCCCATGGCCATCCTGGCAAGCATGGTGGCCTCCCTTTCGGCCTTCTATCCGGAGATGGAGGAGAGGGATCCGGAGGAGAACATCGACCTCACCGTCACGAGGCTGCTGTCGAAGATGAGGACGATCGCCGCCTTCACCTACCGTCAGGACCGCGGCTACGACTTCGTCGAGCCCCGCTGGGACTACTCCTATTGCGAGAACTTCCTGAACATGCTCTTCAACAGCCCCGTCGTCGACTACCATCCCGACCCGGTCCACGTGAAGGCGCTCAACCAGCTGCTGATCCTCCACGCCGACCACGAGCAGAACTGCTCGACCTCGGCCGTGCGCCTTGTGGGAAGCTCGGAGGCCAACCTCTACGCCTCCGTCGCCGCCGGCTGCTGCGCCCTCTGGGGCCCGAGGCACGGGGGAGCCAACCAGGCAGTGATGGAGATGCTCAACCGCATCGTCTCCGAAGGCCTTGACGTCAAAGACGTCGTCGCGATGGCGAAGGACAAGTCCTCCTCCTTCCGCCTCTCCGGTTTCGGCCACCGCGTCTACAAGACCTTCGACCCCAGGGCGAAGATCGCGAAGCGCATGTGCCAGGAGGTGCTTGCCGCTGAGCACAAGGAGGACAGGCTCCTCGAGGTCGCCATGGGGCTGGAGGAGGCCGCGCTGAAGGACGACTACTTCATCGAGCGCAAGCTCTACCCCAACGTCGACTTCTACACAGGCATCATCTTCCACATCATGGGCATTCCACTTTCGATGTTCACAGTCCTCTTCGCCATGGGCCGCCTGCCCGGCTGGATCGCCCACTGGCTCGAGTGGAGGCACGACCCCTACCAG
Source organism: Candidatus Aphodenecus pullistercoris (assembly GCA_017694495.1). Classification (GTDB taxonomy): domain Bacteria; phylum Spirochaetota; class Spirochaetia; order Sphaerochaetales; family Sphaerochaetaceae; genus Bullifex; species Bullifex pullistercoris. The sequence goes on from JADIMU010000041.1 coordinate 14,692, forward strand.
AAGATAGGCCGACCCCGCCAGGTCTACAACGGACCTGAGCTGAAGAAGGTGATCCCGATAAACGAGAGGTGAATTCATGAATATCGACGAGCTGATGGACAGGAAGGTCTTCGTCGTATGCGGAGACACAGTCAATCCCCAGAAGTACGCATACAGGATCAAGGAGGCCCTGATCGCCGACGGCCACAGCGTATACGCCGTGGGCAAGGAGCTTGGAAGCCTTGACGAAGTGGGCGAGAAGATCGAGGTCCTCGACCTGTGCATCAGGGCCGACAGGGGCTACGACCTCATCAAGGCCTACAATGGCGACATCGGGGCCGTCATCATCCAGCCCGGCGCGGGAAGCCCCCAGATCGAGGCACTGCTCGACGAGAGGGGCATTCCCTGGCTCAACGGCTGCGTGCTGAGGGCCCTGGAAGCGAAAGGCCGCCTCTAGAGCCTGTCCAGAAGGGCCTGGCCAAAGGCCTTCGTGCCTACCAGGCGCACATGCCTCTGCCCCTTGGCGAGCTTGTAGAGGTCGGCTGTGAGGATGCCGTCCTCCAGCGTCCTCTCGACGGCCGTGACGACGAGGTCGGCCGCCTTGTCCAGTCCCTTGTAGCGCAGAAGCATCTCGCCTGAGAGGACGAGCGAGAGCGGATTGGCGATGTCGCGACCCGCGATGTCCGGCGCGACGCCGTGGGTCGCCTCGAAGATGGCCGCCCCACTCTCGTAGTTGATGTTCGCGCCCGGAGCGATGCCTATTCCTCCCACCTGAGCCGCCAGTGCGTCGGAGATGTAGTCGCCGTTGAGGTTCAGCGTCGCGACGACGCTGTAGTCCTGTGGGCGCAGCAGGATGTTCTGGAGGAAGGCGTCGCAGATGCAGTCGTCCAGGAGGATGTCGCCACCAGCGGCGGGGATGAAGGTCCTGCCCTCCTTATCGTATGCTCCATACTCCTGCCTCGCGAGCTCATAGCCCCAGGAGCGGAAGCCACCCTCCGTGAACTTCATGATGTTGCCCTTGTGGACGAGCGTGACGACCTTGCGCCCCTCTGAGATGGCGTAGTCGATGGCGGCCCTGATGAGCCGCTTGGAGCCCTCGCTGGAGACTGGCTTGACGCCGATGGCGCTCGTCTGCGGGAAGCGGATCCGGTCGACCCCCATCTCGTCGCAGAGGAAGCGGATGACCTTCTCCACCTCGGGGCTTCCACACGGCCACTCGATGCCTGCGTATATGTCCTCCGTGTTCTCGCGGAAGACGACCATGTCGACCTTGTCAGGCTCGAGGACGGGAGAGGGCACTCCCTTGAAGTGGCGCACGGGGCGCTGGCATACGTAGAGGTCGAGGTTCTGGCGCAGTGCGACGTTCAGGCTGCGCTTCCCCTTGCCCACCGGGGTCATCAGGGGGCCTTTGATCGCGAGGCCGACCTCGCGTATGCGCTCAAGCGTGGCCTCAGGCAGGCTCTCACCCGTCAGCTTCTCGGCCTTGAGACCGGCAAGAGCCTCCTCGAAGACGAGCTCCACCCCATTGCCATAAGCCTTCTGTACGGCCGCATTGAGGACGGCCATCATGACAGGCGTGATCTCAGGACCGACCCCGTCACCTTCAATGTAGACTATCCGGATCTCCTCACTCATCGATGTGGCTCCTCACCTGGTTGAGTCTGCCTCCCGCCACAAGCATCTCTGCCTGGAGGGGAGTGATCTCAAGCTTCATCTCATAGACCTTGCCCGTAGTCAGGCAGCGGACAGCGACGCTCTTGCCTTCAAGCGCCGCCATCACCTGGCCGGGTGCGTCGTCGATCTCGAGATCCTGTCCCATCTGCAGCTCCTCATAGTCCTCCTGGCTCGCTATCACAAGGGGCAGGATGCCGAAGTTGCACAGGTTCGCCTGGTGGATGCGCTCGATCGAGAGGGCCATGACGGCCTTGACGCCAAGGTACATCGGACAGATGGCGGCGTGCTCCCTCGAGGAGCCCTGGCCGTAGCTCTGGCCTGCGACGATGAAGGCGGCCCTGCCCTCATCCCGCAAGGCGGATGCGCGGCGCGGGAAGTCCGAATCCACGTTCTCGAAGACGTAGTTGGAATAGACGGGTATGTTGGAGCGGTACTTCAGCCGGGCACCGGCAGGCATGATGTGGTCCGTCGTGATTTTGTCGCCGACCTTGATCGCCACTTCTCCCCTGACCGACTTGGCCATTGGCTCGCATTGCGGTCCCTGGCCGATGTTCGGCCCGCGGAGGATCTCGACATCAGAGCCATCCTCAGGCGGGAAGATGAGCATGCCGTCGTCGACGGGGAAGTGGTCCACCTTTGGAGGCTCGACGGCCTTGACTTCATCCTGGGCCAGAGGATCCGTGATGACGCCAGTGAGGGCGCTCAGCGCGGCGACCTCGGGACTGACGAGATAGACCTGGGCGCTGGCGGTACCGCTGCGCCCTTCGAAGTTGCGGTTGTTCGTCCTCAGCGAGACTGCATTGCTGCCAGGACTCTGGTGGTTGCCGATGCAGAATCCGCATGCCGTCTCAAGGATGCGCGCTCCTGCCCTCACAAGGCGCTCGAGCGTGCCGTCCTGGCCCATCATCAGAAGGACTTGGCGGCTGCCGGGAGCGACGCCGAAGGAGACGGAGGGGGCCACCTTCCGTCCCTCGAGCAGACGGCCGACCTTGTAGATGTCGGCGTATGAGGAGTTCGTGCATGAACCGACGAGCACCTGGTCGACCTTGAGGCCCGCAAGCTGGCTGACGGGCTTCACATTGCCGGGAGAATGGGGACATGCGGCCATCGGAACGAGACTGGAAAGGTCGATTGTGAAATGGTCGTCATACTCTGCTCCCTCGTCGGCCTCGAGCGGATGGAAGCGCTCGGACCTGCCCTGGGCGGCGAGGAAGGAGCGCGTCACATCGTCCGCAGGGAAGATGGAGAAGGTCACACCGCACTCGGCGCCCATGTTGCATATCGTGGCGCGCTCAGGCACAGTGAGCGTCCCCACTCCCTCGCCCGCATACTCGAAGACTGTGTTGACGTTCCCCTTCACGCCGAAGCGCTCAAGGACGCGCAGGATGACATCCTTTGCTGTGACGAAGGGCCTCAGGGCACCTTTGAGCTCGATCCTGACGACTCTGGGACAGACGAGCGGGAAGGGAACTCCCGCCATCGCCAGGGCGACATCAAGGCCTCCGGCCCCGATGGCCGCCATGCCCAGAGCGCCGCCTGTCGGGGTATGGCTGTCGGAGCCGAGCAGCGTCTTGCCGCACTCTCCGAAGCGTTCGAGATGGACCTGGTGGCATATGCCGTTGCCGGCCTTGGAGAAGACGACGCCCTTGGCCGCCGCGACGGACTGGAGATAGCGGTGGTCGTCCGCGTTCTCGTATCCCACCTGTATCGTATTGTGATCGACGTAGCTCACCGCAAGCTCGTTGCGCACCCTGTCCAGCCCAATCGATTCGAACTGTAGATAGGCCATCGTTCCAGTAGCGTCCTGAGTGAGCGTCTGGTCGATCCTGATCGAGATCCCCCTACCCGGCTCGAGCTGGCCCTCGACCAGGTGGCTGGAGAGTACCTTCTGTGTGATGTTCAGCTTCAATTGCACACCTCCATTCCGCTTTGAAGCAATCTAGCACATTGACAGATGGGCTTTCAATTGGAACAATCGGTCAGTGTGGACAACAACATTCTGCTGAACGCACCACTTGTCAGCGCCTTCACAGCCTGGCTGGTCGCACAAGTGCTCAAACCCCTGATCAACCTGGCCCTCACAGGCAGGTTCAACGCCCACATGCTCCTGACGACGGGAGGCATGCCCAGCTCGCATACTGCGACTGTCATCGCGCTGACGACCTCCGTCGCCATAAGGGAAGGTCTCGGAAGCACGCTTTTCGCGATGTGCGTCATCTTCTCCATCATCGTCATCCACGACGCGATGGGCGTCAGGGCCGAGGCGGGCAAACAGGCGGACGTCATCAACGAGTGGTCGCGCTTCCTGTCTGACATCCACAAGGACGGGCCCTTCAAGCCTGAGCACCTCAAGACGATGCTCGGCCACTCCTTCTCCCAGGTCTTCGCAGGCTTCATCCTGGGCCTGCTCTCAGGAGGCCTGATCACCATCCTGATGGACCTCTGGTGAGAATTCACTATGTGCAAATGGTGCATTTCCACCCTTTGCGAAAGCTTCGACAAGCGCCATCTTTGGTTGCATGAACTGGCTTGAGAGACACATCACACTTCAGAGCTACGACGACAGGAAGGCCGAGATGGAGAATGCGCTGACGCACTTCATAGGCGCCGCACTGGCCCTCTGCGGCCTCGTCTACACCTTCATCATCCTTCCATCCGTACAGAATGCACCCTTGCGCATAGGCCTGCTCATCTTCGCCCTGACGAACCTCCTCCTCTACACGGCAAGCGGCCTCTACCACTACCTTCCTAGGGGGAATGGAAAGAGGATCTGCCGCATCCTCGACCACAGCAACATCTACTTCCTCATCGCCGGCACCTACACACCCATCCTCCTGTATGTAGGAAGCCCGACGACCGTCAGGCTCACGCTTGGCATGTGGGTCATCGCACTGCTCGGCGTCGGCTTCACGCTCTTCTTCTGGGGCCGCCTGAAGCCTCTGCATCCCATCCTCTACCTCCTGATGGGCTGGATGATCGTCTTCTTCTGGAACGATGTGATACCCTACCTGCCTTCAGGACTTGTCCCCTTCATGATCATAGGAGGCCTCTTCTACTCCGTCGGCGTCATCTTCTACGCCATGAAGAAGCTTCCCCACTACCACGCCATCTGGCACCTCTTCGTGCTCGCCGGATCGATCGCATTCTACGTAGGAATCTATAGCCAGCTTGCCTGAAAACGGTTAAATTCCTGGTATGGGCAGAAAGGATGAGGAAAGGCGCCAGAGGGAGCTCGAGAAGAGGTCCCAGGCCTTCGACAGCTACTACGAAGCGATATACAAAGACCGGTGGCAGACATTGAAAGCCGCCCTTACGAAGGAGAAGGAGACCGTAGCCTTCTCCACAGGGCTCACCAAGGCCTACATGCTCGACGAGGCGAGCATCATCGCGGCCCTCTCCCTTCCTGTCGCTCCTGGCGACCGGGTCCTCGACATGTGCGCGGCGCCCGGAGGCAAGAGCCTCGTCATCCTCTCACGCCTCTCGGATGGAGGACTTCTCGTCGCGAACGACCGCTCCAGGGAGCGCAAGATACGGCTTGACCGTGTCCTCGACGAACACCTGGACCAATCCCGACGCGCCCTCGTCCAGACCAGCTGTCGTGACGCCTCGACCTGGGGTCTGAAGGAGAAGGAGGCCTACGACGCCATCCTCCTCGACGCTCCATGCTCCAGCGAGAGGCATGTCATACAGAGCGCCCAGCATCTTGCCATGTGGTCACCCTCGCGCCCCAAACGCCTCGCGATCGAGCAGTACAGCCTCCTCGCCTCGGCCTTCATGGCGCTCAGGAAGGGTGGACACCTCCTCTACTCCACATGTTCGGTCAACCCCCAGGAGGACGAGGCCGTTGTCGCAAAGCTCTTCACGCGCCAGCATGGGCTTGTGGAAGAGATCATGCTCGACAATCCACGCGCCGAGAAGCGGGAGCACGGATACATCATCATGCCTGACAGCAGCGGAGGACTTGGTCCGCTGTACTACTGCCTTCTCAGGAAGATCTGAAACCATGGACACAGTTGCAATCACAAAATGCCAGAACTACAGCAAGGAAGAGGTCTACGCCAGGATCCAAGAGGTCGCAGACGCCTCAGCATTTCCCGATGTCAAGGGAAAGCGCGTCCTTGTGAAACCGAACATCCTCTCCGACAGTCCTGTCGAGAAGGGGATTACGACCAATCCGCAAGTCGTCGCGGCCGTAATCAGGCTGTGCCAGGAAAGGGGCGCCGGCGAAGTCCTCGTCGGAGACTCTCCCGGCCTCCATACGCCCCATTTCTCTGCACGCTCATGTGGCATTGCGGCTGTCTGCGAAGAGAGTGGAGCACGTTGGGTCGACTTCAGCGACTCTCCCGTCACGAAGAACCTGGACAATGGCGAGAGCGTACACATCGCCCGCGTCCTGGATGAAGTCGACATGACCATCTCCGTCGCGAAGTTCAAGACGCACCAGCTGATGTACACGACAGGTGCCGTCAAGAACCTCTTCGGCATCATGCCGGGCCTCAACAAGAGCCCCATGCATCTGCGCCATCCCTCGAGGGAGGACTTCGCCGCCTTCATCACAAGCCTCTTTTCACTCGCCAAGGTCTCCTACGCCTTCATCGACGGCATCATCGCAATGGAAGGTGCCGGCCCCGCAAACGGCACACTCAGACACCTGGGCCTCCTGCTGGGAGGAGCCGACGCCTACCTCGTCGACAAGGCCCAGGCCATCATCATGGGCTACGACTGGCACGACATACCTGTACTGGCAGCCGCCCAGGAAAAGGGGCACAGGATGGAAGGGGAAGTCTACAGCATCCTCGACGCCCACAAGCTCACTGTCGCCGACTTCCAGAAGATTGATGTAGACAAGCCTCGAGGCCTCTTCTCCTCCCTCATCCTCCCCTTCTTCACCCGTGGTCTGAAGAGGCGGAAGGAGAAGATGCGCCCAGCTCCGCGCTTCGACGACGCGAAGTGCGTCCACTGCCTCAGATGCATGAAGATCTGCCCGGCAAAGGCCCTCAGCCACAGCGACAGGATCGAGATTGACACACACAAGTGCATCCGCTGCTACTGCTGCGCCGAGATGTGCCCTGCAGACGCGATTGAAGTGGAGGGGTGATGAGGCATCTCCTGTATTGCATCAACCGCTCCTATGTCGAGCAGATGATGGTCTCGCTCAGCTCCGTCCTCAGGCACGGCCAGCTTGGCCCCCTTGATGTCCACATCATCAACAGGGACCTCACACAGGAGGACAAGATGAGGATTTCGCTTCTATCCTCATCCTCTTGCCACATCTCCTTCATCCATTTCGACGAGGACAGGCTGCAAGGCTCGCCGACAAGCTCACGCTATCCACTTGAGATCTACTTCCGCCTCTTCTCGCCTATACTGCTTCCAAATGAAGTCGATAGGATACTTTACCTGGATGCAGATGTAATATGCATAAATCCTCTCGTTGAATTGTATGATTATGATATAAAAGACAAGTATATCATCGCTTGCACCCATACAAAAAGGACATTGACTACAATCAATGCGATACGACTTGGATTGGATTTCGACAGCGAAGCACCTTACATCAATACAGGAGTCATGTTGATGAATATCGCTTCACTTAGAAAGGACTTCAACTCCACAAGCATTTTCACATTGATCGAGAAAAGGGGTGGAGCCTTCATACTCCCAGACCAGGACATCGTCATGGCGCTCTACGGAGAGAGGATAGCCCTCGTCGACAGTCTTCGATATAACCTCTCCGACCGCATTATGCTTCTTGCGAACATTGCACGACAGCCAGCGAACCGAATGAGTGCCCAGAGCGTGAGGAAGGACTGCTGCCTCATCCACTACTGCGGAAGGAACAAGCCCTGGAAGAAGCGCTATGCCGGTGTGCTCGGATGCTTCTACGAGGAGGAGAAGGAGGCCTTGGACAGGCTCTTGACTGAAGCGGGCCAGCTTGGTTAGCCTCCCCGTCTATGGGACTTGATCTTGACAAGGAGCTGAACAGGGAACAGGCGGCCTGCGCCCGCGACATCGAAGGGCCCAGCCTCATCATCGCAGGAGCTGGAAGCGGCAAGACCCGGATGATCACCTACCGTATCGCCAACATGCTCGAGCACGACATCGACGAGAGGCAGATCCTGGCACTGACCTTCACGAACAAGGCCGCCAAGGAGATGAGCGAGCGCATCAGGAGCCTAACTGGTCTTCCTCTGAAGAAACTGACCACATCCACCTTCCATTCCTTCGGACTTGGGCTGCTCAAGCAGTACATCCAGCACCTTGGATACAAGAACAACTTCACCATCTACGACACGAACGACAACACGGCACTCCTCAAGCAGGTGATCACATCGCTCGGCTACGAGGCCGGCGACTACAACACCTTCACCCTCCTCCAGCTCTTCAGCGACCTGAAGACAGGACGGGCGAAGGAGATCGAGAAGAAGGACAGTGCGCTCAATGAGATCTATCAGGAGTGGTTGCTGAGTCAGAAGGCATACAATGTCGTCGACTTCGACGACCTCATCCTCCTGCCAATCCGCATCTTCGAGAAGTGTCCTGACATCCTCGAGAAGGTGCAGGACCGATTCCGCTATATCATGGTGGACGAGTTCCAGGACACGTCTCTCCTCCAGTACAGGTTCATCTCGATGATCGCAAAGAAGTACAGGAACATCTGTGTCGTCGGCGACGACGACCAGAGCATATACTCCTGGCGCGGAGCGAACTATCAGAACATAGTGATGTTCGAACAGGATTTCCCAGAACGGAAAGAATACAAGCTGGAAAGGAACTACCGCTCCACTGGAACCATCCTCGAAGCTGCCAATACACTCATCGTCCACAACAAGGAGCGCAAGGATAAGAAACTCTGGACCGACGGGGACAAGGGAAGCAACATCTACATGATCATGCCTGAGGACGAGGAGGAAGAGGCCTTCATGATCGCCGAAGGGATCAGGAAGAGGCACAAGGAGGCCCGCATCCCCTACTCGGATTTCGGCGTTCTTGTGCGCACCAACTCCCTGCTCGCCACTCTTGAGAACGCGCTCATGGAGAATGGCATCCAGTGCCAGGTCTCAGGAGGAACGAGCTTCTTCGACCGCAAGGAGGTGCGTGACCTCATATGCTATCTCAAGCTCATCGTCAACAGCGACGACGATGCCAGCCTCCTGAGGATCATCAACACGCCACGGCGCTCGATCGGCCGCGTGAGCGTCGAGAAGCTTCGCTCCTATGCGGACAGGAAGAAGATCTCGCTTTTCGATGCCCTGACCGAATTCGCCTATGCAGCCGACTCGCCTGTCAAGGGGAAGAGCCAGGATGCGATCAAGCAGTTCTCGAAGCAGCTCCTCGCTTGGCAGAACATCAACCAGAACAACAGGAAGGCGGACCTCCTCAGGCAGATCATCGATGAGATCGGCTACAGGGACATGCTCTATGAAGAATATCCAGACAAGCCCAAGCTCATCGACTTCAAGATGAAGTCGCTCGAGTTCCTCATCGGACGCATAGCCCGCTTCGAGAAGAACAACCCGGACTCCACGCTGAGGGACTACCTCAATCTCATGAGCCTTGATGGCAAGGACAATGCTGACAGGGATGAAGGTAAGGTCAACCTCATGACCATGCATGCCTCGAAGGGCCTCGAGTTCGACACTGTCTACCTTGCCGGTGTCGAAGAAAACATCATTCCCTCATCACGTGCCCTTGAAGAGGACATGCGAAACATCGACGAGGAGAGGAGGCTCTTCTATGTTGCGATCACAAGGGCCCGCAAGGAGCTGACAATCAGCCATTGCGCCAAGAGGAAGGACCGCATGGGAGAAAGCCACATCGCCCTTCCCTCCCGCTTCCTCGAAGAGATTCCAGAAAGCCTCTTCACGGAAGACGAGGACATGTACACGAAGAGCACCGAAGACAGGATAAGCATGCTCGACGACTTCTTGAGCAAGCTGAAGAAGAACTGACCTATTTGATTGATATGATTCTTATAAAATAGAATGTCATGTATTGCATTATTACAACCAATCAATCATATAATTATAATATATAATCCTAAGTTGTTATTATTATTCAAATGACATTTACATTTGAATCAATATATTATCAATTCAATTATTATTACAATCCTTTTAATATAATCTATTACACATGAAGCAAACATACATGTTTTCGCAATCAGAACCGATTGCAATCCAATCCAATCCCACAAGAACTGAATGGAAAGCTTCTGGTAAAACTACAACTCTTTCATTCGATATGCTATTCAGTCAATATCGCAGATTTATGTTTAGATAGGTTTTTTAAAGTATAATTATATCATAATTTATGCGTTATATAGCTGTATAAATATATTAATAAAAGAATAAAAATAGTATATATAAATTGATTTTTTTGATTCTGCTATAAGTATCATGCCCTCCAACTGATTTTTTTTTGGGGGGGGGGCTGATACCTGAGCATACACGACATTCAAGCACAAATAGCCGCTTCTCATCTCCTCCGCCGCTCTTTTCCGTAGCCTGATCCGACAAGCAGGAAAAAGATTGCAGCAATGATCGATACGATTGGAATGGCGAAACTGAGAACTCCTCCTGCAATGATGCAAATGAGTGGATTTACGGCCGGAATCAAAACCGCCTAGCCGAGAAAAGCTCCTACAAGCATGCCGACAATTCTTTTGACCATACATTCCTCCAGAATCTGCTTCACCCTTCATATCATCCGCAAGTCTCAAATCCTGAGATGTCTTTTCGACTTCTCGACCAGATGGGGAGGAATGCTGGAAACGGTCTCCTGGTCCTGATTCGTACTGCTCTCGGAAAATGGTGGGCAAAGCTATTCTTGCTTCAGGTATGTGGCGGCCTTGTGGCTATCTGGCCAGACGGACAAATCGGCATGTCATGAGTGGCCAGCACTGACAATCAAGAAGGATTCAGAAGAAAGGCCAGTTCTCCCTCAGGAAGGCCTCCACTCTTGCAGCGATCAGCTTGTGGCCAAGCTCATTCGGATGTACACCGTCCCCATCAGGCGCGGCTGCGCAGGAGAAGTACTTTCTGTTGTTCTCAGCCTCCCATGGCCTAAGTGGAGAGCGGGTGCACAGGTCGAGGAAGGGAATGCAATGCCTTGCGCTCACACGGCGCATGATCTCGACATATGGCTGAGTGCCATAATGCGTGCACCAGGGACTTGGCGAGATGGCCGCGACGAGGCTTGTCGGATAGAAGCCGAGAAGAATCGAAAAGTACTTGTCCATCTGTTCTTCAAGGGCCTTCTCGAAGTTTCCCTCGAAGCCTTCATGAAGCAGTGAGCAGTCGTTGAAACTGCCCATGACGGTCACGATTCCAGGCTTGGGCTCAATCATCCGCAGCCGCTTGAGGTAGTTCACATTGCCTTCGAAGTCCCTGAGGAAACCTGTCCCGCTGAACCCTTCGTTCAAGACTTCCAGTCCCAGCCTGGATGCGACATAGTCGTGGTAGTTCAGACTTGTCCTGAAATTCCTCTCGGTTATCGAATCGCCTATGCACAGCCATTCCATCATTTCCCTTCCCTCCTTCTGTAGCTTCCGATGGCTCCAGCAATCCTCGCATATGAGGCGAGCGAGAACTTCGGTTTCCTGTCGCTTGTGAACAGGCCGTTGATCTCGGCCTCCACATCATACAGCTGGGTCAGGCAGAAACCGATGAATGGACACAGCGAGAGCGCGTCTATCAGCGAGACTAGACGCTGGACATAGTCCTCCTCACTCTTCACTGGAGGCCATTTGAGCCAGGCCTCATCCTGCTTTGGAAAGAGGCCGGAGGGAAAGTTTTCAGGGTCATAGTATGTCCCGCCGAATTCGCTCATGAAAAGCGGAACCTTGCCGTCGTAGCCATACCTTCCCCTGTACTGGTCGTGGCCAAGTGAGCCCAAAGGCCCTTGGTAGTTGTCGACCAGGACCTGGGCATCCTGCTCATAGTCGTGGATGTCGTAGATGTCAGTCACGACATGGTAGAATCCACTTGTGTCTATCACGGGCCGCGAGGGGTCGAGCTGTCTGGTCAGTTCATACACCTTCCGGATCAGCTCATCATTCTGTCCAATCACCGTCTCGTTGAAAGGTACGTGACAGATGACGGAAGGATGGGAAGAAGCCCTGGTGACGCACTCTGACCACTCCTTTGCCATGATGTCGAAAGTGTCCATCGAAGTGGAATCAAGTCCCCAGGAAGGGTACTCGTTGAAGACGAGGAAGCCGAGACGGTCTGCAAGTACGAGATAAGCCTCAGGGAAGACCTTCTCATGCAGCCGCGCTCCATTGAAGCCGAGCGATTTCGCGAGCCTGATGTCTCGTTCGAACTCCTCCTCTCCTGTGGGAGTGTAGATTCCATCCCCGTAATAGCCCTGGTCCATGACGAGGGCAAGCACAGTCCGCTTTCCGTTGATGTGGATTCCATCTGTCGACCAGGTCAGGCTCCTGAAGCCGAAATGGCCTGAGACGGAGTCCTCGCCGAGTCTGACTTCATAGCTGTAGAGCTGAGGATCGTCAGGGCTCCACAGTCGTGGGTCATCCACACGATGGTGGATGTGGAGATGGGTGTCGTCGGAGGCTGACCTCTCCACCTCCACTCCATCGACCAGCAGGACGGCTTCGCATTCCGCCCTGCCGCTGAGGCTGATGAAGAAGTCCACATTACCGTCCGCATTGGACGAGTCGACCCTCAGATCCTGGATGTGCACATCGGCCCGCTCCTCGATCCAGACGCTCTGCCATATGCCTGTCACCCTCGTATAGAAACAGCCATGGGGGTCGGGATCGACACACTGCTTTCCCCTTGGCTGGTTCACCTGTGACACATCATCAATGACATCCAGGGACACTTCGTTCACGCCTTCGACGACGAATCGTGTGATGTCGAAGCTGAATGGACTGTAGCCACCCCTGTGCTGTCCCACCTCATGGCCATTCACTGACAAGACACACTTGTAGTCCACTGCCATGAAAGAAATTATGATGCGGCCATGTATTGGTGGAAGCTTCACGGAACGTGAATAGTTCAGACTCCTTACAAAGCCTTTGTATCCCACTCCGGACAGTGGACTCTCCACTGGATAGGGGACATTGATCTGACCTGAAAGCTCCTTCCCCTCCTGTGTGACCAGTCTGTACGACCACTTTCCATCAAGCGACAGTTTCTCCCTCATATCCCTTTCACTCCTTGATTCCACCAGCATTGACACCCTCGATCAGATACTTCTGACCTGCGACGTAGAAGATGACGGTCGGAACGATCACTATCGTCAGCGCCGCGAAGAGGGCACCCCAGTCCGTCGCATAGCGCTGCGCCTCAAACAGCGTCGCGATGCCGACCGGAATCGTCTGTTTGCCTGGATCCGTAATCAGGACCAGCGCGACAGCATACTCGTTGAATGCGTTCATCGCATCCAGAAGGATGACTGTGAACAGTCCGCTCTTCGAGAGCGGCACAATGATGGAGACGAGGATGCGCAGCAGTCCTGCGCCATCCATCTCGGCCGCCTCCTCATAGGACTTGGGTATGCCCACCATATAGCCTGACAACAGGAAGATCGAGAATGGATAGAGCATCGCCGCATAGACAAGGGTAAGAGAGATGCGGCTGTTGAGCATGCCCAGTGAACTGAGGAACGAGAAGAGCGGAATCATGATCAGCGACACTGGAACGAAGATCAGCGACATGAAGAAGATCCTGACGAGACGCCGACCGGGGAAGCGGAAACGCGCCAGGACATAGGAGGCCGGCACAGTGAAGACGACGACCAGGGCGAGCGTCAGGACGACGACGATCAGCGAAGAGAGGAAGTTGCCCAGTATGTTGGACTTCTCAAGCGCCCTGAGGTAGTTGTCGAAACTTATGTGCGATGGCAGCGAGAAGGGGTCTGCCAGGAACTCCGTATTCGTCTTGAAGGACGAGAGGATGCTCCACAGGAAGGGATAGATGACGATGAGTGTGACAAGCACCATGAAGATGCGCAACACGATTCTGGAGGCTCTGATCCTCATCCTTCCGCCCTCCTCTGCACTTTCTGCACGACGATGGAAAGGATGATAGTGAAGCCCAGCGTAAAGACTGTCATGGCCATCGCATAGCCGAAGTTTCCATTCGTCATGCCCTGATTGTAGATGTATTTCAACAGGACGAGGGATGCGTTGTTCGGGCCTCCGTTCGTCATGATTGTCGTCAAAGTGAAGCTGAGATTGAGCGTTCCGGACATCGAGAGGATCAGGGTGATGATTATGATCCCACTGATCTCAGGCAAAGTGATGCAGAAGAACTGCCTGATTGCCGAAGCTCCGTCTATGGTCGCCGCCTCGTAGTAGTCGCGGCTTATCGAACTGATAGCCGCAAGCAGCATCACCATGTAGTATCCCGCCGCCTGCCAGACCAGAGTGAAGCCGACGGATGCGAGCGCAGTCGAAGCGTCCCCGAGCCAGGAATGTTTCAAGGCGGACAGGTGCAGAGCGTCGAGCATCGTGTTCACCAGACCAAGTGTCGGATGGAAGATGAACGACCAGACGATGGCGACGACAGTAAGCGAGATGATGCTCGGGAAGAAGAAGACTGTGCGGTAGAAGGCGGCCTCCTTGAGCCCTGAGCGGTTGAGTATCTCGGCAAGGACCAGGCTGACCGCTATCGTCACCACAGGCACCGCCACAAGCAGCACCAGCGTGTTGACGAAGGCCTTGATGAAGACCTGGTCGCTGAACATGTAGCGATAGTTCTCGAGACCGATGAAATCCACTCCACCGATGCCAAGTGCGTTGGCATCGGTGAAGGAAAGGAAGAAGGCGCGTATGGCGGGAACCGCCAGAAAGGCGATTGTGATCACCAATGGAGGGAAAAGCGCCACAATCGTGAAAATGGCTCTTCCCATGTTCTTTGCCTTTGGCATTTCCCACCTCCGCTCCATTTCTACATGTAGCTTCTGATCTCGGCGTAGGCCGCCTCGATCTGGTCGACCCACTGGTCGATCGTCATCCTTCCGGAAAGCACGTCGGGAACAGGGTTCCAGATCACATCGTTGGGGATGACGTTGCATCCATCAGGCACGGCATCCAGTACTGCGACGACTGTGGAGACTGAAGGATCGTTGTTGACGCTGTACATCTGATACACTTCATCGCTGACGATGCCCTCGACCATCTCAAGCGCGTCAGCAAGGGCATAGACGCCATTCGACTTCTCGGCGAAGAGCTTGACGGACTCTTCGCTGTAGAGGAAGCGGAGGAACTCCTTCGCCAGATCCTGGTCCTTGGCCTCGGCCGGGATGATGAAGGTGTCGCCATCATTCCTGATGAAGCTCGACTCGTCGTCACTGACAGTCGGTGCGGGAGCCATTGCGAACTCGAAGCCTTCAGTTCTAGGAGCATCAGCCATCTCGCTTGCAACCCAGTTTCCTGTAGAGATGAAGAGCGCATGGTCCATCATGAGCTCGCTCTGGCTCTGGGTATGGTTAAGGGCCTCGGAACCGGGAAGGATGTAGCCCTGCCCAGCCTTTACGAAGGCCTCGAGGACCTCTCTGACCTCAGGATTGTCCCAGCTTCCCTCCTCGTAGCTCATCATCGCGTTGACGGCATCCACGCCACAGTGGGCCGCGACCGCTGCGAAGAGCATGTGCTCCCAGTAATAGGGGTAGATACCAGGATAGGTGAAGAGGCTGATGCCCTGCTTCGCCGCCTCATCGCCGAGCGCATAGAACTCGTCCCATGTCTTCGGCAGGCTCCAGCCGTTCTTCTCGAAGAGCGTCTTGTTGTAGACGAGTCCGGTCGGTCCGCAGTTGAAAGGAGCGAAGTAGATCCTTCCATCGCCGTATGGAGCGTACTTGCGGCTGTCCAGAAGGCCATTCATCATCTGTTCGCGCACAGTGACCGACGGATCGTCGTATGATGGCCCATCGAAGACATCTGTGATGTCCGCGATCGCATGCTCCCTTTTCATCGTCGTGATGAGGCCCTGAGTGTCGTTGCCGTTGCAGCACATGAAGTCCGGCCAGTTTCCGGCCGCAATCTGCGGCGTGATGATCTGTCCGATGGTTGGACTGATCTGCATGTTGACAGTCACTCCAGGATGGGACTCTTCGAAGAGCTCTACGATCTCGTACCAGTACTCGTCACCGTAGCCGCCACCGAAGACGGCGATGTCCAGCACCTGGTCATCCGAGCTCGTAGTCTCGCTGCTGGGTGAGGCGCAAAGCGCGAGCGGCGCGAAGAGCATCATGGCCAGCGCCAGCACCCATACAAGGTGATTCTTTCCTTTTTTCATCACATCCTCCTTGCTTTGGATACCTGATGTTAAGCACCAAAATGTGCTGTTTGCAACATAAAATAACATAATTCTTGAAAAATATTTTTTGCAAATCGCGAAAAATCGCGATTTTCAACTAGTTTAATCCAGTTTTTCTGTTATAATGCCAGCATGGCACGCAACGAGAGACTCAACATAGAAGACAGGGCCAAAGTAAGGAAGATCGCCAAGGCGCTCGCGAACGAAGAAAGGCTGGACATAATCTCGCATCTTGTGAACACGAGCCTGAACATCAGCGAGATAGCCCAGCTCGTAGGCATTCCGCAGTCCACCGCAGCCTTGCACATCCGTGTCCTCGAGGATGCGGGAATCATCCAGAGCGAGATGCTTCCTGGCGAGAGGGGCACCATGAAGCTGTGCTCAAGGACGATGGACAAGATCGAGATCGGCCTTGTCGAGGGCAGAAGGAAGAACTTCTCCACATCCGTGTCCATGCCAGTAGGAGCCTTCACGGACTGTGAGATACACCCGACCTGTGGAATGTGCTCCGCGAATGAGATCATCAGCTGCGACAACGCTCCATCGGAATTCTTCATTCCGGAGCGCATGAACGCCGAACTTGTCTGGACAAGCAGCGGCTTCATCGAATACTCGTTCCCCATCCCTGTCGAAGGCCTCAACAAGAAGCCCAAACGTCTCATCTTCACCTTCGAAGCCTCGAGCGAAGCGCCCTTCTACAACGAGGACTGGCCCAGCGACATCACAATCTGGGTCAATGACATCGAAGCGGCCACCTTCACCTGCCCTGGCGACTACGGCAAGAGGCGTGGAAGGATCACTCCAATCTGGTGGAACGCGAGCCAGTTCGGCCTCCTGTACACGCTTGAGCTGACAAGCGTCGGCACGATACTCAACCGCATCCGCCAGAGCGAGCTCACCATTGACGACTACGGACTGGACAAGGTCTCGAACTCGATCAAGATCAGGATCGGAAACAAGGACGACGCCGTGAACAAAAGAGGCTTCAATCTCTATGGCAAACACTTTGGCGACTATGAGCAGGACCTTGTGCTCTCCCTCGTCTTCGACTGACAACGGGTGGATGGCCTTTCGCAGTGCAGCACATCTCATAAATTATCATTGTTGAATGATATCATAAACAATGAGAATTCACATATAATGATATCACAAACAATTAAATTAAATATTTTTTATACTGTATTTAAAAGCTATTCCTGATAAGCTCAATTCAAACTATCAGAAAACCATAATTGAGTTTTGAATTCCAATATCATTTTTGAAGCCTTTCAATCATCTTTCCGATTGTTCTCATTTGAGTCCTTACGAAGAAGAAAGTCTTCTTGTGCTGTTCCTCAGCAAGTACGCTACGATAATCATATACATCTACATAGCGGTACTTCTGATACTCGCCCCTGAACTCCGGTGGACCATTAGCAGGATCCGGCTTCACATCGACGAGTGCAAGATAGAGGATCCACTTGTAGCGCCAGGCGCCAAGAGTCATGACTGGACGTTTCTGGATGGATGAACGTTCAAGTCGTATGCCGGTCTCCTCGTAGAACTCCCGCAAGGCGGTATCGAGAAGGCTTGAATCCTTTCCTGGATCATAGCCTCCGCCCACGAAGGACCATACAGGCGGATGGACACGGAGTTGCATCAGCACCTCATTCCCGCAAACGAGTGCGATGCCAGCTCCTCTGTATCCAACTTTGATATATTTCAGAAGTTTTGATATCGTCAAAATATCAGAAGAAGTGAAATCTGCTAGAAAACAACTGCCAATTTAGTATTGAACACATTTAAAAACAGTCGAAAAGAATATTCCAACTATTCAAAAATGATCAATTATCAGCATATTTCCTATAGAATTCCTTGAGTGCGAATCTGATGCCCGCAGCCCAACCGAGGCCCATATCGTCGAAGACAACCTCAAGCTGCTCCTTGAAGGTCGGCTCAATCGAGAAGGTCGTCAGAATCTTCTTCTCCTTACCTTCCCTTCTCGAGAAGACTTCTTTCGCCTTCTTCTCGCTCAGGCTCTCTTCCCTTCCATTGATTTCGTCGTTCTTCTTGAGCGCCATTGTCAAACTCCTCCCATTATGACCAGATATCTCTATACAACTCTTGGAAGACCTTTGCGGTGGCTTCCTTCATTCCTCGCCCCTTGACTTTGAAGAGCTGCGGCGCCGTTCCTGCCTCCTGGCTCTTCCTGAAAACCGGATCGACTGGTATCCGGTAGACTTTATAGTTTCCACTCTCCATCGCCGCTTCATAGATGTCTCTATGCTGCCGTATACGGGTATCGAACGAGTTTATGATTATCTTGTTGTGCCTTACGTTGGACCTGAGATTCTTCCTCAGCTTCTCGAGCTCGTGGATGAAGATCTCAAGACCGTCCAGGCTGAAGACCTCACTGGTCATCGGGGTGATGACCTCGTCACTGGCAATCAATGCAGAGCGCTCCAACATGCCAAGCCCCGGGGACAGATCCAGCACGATATGGTCGAAGCTCTCACTGACTTCGTTGATCAGATCCTGCAGGACAAAGGGCTCTTCATTCAGCTTAGTCTCGGAATAGGACTTCAGAGTCCCTCCAATGCCGAATGTGGGCAAAAGATAGAGCTGTTTCAGTTTGGGAACTTCGACGATTGCATCAGAAACGTAGCAACGGCCCTGAAGCACATCGGCAAGTTCCCACTTGGGCGCCTTCTCCAGAAACCAGGAGGAGACGTTTCCCTGAGGATCGCAGTCGACGATCAATGTCTTCCTGTCGTTCAGAGCCGACTGACAGGCAAGGGTACCGGAAATCGTAGTCTTGCCGACTCCGCCCTTCTGTAGATGGAAAGCCACTGTCTTCGTCAACATCCTTGCACCTCACTAGAAACTGGGTACCATTATAGGATGACGATTGAAACAAAGCAAGAATGATATCGAATGATTCTAAAAATATCAGAATATTGCGAACAGTTATCATATTCACTACGTCTACTATATGATTTGAATATATTTATCATTTGTATATATAGGATAATCATTAAGTTTTCATTGAAGTATTCAATTTTTATATTTATTTATAGTTCTAATTTTGGAACTATAATTTTGATTTATTAAATGACTGCTTTCCCGTATTCCTGTCCACATCCACTTTCCCAGAACAGTGATTCAAGGCTAGAATTCCATCCATGAGAATCTACAGTTTCAATGTGAATGGAATCAGGGCGATCCTCGGCAAGGAAGGATTCATGTCCTGGCTCGAGAACTGTGGTGGGGACATCATATGCCTCCAGGAGACGAAGCTTTCCGACCCAGAGTTCAGAATAGACATTCCTGGTTACCATCAGTACTTCTACAACGCGCAGAAGAAGGGATACAGCGGTACGGCCATCCTCACGCGCAAGGAACCTGTCAGAGTATGGCAGGGAATGGGCGTCGACGAGCATGACATGGAAGGACGTGTCCTCACTGCAGAGTACAAGGACTTCTATCTCGTATGCGTCTATGTCCCCAACTCCCAGGATGGGCTGAGGAGACTCGACTACAGACAGACCTGGAACAAGGCCTTCGAGGACTACGTGTCTGGCCTGAAGGAGAAGAAGGGAGTCATCTTCTGCGGTGACCTGAACGTCGCCCACAAAGAGATCGACATCAAGAACCCGAAGACGAACCTGAGGAACGCAGGCTTCACGATCGAGGAAAGGAACGACTTCACAAGACTGCTTGAGCGCGGCTTCATTGACAGCTTCAGACACCTCCACCCGGATGAAGTCAAGTACTCCTGGTGGTCATACCGCTTCAGGGCCCGCGAGAAGGGAATTGGATGGAGGATCGACTACTTCGTCATCTCAGACGACCTTGCAGACCGGCTGAAGGCAGCCGAAATCCACAACGACGTCTTCGGTTCGGACCACTGCCCTGTATCGATCGACATCGATGTCGAGTGAAGTACGGCTCCCTCTCATCAAGGGAGCCGTCTTGTCATTTGAGGAAGCTGGGGATCTCACCCCTGTTCTCGAAGATCTTACGTTTCTGTGTGTCGAGGATCTTCTTGCACATCCTGATCGACTTGGGAGTGACTTCGACAAGCTCATCGTCCTTGATGAACTGGATCGCACTCTCGAGCGAAGGCTTGACGACAGGAGTCAGGCTGACCGCCTCATCCTTTCCTGCAGCACGCAGGTTCGTCAGCTTCTTCGTCCTCGTCGGATTGAGCATGAGGTCCCCTTCCCTGTTGCGCTCACCGACGACCTCACCTTCGTAGACGTCGTCACCGGGCACGATGAACATCCTTCCCCTGTCCTCAAGCTCCCAGATGCCATAGGCGACGGCAACACCGGCGCGGTCACAAATCAGAGAACCGGAGAAACGGTCGGGGAAGTCGCCCTTGTATGGCTCATAGCCCTTAAGATAACTGTTCATTATGCCGAAGCCCTTCGTGTCGGTCAGAAACTCGTCTCGGTAGCCGATCAGGCCGCGTGAGGGAATCTCGAAGCGGATCTTCACCCGGCCTCCCGGAGTGTATGTGATGTCGCTCATGATGGCCTTGCGCTTGCCGAGCTTCTCCATCACTACACCGGAAGACTCCTCAGGACAGTCGATCAGAAGGTATTCGATCGGCTCGCATTTTCGTCCCTGGTCGTCGACCTTGAAGATGATGTGCGGTCGTCCGACACAGAACTCCATGCCTTCCCTCCTCATCTCCTCTGCGATGATGGCCATCTGGAACTCACCGCGCCCCTTTACGATGAAGGTGTCGTCCAGATTCTTCTCGACACGGATCGAGACGTTCTTCAGTGCCTCGCGCTGCAGCCTCTCCCAGATCTTCGCGCTGGTGACGGCCTTGCCTTCCTTGCCGGCAAGCGGGGAAATGTTCTTGCAGAACATCATGGAGACCGTAGGCTCGTCGACAGTGATCCTGGGCAGGGCCTTCTTGTAGTCCCTGTTGCATATAGTGTCGCCGATGGAGACGTCAGACACGCCTGAGAGCACGACAATATCGCCAGGCTCGACGGAGGCGACCTCCTTGAACACAGGTCCGTCGTAGGCCTGGAGCCTTGTCACACGCAGATTCTCCTCTCCATCCTCCTTCATGCACACGAGCTGATCATTCGTGCTCACAGAGCCGTTGATGACCTTGCCGACAGCGAGGCGGCCGAGGAAGTCGGAATAGGAAAGGTCGCTTACCAACATCTGGAAAGGCTCCTCATCGTCGTAGCTCGGCGCAGGAATGTAGTCGACGATGCAGTCCAGGAGATCATGAAGGTTCTCCTTGATGTCATTGAGCCCACGTCCACACTTTCCAGCCCTTCCATTTGCGTAGAAGACGGGGACCTCAAGCATCTTCTCGTCGGCGCACAGCTCAAGCAGGAGGTCGTAGACTTCATTGAGGACCTCTTCAGGACGTGCGTCGGCACGGTCGATCTTGTTGATGACGACGATGACGGGCAGATCGAGCGCAAGCGCCTTCTCCAGAACGAAACGGGTCTGAGGCAATGGTCCTTCTGCGGCATCGACGAGCAGGACGACGCCATCAACCATGCTCAGGCCGCGCTCGACCTCGCCTCCGAAGTCGGCATGGCCCGGAGTGTCGATGATGTTGATCTTTACGCCCTTCCAATGTATGGCGCAGTTCTTGGCGCTGATCGTGATTCCCCTCTCGCGCTCGATGGCGCCGGAATCCATGATCCTGTCCTTGTCCAGATCCTTGCCCACCAGACCACTCTGATGGAAGAGGGCGTCGACCAGAGTAGTCTTACCATGGTCGACATGTGCGATGATGGCTATGTTCCTTATCTTGTCATTGTATCTGATCATATTTCTCTTGCCCGGATGAGATTACCACAAAGGTGGCTCTTCATTCCATACACATCGTTACACTATCATCATTCAACTACATCAATACAGTTATACTATCTGAATTGAATAATTTTTTAGAAATCAACGCTATCATCCTTGATGTACAATGACAGTGGAATTGAAAAAGCGCCATGGCTCTTGTGGAGCCATGACGCAGAGCAACGTAATTCCTGGCGATTGGAATCGCAGGTTGAGTTTTCCAATTCACAGGGCGGAATTCAGGATGTCGAGCACATCCCTGAAGCCGACCGCCTTCGGGTTGACGATCATGGCCCCGTCGTTTATCGCCCTCTTGGCGACCTCGTCGAAGTCCTGGCGGCTCACATTGTTCTCTCCAAGGCGCAAGGAGAGGCCAGAACGCGATGCGACGTTGGAAGTGAAGCTTGACACCTCCTCGACGCAGCGCATGGCCCTGTCGCCCTTTTTTGTGGCCACAAAGTCCTCAGGAGCGATGAGGAATGAAAGAATGTCCTCATAGTCATCGGCGCACTTGTCGAGGTTGAAGCGCATGCAATGGGGCAGCAGTATCGCCATGGCAAGACCGTGAGGCAGTCCGCATACGCCTCCCAGACTGTGTCCTATGGCGTGGACGATTCCTACCATGCTGTTCGAGAAGGCGCTTCCGGCAAGCAGAGAGCCGTTGGCAAGCGCGAGGCGGGCCTTGCGGTCACCTGGTGTGCTTATGCACTTCTCGAGGTTCTCATGTATGAGGAGGATGGCACTCCTGGCATAGGACTGGCTGATCGGGTTCTTCTGAAGACATGAGTATGACTCGATCGCATGAGTCAGCGCATCCAGTCCTGTCATCGCCGTTATGCGCTTGGGCATGGAGAGCGTGAAGCGCTCGTCCAGTACGGCCAGATCAGGCAGGAGGAACTGGCTGATGAACTCCATCTTCACCTTGCGCGCGTTGTCCTTTATGACGGCGACGGCCGTCGCCTCGCTGCCAGTTCCACTTGTTGTCGGAACGGCGGCGAAAGGAATCTGGACGGCGCGGGGAAGGACCTCGGCACCGACGAATTTCATGATGTCGTCACCACCCTGGCTGATCAGCATCCTGACCCCCTTGGCAGTGTCGATGACGGAACCGCCACCAAGGGCGACGATCGAGTCGGCACCAGAGCTGCGGTAGATCGAAGCGATGCTGTTGACGACCTCGATCGAACTGTCGGAGGGAATGTCTGTGAAGATGGAGGCGACGCTGAGTCCTCCGCTCGTCAGGGCATCGCACAGGACCTTTACCTGGCCAAGGTCATTGAGTACCTTGTCCGAGAGCACGAGGGCCGAGGAAGCGCCAAGAAGGCGGAACTCGGAAGCGATGTTCTCAAGGGCGTACTTGCCTGAGAGGATCTTTCCAGGATTGACGAACTCGTAGTAGCTGGGCGTGTACATCTCTCACACTCCCACGAAGATCTTTCTGTAGACGCGCAGCGTGGAGAACTCCTTGTTCTCGACCTTGCGCAGAATGCGGCGTGTCATCAGACGGGGGAAGAGGTAGCTTTCAGCAATGTCGATGCATCTGACTATGCTCATCGTCTGGCTGATGTCGCCCGAGAGCATGAAGCGGTGCTCGGCATAGGCCCTTGCGACTCCCATCTGTCCAGTGAGGACGAGGAAGGCTGCATCAAGCGAGCGGAAGGTGATCCTTATGTCCGCATCATCCACGTGGTGGCATCTTACAAGCTTTCTGCCCCTCTTCATCAGAGTGATGGAAGGACCACCATTTCCCGTCTCGAGCACGACAGTGAGGCCATTCCTCCAGCTGTCGAACTCGGACATGATGCGGCTGTCCTCATGGGCGAGGACCTTTATCGCCCTGTAGAGGACGAAGAGGACGATTTTGGCGACGATGGCCTTCAGCGCAAGGCTGAATCTCCTGATTGCTGATACGTTGCTCATGGCAACTTTTATATTACATCAATCGATTTTTTTGTCAATAAAGACAGAATGACGAATCCTGTAATCATGTTCCAAAGAATCAGAATGCAATCAGTCCCAGATGCTCAAGAAGGATCTTCGCTCCCATCAGGATGAGGATGACGCCACCTGCGATCTCGGCCTTCTTCTTGAAACGGAGGCCGAAGACCGATCCGATCTTCACACCGAAGGCAGAAAGGATGAAGGTGCACACTCCAATGAAGGAGACGGCAGGGACGATGTCGACGCTGAGGAAGGCGAAGGAGACGCCTACAGCAAGGGCGTCGATGCTCGTCGCGATGGCCAGAGGCAGCATTGCCCGGATGCTGTATGAGGCATCCTCCTCATTGCAGCATTCCTCATCCCCTCCTAAAGCCTCGCGGATCATGTTCGCACCAATCAGACCGAGAAGGATGAAGGCGATCCAGTGGTCGATCGACTGGATGAGTGTGCTGAAGTTCACCCCCAACAGGTAGCCTATGAGTGGCATGAAAGCCTGGAAGATGCCGAACCAGAGACCTACTATGACCATCTGGCCAAGCTTGACGCGTCCAGTGGCAAGTCCCTTGCAGATTGCGACTGCAAAGGCGTCCATGCTCAGGCCTACAGCGATGAGGAAGAGCTCGAAGAGGCTCATGTTATGCTCCTTTGTGGGAAATCGGGCAAAATAAGAAGACGATGACCCACCAGAAAGATTTTTCTGACAAGTCTCGCCATGACTTCCAAGGCCAGGGCTGGGCCCAGTATGTTGACCTTGGCACCGGATGGAACCGGCTGGCTACTCCCTTGTGATGTTGCCGTCATCCATTTAGCCATAGACTGGAAGGTGAGTCAAGGAAAAAACAGGGAAGTGGAAAGACAAAAAAAAACCTGGCAGCGACCTACTCTCCCGCACACGGAGTGCAGTACCATCGGCGAGGAGGCGTTTCACGGTCGTGTTCGGGATGGGAACGTGTGGGAGCCGCCTCT
>JADIMU010000042.1 GCA_017694495.1 Candidatus Aphodenecus pullistercoris
GCCAGCTTTTTGAAAAGCCCTGTTCGGCAGGGCTGGATTGGTGTGCCCTGCCGGTTCGACTGGAATTTTGCCCTCCACATGCGACTTTCAACTTTTTCAATTTCCCTGTTGACAGCTCCGGACAAATAAAAAAGGCAGTATTTTTCCCTGGTACTGGTTACACCTGCAAGGAGGACCTCTTCCAGCGCATTGGACAGGAATTGGGACAAGCAGGCTGGTCTGTCGTGCCCCTTGATTGGCAGGTCATCCCTTTTAAAGACATAGACACTATCGCCGAAGCCTGTGACATGGCTGTAGGTTTTGCCATATGCGCTTTGGAAGGTGAGGGGCTTGAGTACTGCGATGATCTCCTTTTCGTCTCCAAAAGCCTTGGCTGCATAAGTGCATTGGAATACAGCCAGCTCTTTGATCTTGAAGCACGTCATGTGTTGCTGACACCGACCCCGGATGCCCTTGCCTTGGTCAAGACATCAACTGAAGTGGCCTGTGCTGTCATTGGAGATGAAGATCCTTTGATGGATAGTTCCTCATTGGTCTCTTTTGGTGAGAAACATGGTTTCCCTGTATTCGTGGTGAAGGGAACGGGGCATGCGTTGAAGTATGATGACCCCCTGATAACTGAAATCATCACTTCAAGGCTTGTTTCATTTGTAAACAAGGAACTTGGCCTTCATGCTTGATGATGCAATGGGTCCGTCTGGGTTTGTGGGAGGAATTGGAAGTGCATGATTGCCTATGATTGACAGGTCTGCGAATATGGTGCCTTGAAAAACGGTTTTTGGAAGATTCAGTGGTGCCAACCAGATCTGATTTACGTGAGGAATTCTTCGACATCAAGGTTGGGAGTACATGATTGAAGCTTCCTGGTCCATAGATTCTCATGACGCTTTGCTGATGCGGGATGATCTTGCAACTTGTAAGAGAAGGGCATTCTGAGATGAAGGCATCAGATGGAAGCAAGTAATCCATGAATCATGGATGAGGACTGTATCATCAAAGAGACTATTCCGCTGCGAACTGTGCATTTCTTCTTTTCCCCAGCGATTTAGTGTCATGTCATGGTCCGTTTCTGATTCATGGATCAAGATGTATGCCAGAGTCTGATTGCCGTGAAAATGGCAGTTGCTGTGGTTTTCGAAATTTCTTATTTGGCCTTTGGTGACATGACTCGCCAGTAGGACAATATATGTCCCACCTCTTCTGTCAGAATAGGCATGCAGACAGGATGAAGGCCATGGAAGAACTCAGTTTCGCCGAATATCTCAGGAAGGAGATTGGACTCGACGACTACCCGATCTCAAAGATGCAGGAGCTGCTGGCCTCGTTTGAGCTGAAAGCCGACACCAGAGCGGCGACGGAAGAGGTCAAGGTCTGTCCCAAATGCGGGGCAGATCATCCGAAAGTCGTCAGGAGCGGCTTTGCCGGAAGTGGCAAGCAGATGTTCAGATGCGCATCATGCGGAAGGAGGTTCACATATGACAGTGGGCGCCTGACATGGTATTCCCACCAGAATGCCGACCAGTGGAAGACGCTGATGCTGGACACCTTCAGCGGATAGAGTCTCAGGAGCACCAGCGGAAAGATTGGAGTGAACATGGAGACCGCATTCAACATGCGCCATCGCCTGATGTGCGTCCTTGAGAAGGTTCTGGATGATGAAGTCCTCTCCGGCAAGGTCGAACTGGATGAGACATATGTGGATTCCATCCGCAAAGGTGTCGGTCGTGGACGTGATGCGTATCTGGCATCTCGTCTTTGTCTTGAATCGTCACCATGGGCGTGATGCCATCGCCAAGTTGGCATCAGAACGGTATATAATCTGATTGGAGGTGGCCTCATGAGCATTCCCGCCTGTTCCGGCTTTTCCTACACGAGTGCCGATGGAAAGCATTTCCTCGGCCGCACCTACGACATGTTCGGCACCTTGGATGCCAACAGGATCACGGTCCTGGCTCCAGGATATGAGCTTGCCCTCTCGCCTTCGGGAAATGGTGGATCCGTCCGCCTTTCCAATGGTCTGGTCGGCAATGCGATCCAAGGTCCTTCTTTCCATATTTTCACCGATGCCGTGAACGGGCATGGCCTGATGGCCACATTGCAGAACTTTCCTCTGTGCGCCCACTACGATACGCAGAAGGGAGAAGGGCATACGGATGTGCATCCAGCCTTCTTCATCCCCTACATCCTTGGCCGGTGCGCATCCGTCAGCGAGGTGGTGGAGGAGGTGGCGCGGATCAATCTGACTGCTGAGCCGATCTTCTCTTCACCGATGAGTGTCCACTACCTGGTCTCGGATGGAACGGGGGAGGCGATCATCGTGGAGCCTGACGAAGGTGGCATAAGCGTGTTCCGCAACACGATTGGCGTCATGACGAACGCACCTGGCTACCAGTGGCAGTGCGCGAACCTGAGGAACTATGTCGCCGTGTCGAATGTCCACACCCCACCGCGCCAGCTCCTTGGCCAGACGATCGCGCCCTTCGGACAGGGGACGGGAGGAAGTTTCGGCCTGCCAGGCAGCTATTCCTCGCCTGACCGCTTCGTCCGTCTGGCCTTCGCCAAGGACTTCGCCGTCGAGGTCCCTGGTGAGCTCGAGACGGTCTCGAGGATGTACGACATCTTCTCGACAGTCCATGTCCCAGCAGGAATGCTGAGGTCCTCAGCCGACAGTCAGGACTACGAGGCCACGTTGTGCACGAGCGTCATGTGCGCAGAGAGCCGTACCTATTATTTCTCGCCTGCTGAGGACAGGAGGATCAGCGCCTACCGGCTGGACAGGGCTCTTGAAGCCATGCCGGAGGGCACCTTCGTCTCATGCTACGACATCCCGGACAGAGAGGATGTCGACTACGTCGTCTGATCAGGTCGGAGTAGGGAGGCTCATTCCGGGAATGTGCCCATCCCTTGCTCATTTGCCATTCAGCTGGTCCCCGATCTGGGACAGGTCAGGAAAGTCGATTGCCGTGTCCAGATCAGCAGGGGCGAGGAACATGCTCATGTACCAGGGAAGGTTCGTCACAGGGCCATCGCTTTCGACGTTCCCTTGTGAGAGCACGTATGCCTTGCCTATCTGCCATGTTCTGGTCGCCAGAAGTCTGTCCAGAGCCTTGTGCCTCTTCCAGTCTTTGCCTGATTTGATCTCAATCGGGACAGCCCCACTGCCATCACATACCAGGAAGTCGACTTCTCCAACACTTTTCTTATCAAAATAGAAGAGCTTCTCATGCCCTGCCGCAGTCAGTTCCTGGGCAATTGCGCTTTCCCAAATGTAGCCAGGATTGATGTTCCCCTGTCCTGAAAGCAGTTCGAACTGGCTTCCGCCCAGCGTCTGCGCGCATAGCATGCCTACATCAGAGAGGAAGAGCTTCTGCAATATCCTCTCCCTGTTCACCTCGAATGGAATGACCGGCTCCGTGACATTGAGGCATGGAAGTACGGTTCCACTGTCGAAGAGCCATGCGAAACCTGATTCATAGCGTTCGTATCGCGCGTTCTTGTCGATTTCAGACAACATGAAACGACGGCTGCCTGAGGCCAGTGTGATTGGAATCTTGTCGTAGATCGCCTTGATTTTCGCAACATCGTTCTTATTTGCATATTTCATTACATCAAGTTCATAATCGTGATGTAATGTCTTCTGGATTTCCACAACAGGTCCAAGGGTCCTGGTCTCGATGAATGTCCTGGCGGCATCAGGCATGCCACCGACTACTACATATGTCCTCCAAAGAGAGAGTAGACGTTCGTGGATGGACCTGTTCACTTCCTTCTTCGATTCCATACATTGTCTGAGGTGGTCGACCACATTCTGTTGGATTCCCAAGGCCTTGATGAACTCCAGAAAGGAGAGTGGACGCAGAATGTGCTCCTGGACGTAGCCGACTGGATACGAGGCGGATGACACTTTGTAGCCAAGCCCAAGCAGTGAGCCTGATGCGATCGTGTCGAAACGTTTGTCCTGCGCCAGTGGTTTCAAGGCGGCATATGCCCTGTCGCATTCCTGGATCTCATCCAGGAAGAGCAATGTGTTTCCTGGAATGAATTCTGCATCTAGCTGCTGGGCTGAAATGTTCATGATGATGTCATCAGGAGACAGGCTCCCGCTGAAGATGTCCCTGGATGCGGGGTCCGTGTGGAAATTGATTTCCACCACGGACTTGTAGTTCTCCTTGCCGAACTTGCGTATGAGCCAGGTCTTACCCGACTGGCGGGGGCCTTTGAGCATGAACGCCTTTGCCAGATTGGGCCGCTTCGACTTCCACTCCAGCAGATTCTTGTATGCTGTCCTCTCTATGTCCATGCTGGTATGATAGCACGGTCTGCAAAATATGTAACGTTTTTCGTAGTGGAATCTGCAAATCTGTAACGCTTTCCGTTACAGAGAAGGACGATTTGTAACGGAATTCGAAGTTGTTGTGTTGATGTTTGCCTCATGACTTGCCAGATGGCCGCCTATGCAACACAAACGCATGCCAGAACATCTTTCATGCTTCCATCGTCTGCAGCTTGCCTGATTTTGGATGCTGTTGCAGGTGGGCTTCAAATGCTGCTTGAATGCTGAGGTAATCATTTACTTATTCTGAAATGAGATGACAAGAAGAAGCGGTTCGGGTGCTGGAAATCAGATTGTCGGCGAACATCATTTTTAGGGTACTCGTCGACGATTCAGGCTGGATACGCTCTTTCATGCCACATGCCGTGAGGCATTACATTCCTATGTCTTGCTCTTGTCCTCGTATGGATGCTTCTCACATCCATTAAGAGACCTTGACTGGAAAAAAACTTGACAGCTCGAGGATTGTGGTCCAACACTATATACACTCGAGTGTACTGGAGGTTTTTTCATGGACAAGAAGCGTCAGGTCGTATTCATCATGACGGACACAACCCGCTATGACATGGTGGGCTGCTATGGCTTTCCGGCGATGAGGACGCCGAACATCGACGCGCTCGCCGCCGAGGGCGTGCGCTACGCCAAGGCTTATTCGTGCCAGCCTGTGTGCGGGCCGGCGCGCGGTGCGATCTTCACAGGCCTTTATCCCCATTCGAATGGAAGCTTCACCAACTGCGTTCCCCTTTGGGCCGGCGTCAAGACCGTCGGAGAGCGGCTGAGCGACAGGGGAGTCCACTCCGTATACATCGGCAAGTGGCACCTCGACGGCGGCGACTACTTTGGCAACGGCATCTGTCCTGAGGGCTACGACCCGAAGTACTGGTACGACATGCGCTGCTACCTCGATGAGCTTTCGGACGAGGACAAGGTGAAGTCGCGCAAGGAGTCCAGCTCCCTTGTAGACGGCGGGGTCGACGAGACCTTCACCTTCGGCCACCGCATCGCCGAGCGCGCCATCGACTTCCTCTCCAACGGAGGAGGGGACGAGGATTTCTTCCTTACGGTGAGCTTCGACGAGCCCCATCAGCCCTATCTCTGCCCAGAGCCCTTCGCCTCGATGTATGAAGACTACGAGCTGCCGATAACGCCCGCATATTACGATGACCTGAAGGACAAGCCTGAGCTTGAGAGGCTGTGGGCCAGGAAGAACCTCGGCGAGGACAAGTCGGCCCTCCACATCCGTCCTCAGCTCTTTTTGGGATGCAACAGCTTCGCCGACTACGAGATCGGCCGCGTCCTCGATGCGGTCAGGAAGTACGCTCCCGATGCGATGGTGATATTCACCTCCGACCATGGTGAGGCACTCGATGCCCATTCGCTCTCGCTGAAGGGCCCGAGCGTCTATGAGGAGATCGCCCACATCCCCTTGATCATCAAGGGTGGGGCCTATTGCCAGGCGCCGAAGGGAGCCGTCTATGAGCATGTCGTCAGTCATATCGACCTGACGCCCACCATCCTCGACTACTTCGGCATTCCGATCCATCCCGAGCTGGCTGGCGTCTCGATGAGGCCAATCATCGAGAAGCCTGAGGCGAATGTGCTCCATGACCTCGTATTCACCGAGTTCCACCGCTACGAGATCGACCATGACGGTTTCGGAGGCATCCAGTTCATGAGGGCGGCCATCAGTGACCGCTACAAGCTGGCCCTGTTCCTGCTGGACGAGACGGACGAGCTCTTCGACTGCCAGGAGGATCCATACGAGCTGAAGAATCTGATCGACGATCCCCAGTATGCGCAGGTGCGCGACAGCATGCACGAGAGCATCATGAAGATGATGAACGATACGAGGGATCCTTTCCGTGGCTACCAGTGGAGGCGTAGGCCTTGGAACCGCGACAAGGTCGAGGCTGACTGGGAGTGCGACTATTGCACGCGCCAGAGGCCGACGGCCGACGATGAGCCGCGACAGCTGGACTACGATACCGGACTGCCGATCAAGGAATTCGTCCGCTTCAAGAAGAAGTACGACAAACCTGCCGGAACTGTATGAAGAAGGTCACGCGCAAGGATGTGGCGCTTGAGGCGGGTGTCAGCGAGACTGTGGTCAGCTACGTCCTGAACTCGAACCGTCCTGTCGATGGCCGGAAGAAGGCCCGCGTGCTCGAGGCCGTCAGGAAGCTGGGCTATGTGCCAAGCCCTGCGGCGAGGTCGCTCAAGGGCAAGGCCGCCCGCCACATCCTCTTCGTCGTCGACGATCTGGTCTCTGAGTATTTCGGCTCGATCATGGGGGAGCTGGAGAAGCTCGTCGTCGGCCAGGGCTACCTCTTCTCGCTGGCAAGCGACAGGGGAGACGAGGGCTTCGTCGACACCCTGTGCCGCTGGTCCTTCGACGGCATCGTCATAGGTTCGGCGACGATTTCGGATGCCGACATCCAGCGCGTCATAGACACGGGCATGCCGACCGTCATCCTTGCGATGAACGAGTATCCCCGCTTCGAGGGGCGTTATGGCCAGGTGTTCACAGGTCTTAGGAATGGAACGCACAAGGCTATGGACTGCCTCAGGCGCCGGGGGCGGAAGAGAATCGCATTCGTCGATTCGTTCAACGCCACAGGCCGCTCTGTCAACCGTTCTGGATACAGGTTTATGGGCTATCTGGAGTGTCTGGATGGAGGAGATGAGATTGTGGTCGACGGTTGTTCAGACTCATGTGCATTGCGACAAAAGCTCGCCGATGTGTATGAGGCGACCCGCTTCGACGCACTCTTCTGCAGGACGGACAGGATGGCTGCTGAGAGCATGCTGGCACTGGATGCTATGGGGCTGGCCGTTCCGCGCGACGTCTCCGTCGTTGGGGTCAACAACAGCAGGATTTCGATGTACACCACTCCGCGACTGACCAGTCTCGCAATCAGAAAGGCCGATGTCGCCTCTGCGACGCTTGAGCTCTTTTCCCGGATAAAGGAGTGTTGTGATCCACAGGTCCTGACAGTTCAGCTGGAAACCGATCTGATAGAACGCGAAAGCGTTTAGATACAAACAAAACAACAGGCAAAAGGAGGCTTGTATGAAGAGAGTTTTTAGTTTGATGGCACTCGTCCTGTCTATTGCCGGCATGCTGTTTGCTGGAGGAGGTGCGGAGTCTACCGAGGCGCCCGCAAGCGCAGAGAATCCTTTGACGATCAAGATTGCGAACTATGCCATTCTGGAAAGCGGATACGAGGACTTTTGGAATGGTGTGAAGGAGGGGTTCGAGGCCAGGTATCCTCAGTACAGGATCGAGTGGGTGACAGCTCCCTATGGTGAGATCCTGAATCAGGTCATCAACATGGCCGGAGGCGGTGACCGTGTCGATGTCATTTTCGGAGAGGAGGCTTGGGTTCCACAGCTCTACGCATCTGGGCTCGCGGCTCCTGTGACCGGCATGATCGATGAGGACTTCCTTGCCGATTTCGATCCGGCCGTCATGGATGTCTTCACGATCGATGGCGACATCTACGGCGTTCCGCTCTACGTCTCCCCCTTCATCCTCTACTACAACACTGAGCTCTTCGAGCAGGCTGGACTCGATCCCGCCAATCCTCCGAAGACATATGACGAGATGCTTGCAGCCGCAGAGAAGCTTTCCCAGCTGACCGACGCCAATGGCAACAAGGTCTACGCCTTCGGCCAGACGACGGCATCCGTAGTCATCTCGGGCAACGCTCTGATCAGCATGATCTACAACTTCGGCGGAGACGTCTTCACCGAGGACGGACAGCTGAATGTGGACAACGAGGGCTTCAGACAGGCCTTTGAGATGCTGGCTCTGCTTGACGAGAAGGGCTACAACCCGCAGAACGCCAAGCTCAAGGACCTGAGGAACCTCTTCGCCCTCGGTCAGCTGGCCATGTACTACGACCAGAGCTGGGGCTTCAACGGAGTCACCTCGATCAATCCTGACGCCGTGTCGTTCACGGCATCTGCCGCTCCCCTTGCCGGTGGCGACGGAACTGGCGAGGCAGTTCTGTGCTCGCACTGCTTCATCCTCGTGGACAATGGGGATGCCCACAACGAGGCCGTCAACACTTTCGTGCAGTACGTGATCAGCGAGGAAGTGCTCAACGACTACATGTCCAGCGTCACGCCGGCCTATCCCGCCAAGCAGTCCATGTCCGACATGGAGGCTGTCGCCAACTCTGGAGTCCTGAAGGGCGCTTCCGAGTCGATCAGCAACGTCAAGAAGGTCCCCTATGTCAGCGCCATGAGCGACATCAGTCTCGATTTGTGCACGCTGGCCCAGGCCGTGACGGTTTCCAACACACCGGTCGACGAGGCGATTGCAGCCTTTGTCAGGAGCGCATCAGTCAAGATCTGATTCGTGTGTTTGCCAATTCTGGACCGCGTCATGCGGTCCAGACCTCTAGAGGAGGTCAAAGTGAAAAGTCTGTCAAAAAGGAAGGGGGACATGTATTATGCCATGGCGCTCACGCTGCCGGCCGTAATCCTCGCTCTCCTGTTCATATTCATTCCAATAATCGACTCGGTAATCAAAAGCTTCCAGGACTACAAGGTGAGGAACATCATCGGAAACATTCCGGGAGAATGGAACAACTTCGAGAATTATACGAAGATATTCCAGTCTGGTGCTCTGCCGAATGCTGTCGTCAACACCTTCAGCTTCGTCATCCTGGTGATCCTGTGCCAGTTCGTGCTTGGAATGGCTCTGGCCCTTGTCCTCAATTCCAACGTCAAGTTCTCCAGGTTCTTCAGAAGCATCATGATGACGCCCTGGGTGGTTCCGACCGTCATCTCCGCTCTGATCTGGATGTGGCTCTTCCAGCCGCAGTACGGACTCTTCAAGTTTCTCGTCGATTTCTTCACTGGTGGCCGAGTGACTGATTTCGCGATGTTGAACAATCCCTCTACGGCGCTCCTGGGTGTTTCCATTGCCGCCCTGTGGAAGCAGATTCCCCTGATGACCCTGTTGCTGCTTGCCGGCTTGCAGAATGTCCCGACCGATATTCTCGAAGCCGCGACGATAGACGGTGCCGGTTCGGTGAGGAAGTTCTTCAAGATTACTCTTCCATATCTCTCTCCGGTAGTCAAAGTCTCGGTCTCGATGTCGATCATCGAGAACTTCAAACAGTTCCCGCTCTTCTGGACAATGACGGGTGGTGGGCCGGATGGAGCGACGACAAACCTGGCCATCCTCAGCTATCGCGAGGCCTTCGTCAGCATGAACATGGGCTCAGGTGCTGCAGTGACCACCATCTGGATGGCGCTGATGATCATCACGATAGGTGTCTACAACAAGCTTTTCAGGACGCAGGATCTGACATAGGAGGAATGGCATGGACATCAAGACTACCAGAATCATCTCGCTCGCCCTCCGATACTTCGTGCTCGTGGCGATCATCCTCTTCCTCCTCTTCCCGATCTACTGGATGCTTGCGACCTCCTTCAAGACCAATATGGAGGCCTATCAGTATCCACCGACATTCTTCCCTGCAGATGTCTCCCTCTCGTCCTACCTCTCGCTGTTCACCCAGAACAACCAGTTCTTCGTCTACTATGTGAACAACTTCATAGTGTCTGGAATCACGGCCATCATATGCACCCTGGTCGCAATCATCACAGGCTATGCGATAGCCCGCTTCAACATAAGATGGACAGTGCTGGTCGCAGCATTGCTAGTGTTCACCCAGATGTTCCCGATAGTGAGCAGGATGATCAGCCTCTATGGCCTCATGTCCGATATAGGCATGATCAATACGAGGGCAGGCCTCATACTGGCGATCAGCGCCGCCCAGATACCCTTCTGCGCCACGCTGATGTCCTCTTTCTTCCGCAATGTGCCAAAAGAGATCGAGGAGGCGGCCTATGTCGATGGAGCAGGGCGCAACAGAATCCTCTTCTCCATCATCACACCGCTGGTCAAGCCTGGCATGCTGGCTGTCGGAATCTATGCCTTCCTGCAGACCTGGGACGACTATCTCCACGCCGCGACGCTGATCCAAAGCGACAACCTCAGGACCCTGTCGATTGGAATTTCGCTGCGCTATCTCGGCGAGCTCTCATACGACTGGAGCCTGATCAATGCGATTTCGGTCATCGGCACCATACCTATGGTCCTCGTCTTCTTCTTTTTCCAGAAGTACATGGTCAAGGGCCTTGTCGCCGGAGCGGTCAAAGGCTGACATCATCATCGACTTGCCGGGAGCGGTGGAGGCAGTGTCCTCCTCCGCTCCTGCTGTGCTATAGTCCTCCACAAAGGAGGCCCATCATGATCCTCATCAGGAATGCGGACCTGTACAATCCACAGCATATCGGGCTCAGGGACATCCTCGTGGCCGGCGGCCAGATTGTGGCCATCGGCGAAGGGCTCGACGACTTTCCCGTCGATGTCGAGAGGATAGACGCCGCCGGAGGCATCGTCCACCCCGGCTTCATCGATGGCCATGTCCATGCCATAGGAGGGGGAGGCGAGGCTGGCATGATCTCCCGCGTCCCTCCGCTGAGCGAGGGTGAGGTCGCCCAGGCGGCTGTGACGGGCATAGTCGGCGTCCTCGGCACTGACGGCAGGACGAGGACGGTGCGCGACCTGCTTGCCAAGATCAAGGGCTACAGGGAGTGGGGTCTGTCCGCCTGGGCCCTGACTGGAAGCTACGAGCTTCCGTCGCAGACGATCACGGGATCCGTCGGCGACGACATCGCCCTGATCGAGGAGATCATCGGCGTCAAGGTCGCCATCAGCGACCACCGCTGTTCCATCCCCACGACGGAGGAACTGACGCGCCTTGCCGGAGAGGCGAGGGTGGCCGGCCTCCTTGCCGGAAAGTGCGGCATCGTCCACGTCCATGTGGGCAGCTTCCGCACAGCCATCGACCAGCTCTTCCAGATCGTCACGGACACACCGCTGCCTGTCAGCTGTTTCTACCCGACTCATATGGGCGGCCATCTGGAGGCTGCCGCATCCTGGCTCGAGATCGGAGGACATGTGGACATCACATGCTCTGAGAAGGCTGTCGGACAGGTCCTGTCCCTTGTAGAACGCCATCCTGAGGGCATCACGCTGTCGACCGACTCCAACGGCTCCTTCCCGAAGTGGAACCAGGCCAAGGAGATCGTCGGAATGGACAGGGGTCGCATCAGCACCCTGGACGAGACGGTGTCCTCCCTCATTTCCCAGGGCCTCGAGCGGGGCTTGGCCTACAACCTTGTGACAAGCAGTCCCGCACGCTGGATGCGTCTGGCCGGAAAGGGACGGATCGAGGTCGGCTATGACGCCGACATCGTCATCCGCGATGGCCAGAAGGTGCGCTATGTCATCTCGCGCGGCCAGGTCCTCGTGCACGAGGGACGCGTCAAAAGTCCGATGTATTCCTGAGCCTTGCCAGACCCTCCTTGCGCGCCTTGAGAGGTGTGGTGCCGAAGCTCCTCTGGAAGAGATGGTAGAAGTGGCTGAGGTTGGCAAAGCCGCACTCCTGGCACACTTCGATGATGCTCATGCGGCTTTCAGACAGGAGGA
The DNA here is from genome assembly GCA_017694495.1 of Candidatus Aphodenecus pullistercoris. Taxonomy (GTDB): domain Bacteria; phylum Spirochaetota; class Spirochaetia; order Sphaerochaetales; family Sphaerochaetaceae; genus Bullifex; species Bullifex pullistercoris. The sequence continues at coordinate 11,847 of JADIMU010000042.1, forward strand.
AGAGGGAGTACTTCAGCTTCTCGCTGTTGATGAAGTCCGTCGGACTCTGGCAATAGTACTGTCTCAAGCAGCGGCACAGGTGGTTCGCCGAACATGGCGAGAGCTCGCACATCCGCCTGTAGCCCCTGCGGAAGTTCTCCTGCCTCCTCATCTGTGACACGAGCCTCGCGAGCCATTGTGGGACATCATCCTCGCCGTCGCCATGCTCTGTGAGGAAGTGGCGCGCCACAGTCTGTGCGACCAGTGTCGATGCCAGCCTATGGGCCTCGTCCTTCCGGCCTTCCCTGAAGGCTGTGGAGACTTCGCCGATGCACCTTTTCATGTATTCGACCTCAAGATAGTCCAGATGGCAACGGGGAGGGCGGAGGCCCTCGTCCAGGCTGTCATGGGGAAGCAGGGGAGAGAGGCTGTGCCACAGCTGTTCGTTGAAGGCCAGGTTGCATATCGTGAAATCGGATTGTCAATATATTGGAAGCATTTGCTTGAATTGCTTGGCTAGACGAGAAATAGCGAGAGGACGACTGTCACGATGCCGCATGAGACCAGCGAGACGGAGGAGAGGGCGCCCTGGACTTCGCCAAGCTCAAGGGCCTTGCTCGTGCCCACTGCGTGGCTCGAGGCGCCCAGCGCCAGGCCCTGGACGACTTCGTCCTCGATTCTGAATGCCTTGATCAGGACGGGGCCGATGATGCTGCCGCAGATTCCTGTGAGGATGACTGCGAGGACTGTGATCGCCTGGATGCCGCCGAGGCTCGAGCTGACTGCTATGGCCATCGGCGTCGTGATGCTCTTGGGAAGGAGGGAGGCCACGACAGCCGTGTCCAGAGCGAAGATCTGGCACAGCAGCCAGACGCTGGCAAGGGAGCCGACTGAGGCGACGAGGCTTCCCGCGACGATGGCCGCAAGATGGGTGCGGATGATGGCCCTCTGCTGGTAGACGGTGATTGCGAGCACCGCCGTGGCGGGAGCGAGGAAGAGGTTGATGACATCGCCTCCCTCCTCGTACCACTCCAGCGGGATGTCGAAGATTAGGAGGACCGGGATGATCACCAGGTAGGAGACCAGGAGCGGGTTGAGGATGGCGATCTTAGTCTTCCTGTAGAGCCACTGGCCCAGGGCGTAGGCCGCGATCGACAGTGTGATGCCGAAGAGCGGGTTCGCGCATATGGCTTCCTTCATCGCGCCTTCCTCCTCTTCTCCAGCTTCAGGACGAGGACGACGGTCGCCGCGCTGAGGAGGAATACGATGGCAGTCGAGATGACGATGAGTGCGAGGACGGGCAGCCAGATGGCTCCTATCGTCTCGAAGTGCTCGATGACGGCCACGCCCGCAGGGATGAAGAAGAAGGCCATGTTCTTCAGTAGGAAGGAGCCTGCGCCATCGACCGCCTCCATCTTGACGATTCCTGTGGCCAGGGCTGCCAGCAGGAGGAGCATAGCGGCGATAGCCGCAGGGAAGGGAAAGGGCAGTATGGCGCTGACGACCTCGCCCAGAAGGCAGATGCCGAAGATCGTCGCGACTTGCTTGAGGGTGCTCATAGTTGCAGGAATCTAGCACCAAATGTGCCCTATGTTCCAGAGGGTGGAAGCTGTCCTCCATCTTCCTTGGGAAGAATGAGGTTCAATATGATTGCGACGATGGCCGAGATGACCACGGGGGAGGAGGCGAAGACCATGGTGACCCATTCGGGGAACTGGCTCAGCGCCTCGCTGACCATGCTCACGCCCATGCCCAGTGCGGCCGAGAGGCCGACGATCGACGTGTTGCGGTAGCTCATGGGCTGCATTGCGACCAGCTTCATGCCAGTCATCGCGATTGAGGCGAAGACGGAGACGGTCGCCCCACCCAGGACGCATTGGGGTATCGTCGTCAGGAGGGCCGAGAACTTGGGCACGAGGCCCGCCGCCAGGAGCATTATGGCCGTCAGCGAGAGTACACGACGGTTGACGACCTTGGTCGAGCTGACGATGCCGACGTTCTGCGAGTAGGTCGCATTGGGCAGGCCGCCCAGGAGGGCAGAGAAGATGTTCGACAGGCCGAAGCCTATGATGCCGCCCCTCAGCTCGTCGCTCGAGGGTTCCCTGTCCATGCCTCCGATTGTCGTGGCCGACATGTCGCCGATCGCCTGGACTGCGTTGATCGCGAAGAGGATGGAGAAGGCGAGTGTGGACGAGAATTCGAACCTGATGCCGAAAGGTGCGACGCGTGGCAGTGAGAAGAGGCCAGCTTCTCCCACGGCGGACAGGTCGACCATGCCGAAGAAGGCGGAGAAGATGTAGCCTGCCGCGATGCCGATCAGGATGGAGGCCAGCTTGACCATGCCGCGGCCGAAATGGTTGAGCACTGTGACGACGACGAGTGTGAAGATGGCGACGAGCCAGTTCTGCCAGGAGCCGAACATTGGGTTTCCGCTGCCGCCTGCCATGTAGGTGATGGCCGTCGGGTAGAGCGAGAGGCCTATCGTGAAGACGACGGTGCCCGTGATCAGTGGAGGAAAGAGCTTCTGGAGGCGTTTTGCGAAGATTCCTATGACGATGGCGACAAGGCCTCCGACCAGCTGGGCGCCGAAGATCTCCGCCAGGCCGAAGCGGCCGGCTATGTCGCCCATCGTCGCAAGGTAGGCGAAGCTGACGCCCATGATGACAGGCAGCCTTGCACCGCATATGCCCTTGATGCCGAAGAGCTGGAGCAGGGTCGAGAGGGCGGCGCACACCAGCGAGGACTGGATCAGCAGAATGCTGCCGGCCCCGTCCAGTCCGGCCACGGATGAGATGATGATGGCTGGTGTGACACAGCCCACAATCATGGCGACGAGGTGCTGGAGGGCCAGGGGGAAGGAGTATCCCAGCTTCGGCAGCCTGCCGTCGATTTCGAAAAGCGCTCTTCTCTCGTCTGACATGTTGGGAATTATAGCACGCGGAAATTGAGCGTGATACGTCTCCTGAAGCTGTCCGTCACCCTCCGCGTCCCTGGAAAGAAGTGGGCCCAGTAGAACTCGGTCTTCTCCCTGGCTCCGTATGAGGGTCTCTCGTAGCAGTTCAGTATGGCTATCTGACCTGCCGAGACTGGCAGTCTCGGCCCATCGCCCTGGCTTACGTAGAGGCTTCCGGAGACGACGAACATCACGAGGAAGCTGTCCAGCGAGTTGCGCCTGACCGCGTAGCTGTAGGTGCAATAGTAGTGCCCTGTGCACAGCAGCTGGTAGAAGTACTCCTTGCGGATCATCGAGGAGTTGCACACGAAGATGTCGGAGGCCTCGAGCATTCCCTTCCCATTGAGCTTCATGCTTTGATGAAAGGCCGTGCCGATTGACACAACAAGACCTCGGCACAATAATGAACACTGTTCACTTTGGAGGTGCCATGAACCGCAGCGCGACAAGCAGACAGGAGATCGTCAAAGCAGGCCTCGAGCTCGTCGCCAGCCACGGTTGGAAAGCTGTAGGTATACGCGATCTGGCCGGAAAGCTGGGCGTCGCGAGTGGAACGATCTACCACTACTTCCCCTCGAAGGATGCCCTGAGCGCGGCCCTGGTCGAGGAGGTCTGGAAGGAGGTCTTCAGGCACGAGGGCGCCCCCTTCGACGATACTGTGGCCTGCCTGGAGTGGGCCTTCTCGCGCATCGAGTGGGCCAGGAAGGAGCATCCAGGCTTCATCAGCCTCCACAGCTCGCTCTTCCTGGAGGATCGCAAGGAGGAGGGGCGCGAGCTCATGCATAGGACATGGGAGCACATGAAGAGTGGACTGTGCGTCGTGATGGAAAAGGATGCGAGGATCAGGGCACAGGCCTTCGACGGGGATCTGGGCATGGAGGACTATGCCGACATCATGCTCTCGCTCATCCTGGCACAGACCCTAAGACCATCGATGGGCATGCATGCCATCAGGGCGCTTGTGGATAGGACTTTGTATTGATTCTGGAGGTTTGTCGGTAATGCAAGCTGTCATGGAAACGGCCTTCGACACCGTCTATCTGGTTCTGGTGATCACGCTGGGCATCATCATGCTCGTCAGCGCGAAGGGGCGTAGGCAGTACAGCCTTTTCGGCCTCATGGCAGTCATCCTCGGTTCGGGAGACGCCTTCCACCTCGTCCCCAGGGCTCTTGCACTGTGCACTAGTGGGCTCGAGGCCTGGACACCTGTACTGGGAATAGGCAAGCTGATCACCTCGGTCACGATGACTGTCTTCTACGTCATTCTATACCAGGTATGGAAGCTGCGCTACGATGCCCAGCGGACGCGGGGACTGGACCTGTGCGTCTGGTCGCTGGCACTGATCCGCATCGCCCTTTGCCTCTTTCCGCAGAACATGTGGACGAGCGCTGACGCACCCCTGTCATGGGGCATACTGAGGAACATCCCCTTCGCCCTGATGGGCCTGGTCGTCATCATCCTCTTCTACAGGAGCGCCAAGGCGGAAAATGACAGCGCATTCCGCTGGATGTGGCTCACGATAGTGCTGAGCTTCGCCTTCTACATCCCCGTCGTCCTGTGGGCCGACGCCTACCCGATGATAGGCATGCTCATGATTCCCAAGACGATAGCATACGTGTGGACGGTCGTCATCGGCTTCAATGCGATGCGTCATGGTAAATGAGGTCCTCCTTTTGATGGAAATGTATGAGCAGGCCATCGCTGTGTGCTAGACTTCCTTGTGGGAGGTGAGCGATGGCCGAGCTTGCGAAGAGCGCCTATGCCCAGGTGCTGAGAAGGCTTCTGCAGACTAAGCCCTTGTCCAGGATCACAGTCGTCGACCTTGCGAAGGAGAGCGGACTTGCCCGCATGACCTTCTACTACCATTTTCATGATATCTTTGATCTGGTCGACTGGATGGTCTCACGGGACATCTCGCGCATCCTTGGCGCGAACAGGACCCATGACAGCTGGCAGGAGGGCTTTCTGGCCCTCTTCAAGGCGGCGCGCAAGGAGCATGTCCTCGTCCTCAACATATGCAACTCGATGAGCCGTGGCCAGATCGAGCGCAGTCTGACACCTTCCGTCCGCGCCCTCTTGAGGTCGGTCATCGAGGAGGACGGCGCCGCAGTGGGCATTCCTCGCAAGGACATCGATTTCATCGCATCCTACTACACCTATGCCTTCATCGGGGTCATGCTCGACTGGATCGACGAAGGCATGCGCCAGGCGCCTGAGGAGATGGTCAGGCGCATCGATTGCGTCATGGGTGGCAGCTTCACCAAGGCCATTTCCGCCTTCCAGTCGTACTCGGATGCACAAAAACCTTACACAGGGCCCTCTGTGTAAGTACCCCAGCAGGCCTCCTGGAGCGACCTTTCAGCCAGGAGGATGATGAAATGTATCATTCAAGTGGAAACTACGAAGCGTTCGTGAGGCCCCGCAAGCCTCAGAGGGCCGACAAGGTGTCGGCCTACATCGTCGGCTCAGGCCTCGCGGCCCTCTCTGCGGCCGCCTATCTCGTCAGGGACGGTCAGGTGGATGGAAAGCGCGTCCACATCATCGAGAAGGATGAGCGTCTGGGTGGCGCGTGCGACGGCTGGGCCTACGATGGCCTGGGCTATGTGATGCGTGGCGGCCGTGAGATGGACAACCATTTCGAGTGCATGTGGGACCTCTACCGCAGCGTCCCCTCAATCGAGAACGAAGGCATGAGCGTCCTTGACGAATACTACTATCTGAACAAGGATGACCCGAACTTCTCGCTGATGAGGACGACGAGGAACAGAGGTGAGGATGGCGGCACCAATGGGCTCTTCAGCCTGAGCGGCAAGGCCCAGCAGGAGATCATGCGCCTCTTCCTGACACCGGACGAGCAGCTGTATGACAGGAGCATCGAGGAGGTCTTCTCCAGCGAGGTCCTCGACAGCAGCTTCTGGCTCTACTGGAGGACGATGTTCGCCTTCGAGAACTGGCACTCGGCACTTGAGATGAAGCTCTATCTGAGGCGCTACATCCACCATGTCGAGGGGCTGCCCGACTTCAAGGCCCTGCGCTTCACGAAGTACAACCAGTACGAGTCCATGATCCTTCCTCTTCAGCGCTATCTGGAGTCCTACGGTGTCGACATCATCACATCGACGAAGGTCACAGACATCCGCTTCAGCGTCGCGGAGGGACGCAAGGTGGCGACTCGGATCGTGCTCGAGGATGCTGATGGCCGAAGGACAGTCTCCCTTGGAGATGACGACCTTGTGTTCATCACGCCGGGCGGCTGCGTCGAGAACAGCACGCTGGGAAGCCAGGACAGGAAGGCCGACTATCTGCCACAGCTGCATGAGGGCGGAGGATGGGATCTGTGGAAGCGCATCGCCGCCCAGAGTCCAGACTTCGGCAGGCCTGAGAAGTTCTGCAGCGATGCAGAAAAGACGACCTGGATGAGCGCGACCGTCACGCTGAGTGATGACCAGGTGGTTCCCTACATCGAGCGCATATGCAAGCGCGATCCCCATTCAGGCAAGGTCGTGACTGGTGGCATCGTTACCGCCCGCGATTCTTCCTGGCTCATGAGCTGGACGATCAACAGACAGCCGCAGTTCCGCGCACAGAAGCCGAACGAGGTCGTATGCTGGGTCTATGGCCTTTTCCCCTTCGTCGAGGGCGACTATGTGCACAAGCCGATGATCGAGTGCACAGGCAAGGAGATCGCGATGGAATGGCTCTACCATATCGGAGTGCCTGTCGACGACATCGAGCGCCTGGCCTCCTCAAGCTGTGTGACTGTGCCGTGCATCATGCCATACATCACGGCCTTCTTCATGCCGAGGACCGAAGGCGACAGGCCTCTTGTCGTTCCGGAAGGTGCCGTCAACTTCGCCTTCATCGGCCAGTTCGCAGAGACGGAGCGTGACACCATCTTCACGACAGAGTACTCGATCAGGACTGGAATGGAGGCCGTCTACACGCTTCTGGACATCGACCGTGGCGTGCCTGAGGTCTGGGCAAGCTGCTACGATGTGCGTGACCTTGTCCATGCTTCCGTCGCGATGAGGGATGGCGGGAAGCTGACTGAGGCCGAGCTGCCGCTGAAGGAACGCCTCGCGCTCAAGGAGGCTCTCAGGCGGATTGAAGGTACTGACATCGAGAAGCTGCTCAGAAAATACAAGGCCATCTGATTGCGTCCATCGTCGCTCACGGCTAGAATTTCTGTCATGGAAATCGACAGGATGCTTTGTGAAGTCATCGAGCAGGAGAGGCGTCTGCGCTTCTCCCGTCTCGACCTCGATACGATCTATGCCGTGTGCGACGAGGCCTGGCGACAGCTCTCCGTCATGGGCGCCTCTTGCTACATCAGGGCCTGTGTCGGAGGCTGCGTCGTCTATGCCAGGTGCATGCCAGGCGCGAGCCGCAACAATGAGGAATGGGCAAGGCGCAAGGGGGCATTGTGCGAGCGCTACTGGCGAAGCTCCTTGCACACAGTTCTAGCAATGACAAGCCAGGGCAAGACGCTTGAGGAGGCTGGACTGTCAAGTGTGGACTACGGCTTCTCAGGCGGCTCCTTCCCGATCCTCCTCGAGAGCGGCATATGCGTGGGCTCGATCACTGTGTCTGGTCTGAGCGGTGAGGAGGATCATGCAGTCGTGGTCGCCGCACTTGGGAAGGTTCTGGGCCGCTGAACCTGCGTACTCTGGCAAAATCCGGCCCTGCTAACCCTGCGTACTCTGGCAAAATCCAGCCCTGCTGACCCTGCGTACTCTGGCAAATTGTGAAAATATATGCTTGCATAGCATGATTTTTACCTGTATCAACATGGTATGGTTCTCAAACGCAAGCTCTATGACAGATTCCTTGAGTGGAAGAAAGAGGGAGGAAAGAGCGCTCTCCTTGTGACTGGCGCACGGCGTGTTGGTAAGAGCACCCTCGTGCGTGAGTTCGGAAAGACTGAGTACAAATCGTACGTTTTCATCGATTTCTCCAATTGCAGTCACGACATCAAAAACGTCTTCTTGAATGGTCTGTATGACCTTGACCGTTTCTTCCAGCTTGTCTCAGTTCTGTTGGGAGTCGAATTGTACGAGAGGAACAGCCTATTCATCTTTGATGAGGTGCAGGCCTTCCCTTTGGCACGCCAGGCAATCAAGCATTTGGTCGCTGATGGGCGTTTCGATTATGTCGAGACAGGGTCTCTGATTTCGTTGAGGAGCAACGTCAAGGACATCATAATTCCATCAGAAGAGGAAGTGGTACGGATGTACCCCCCTCGATTTCGAGGAATTCGCCTGGGCACTTGGAAAGTCTCAACTTGTTGAATACGTGAAGGAATGTTTCCTGGGACAGAAGCCGCTTGCAGATGCCCTGCATAAGGAAGCGATGCTGCTCTTCAGAGAATACATGATTGTAGGTGGGATGCCACAGAGTGTCATCGCGTACATCGAAAGTCCAATCAGATCATTCTCCGCAACTGAGAGGGTGAAGCGGAACATCCTGAATCTCTACAAACAGGACATCATGAAAATTGATGGAAGCTACAGATCGAAGGTCGCAGCAATCTTCGACCAGATTCCTGCATTGCTGAGCAGACATGAAAAGCGGGTCATCTACAATGAGATTGCTGACGGTTCCTCTTTTGAATCGTATCGCGAGACTTTCTTCTGGCTTTCCGAGTCGATGATGGCCAATGTGGCATTCAATTCACGTGATCCGGAGGTAGGCCTTGGCCTCAATGAGGATAGGACATATGTCAAGTGCTATATGGGTGATACTGGGCTGTTGCTGAGCCATGTCTTCAGAGAGAATGAGAAGGTTGACAGCAATCTGTATAAGGAACTCTATCTTGGCAGACTCTCAATAAATGAAGGCATGTTCTTCGAGAATGTCATAGCCCAGTGCCTCACTGCATCCGGGCATAGACTTTTCTCCTACACAAAGTTCGATCCAGTGGCGAAGCGCAATGCGATGGAAATCGACTTCATCCTCTCAAAAGGAGGTAAAATCCGAAACAAAATCTTTCCTGTCGAAGTGAAGTCGACTGACAGATACAGCACGAAAAGCCTCGACATGTTCCGTGAGAAGTACAGCAGACGGATTGGAGGTTCCTACATAATCCACACAGGCGCTTATGCGCAGAAGAATGGAATCACGTGCATCCCGTGCTATATGGCCTTTCTGCTGTAAGTGGCATCTCAGCTTTCCTGTAATGGTAGAGGCTCCATCTTCTTCCCGATCCATGAGACCGATGGTCCGACCGTAAGGGCCAGGATGATGGTTCCGACAGTCAGCTGGCCACCTGCTGCGGCGCCGACGATTATGGCAAGCGCGTCCCAGGCCATGCGCACGGCATAGAAGGGCAGCTTCGACTTCCTGCTGACCATGGTGGGTATTGCATCGAAGGGGGCGAGGCCGAGGTCCGCATTCATGTAGACTGCAGCACAGAGGAGGAAGAGTGGCAAGGCGACGACGAAGACGAAGCTGCGCCAAGGTTGGGATGTGAAGAGCCAGGATGGAAGCGTACTGTCCCACAGCAAGGTGCACAGGTCGCTCGTGAAGCCGATGAGCGTCATAAATTCTCCGCAGGAAACCCATCAGGCTTGCCGATGGGATGAATGCGTTCCTGCTTCGCAATCGAGTATTCGTAGCCATCCTTCCTCTGCAGAATGGTGCAGTTCTTCCAGCCGATACTCTGCACTGTTTTAGTCGCAGTCTTGATGTTGAACCGACCGGTGCTTCTTACAGAGACCTTCCCAATGTGGATCCCCGCCTTCTTTCCTTTCTGGACATCGGCTTTCACCATGTCTCCGGTCTGGAAGCCGTGGACAAGCTTCTCCTTCATGAAGGGGTGGCCATATGGGAATCCGTATCTGTCCACATGCCTCCGTTTTCGCGACCCATGCCCACAGGCTTTGACCATCAGCACATCCTGTTCCTGCCAATCATGTATTGCGATGACATCTCCAACACATGCGGCATCGAGATGATGGTCCTTCGGAATCCCGAGCCTGTCCCTGTTCCATTTCGTTCTGGCTGTGGACCAGCAGCTTACTGGCAGGCCGGTCGAATGGAGCATGCCCAGTATGGCCGGGCGGACGATGTTCATCGCTGTGGCATCTTTCAGTGGAGCCTTCTGGCGGCTGCGGATCCAGGCAAGCCTTTCCACGTCGTGTGCGAGGAACTCCTCGATGCTCCTGTTCCCCTTCCTCTGGTTGCATCCATGGCAACAAGGGACGAGATTCGACACCCTGTCGCTCCCTCCCTTGGAGCGGGGGACGACATGGTCGAGCTCCATCTTTCCTTCCTCGGTCCCGCAGTAGGCGCACTTGTGTCCGAACTTCGCATAGAGGTACTGCCTGATCTCATAGCCTTGGAGTTCGCCTCTCTGGTATTCGACTCCTGAAATCTCCGGATTCTGCATCAGCTGTGTGTCGAACGCCGCGTATTCGAACGAGATGGACGACAATGGGAGGAGCGACATGTAGCGTTCCACCCATGTCCTGGTCGTCAGCACACGGTGGTCCAGTGATGGAGGAAGCCAACCTTCGGGCCTTGTCCTGTTGTCGAAGCGTGGTTCCCTGTACCAGGTCTTCCTGCTTCTCCGGCCTCTTCTGATGGAAGCCCGCTTTTCAAGACCGAGATGGATTTCCTGTCCGCGATGCTCAAGCTGTGAGAGATGGAGGACATGGTCCTCTCCATCCTCGTCCTTTCTGACCACGGCGAATCCCGTATGCCTCGAACCCGGGTCGATCCTCAGCTCGACATCCTGCACGGCGCTCTCCTTGAGCGTCCTGTCAGTCAGGCGTATCGTGAACGGGAAGCGCTTATGCACCCTTGCACGGCCCGATTCCATCAGCTTCCTCGCCCTCCTGGGGGTGCATGGCATCAACGGCTTCTTGTGCCTGTCCAATACGAACACCTTCATGGCGTTCCTCCTTGAAATGGCCTTACGGCCCATGTAACGCGGGATTGCTCCCGTCTCACCTCGCCCGATGCCGGGACGCCTTCTGGCATGGCCCGTTTCGTCCTTGCCCTTACGGTTGTCTGCTGCCATGCCTGACAGCTGCGGCCTCCCTTGTGGAGGCGTCCGGAGCTGGTGAAGCACCCCGGAGTGTCTCTTTGGCGTCACCGGCATCTTGATGGCTGGTCACCCCGAGCTCTTGCAAGCTCCTACCCTTGGGTAGGGGTGAGTGACGTTGGCGAGTGTTCCGACTCCTATCATCCTCCGGCCCCAGAGCAGCTGGGGTATGAAGAGCACTATGTTGAGGCATACCATCACAGGCCCAAGCCCCACTGTGAGGCTTGTCGCGATGGACGAGTTCATGAAGGAGCAGGTGTCGGTGCCATAGCCCACTTCCAGAAGAAGGGAGATGAATACTCCCATGCCCAGCACTCCGGCCATCATCAAGGCGAAGCGTCTCCAGAATGAACTGCCGACTTCCATCACATCCTCCTTGCTGTGGATGATAGCACAGACCGTCAAGTTGCGTGCCGTCGACTGACTTTTCTTGTGATTGATATTTAAACTTGAATATAACTTCTCAATACGGAATTGTAATTGTAATTGATTATTGAGCTTTTCTTTTTCCTGAAGGTGGGCATAGAATGGAAAAGCGGAGGTAGGCATGGACGTCAAGGAACTGTGTGCGAGGATCCTCGCCGAGACGGGCAGGATCATCATAGGCAAGGACGAGGTCGTCAGGCTCGTCGTCATGGCGGCCCTGGCTGATGGACATGTCCTTCTGGATGACCTGCCGGGAGTCGGAAAGACGACGCTGGTCAAGACGCTGTCCATCGTGCTTGGCCTGGAGAGCCGGAGGATACAGTTCGTCTCGGACCTTCTGCCCAGCGACATCACGGGCATGAGCATCTACAACCAGAAGAGCGGAGACTTCGAGCTCAGGATGGGACCTGTCATGACGAACATCCTCATGGCCGATGAGATCAACCGTGCGATTCCGCGTACCCAGTCGGCCCTGCTCGAGGCCATGGAGGAGCGGCAGGTGACCATCGATGGTCAGCGCTTCCCGCTGCCCGAGCCCTTCCTCGTGCTTGCGACGGAAAACCCCGTGGAGGCTGAGAGCACCTTCCATCTCCCTGCGGCCCAGATGGACCGCTTCCTCATCTCTCTGTCGATGGGATACCCCACCCACGATGATGAGGTGCGCATGCTCGAGACGGTTGGTGACCACATCCCCTTCGACAGGATCGCACCCGTCACTGGCCGTGATGAGATCCTCGAGGCCCAGAAGGCATGCCGCGCCGTGTACATGTCGAAGGGTGTGGCAGGCTACATTGTCGACATATGCGAGGCGACGCGCCGTGACGAGCGCATCAGCATGGGCGCGAGCCCCAGGGCTGCCAAGGCGCTCTACCAGACGGCGAAGGTCGCCGCCGCCATGGCCGGCCGCGACTACGTGACGCCTGACGACGTCCAGTCGATCATCCATCCCGTCCTCGACCACAGGATCCTTCTGGAGAGTGGTGCGAGGTTTTCCGGCCTCA
>JADIMU010000043.1 GCA_017694495.1 Candidatus Aphodenecus pullistercoris
TGGCTGATGTGCATCGTCTTGTCGATGTAGTAGTTGCCTGAATTCCTGATTCTTATGAAATCCGTCCGTCCTACCGGTAGCGTCAGCTTTGCCATCTTCATCTCCTGCTGGAAGTATACCTTAGACCTGTCCGAAGGGCAAAGAGCATTGGAGAGGAAGAAACTACGCTTGAGCGCTGTGTGATCAGGGGCTAGACTGGAGGCATGAGAAAGACGGCACTTGTACTTGGCCTTTGCCTGACAATGCTCTGCCCGCTTTTCGCCACGCAGAGCTTCGACATCGGGGATGGACGCACCCTCATTCTGAATGATGACGGCAGTTACGAGGTCGTGGATTCGTCATTCGACACATCCCGCATCATCGGAAGACAGTATGTCATCGACACGGACGCCCTGATCGACACCTTGATCGACGTGATAGCGCTGGAAGATCCAAGCATCCTTCTGCTTGGCCGCGACTTCGCCAGGAGTCTTCTGGTGGAGATGGGCATAGAGGAACTCATCAGCAGCGAGATTCCCGACCTGTCCTTCATCGTGCTCTCAGCCGACAGGATGCTCGTCACGATGAGCGGGGAGGATCCTGTGGAGTGCTCCTACTCCATCACAGGAGGAGGCTCGATTACGATCGATCTTGATGATGGAAGCGACCCCGTGAGAGGCTCCGTCAAGGAGGATGGATCGGCAATCGACCTGAAGTTCGACGGCATTACGATACGCCTCATTCCAGTCGACGCGTGATCGCGGCGAAGCGCAGCAGGTCGTCCATCGTCGCCCTCAGGTCGGCTTTGGCGCTGAGCCTCGCCTCTGAGAAGGGCACGGCCCGTCTGTTCGTCGAGAAGACGGCGCATACGCCCTCCTCGTAGACCTTCGCGCACTCGAGTGCGTCACCCACAAGTGCGATGACTGGCACGCCCAGCCTCTTCGCCCGCCGTGCGATGCCGACGACGAGCTTTCCTGAAAGGCTCTGGCCGTCGATGCGGCCCTCGCCCGTGATTATCAGATCGGCCTTGGCGGCCTTCTCCTCGAAGCCGATCGCATCGAGAAAGGCGTCCGACCCTCCCCTCAGCCTTGCACCGAGGAAGGCGACAAGGCCTCCCCCGAGGCCACCGGCGGCTCCGCTGCCGCTCATGCTCTGGACATCGACATCGAGCTTCGATGCAAGCGTCATCATGTTCCGGTCAAGGAGAGCCACCATGGCATCATCCGCACCCTTCTGAGGTGCATAGATCCGGGCGGCGCCCTGAGGGCCGTAGAAGGGGTTTGACACATCGCATATGGCCACGACCTCAACTCCTTCAAGACGTGGATCGAGATGGCTGTAGTCGATCGAGGCTATCCTGTCCAAGGCCGCTCCCACAGGAGTGAAGGCCTCTCCTCCATCGTCTAGGAAACGGATACCACATGCACAGGCAAGGCCGCAACCGGCGTCGTTCGTCGCGCTGCCGCCGAGGCCTATGAGGATGCGCCGGGCACCCTCGTCCAGAGCCTTGACGACCAGCTGGCCCAGGCCGTATGTCGTCGTGAGCGAGGGGTCGGGATGACCGTCGACGAGGCCAAGTCCGGCGGCTGAGGCCGTCTCCAGTACGGCTGTGGAAGAATCGAGCATGGCCCAGGTGGCCTCGACAGGTCGACCCCAGGGGCCAACAACTGTGGATGTGAGCCTCCTGCCACCGCAGGCGGCGAGGAAGGCCTCGACGGTGCCCTCACCTCCATCGGCGGCGGCATAGGACGAGACGGTCCAGTCGGGATGCACAGCCTCTATCGCCTCGCGCATGACTGAGGCGACCTCAAGGCTCGTCATCGTCCCTTTGAATGAGTCTGGAAGCAGTAGGATTCTCGCCATTCGACACTATTCGAAAACTTATGAGGGATGGCTGTCAAGAAGGGCTGAGGCCTTCAACAAGTCCCGCCCGGTAGGCTATCATACCCTTTGGGAAGACAAATGGAAAACGCCTCATACTACTTCAGCCAGATCGATGCCCAGCAGCTTCCTAGCCTTGACAGGCTGGTATGCAGCGACAAGAACCGCAAGATGCTCGACAGCCTCGTCTTCGAATACCGTAATCGCGAAAGACTGGACGACATGCAGATCCCCCGCCGTTCGACCATCCTGATCCAGGGACAGAGCGGCACGGGCAAGGACCTGTGCGCCAGCGCCCTGGCCCATGAATGCGGCCTGCCCCTGAGGCTCGTCCACACGGCGAGCATCTTCAGCGAGGATGAGGACAGGAGCATAGAAAGGCTGCACGACCTCTTCCAGACAGTGATCGACGAGAGGGCGCTATACCTGGTCGCCGACCTGGGCAGTTCCCTCGACCTGTCGAGCCGCCACCGCACGGCCAGCTCGCTGGTCAGCGTCCTGAGGGCCAACAAGAACTACGGGCAGAGCCTCGTCGTCGTGACCTCACGTCGCGGCTACGCCAAGAACGAGGCCTTCGCACGCATCTTCGACATGGTCCTGACCTTCACCAAGCCCAGCACCGCAGAGATAGACCGTCTCTTCAACATCTACTTTCCCTCCTTCCCGAAGAGGGAGATCACGAACCGCATCTATACGACGTGCGAGGACATGGTCCATGGAGATGTCACGAGGGCACTGGTCCAGGCCAGGATCGAGAGCGAGAGGACGGGCAAGGTCGTCAGCCAGAGCCAGCTGCTGAACATCTTCGTCGACAATCTGCACTCGATACGCTTCAGCTTCTCGGCTTCTTGACATCGACCCTGTCAGAAAAGTCGATTTCCTTCCAAGGATTTGAGTTGCCCTCGGGAAAGCACTTGTCGGGGCATAGTCTGCATGCCCCCTTGTTGATGTAGCGCCGCCTTCCGTCGGCCTTCACGCTCTTGAGCCTCAGCGTCTGCCCCATCGGACAGTAGACGACGTCCTCTTCCCTATCGCGGAGGAAGGCGTTGTTCTCGACCGCCCAGCGCACCTTGTCAGCATCCATCAGAAGAGTCCAGTGATGCGCCCGTCGTCCGTAACGTCGATCGACTCAGCCGCCGGGACTTTCGGCAAGCCGGGCATCGTCATGATGTCTCCGGTGTAGGCGACGATGAAGCCGGCTCCCGCAGACACCTTGATGTCCCTCACCGTGATCCTGAAACCGACAGGGGCGCCAACCTTCTTCGCATCGTCGCTGAAGGAGTATTGGGTCTTTGCGATGCACACAGGCAGCCCACGGTAGCCCTCCTTCTCCGCCTTGCGGATCTTGGTGAGGACGCCCGGGGCGAAGTCGACGCCGTCCGCATGGTAGATGCGCGTCGCCACGGCCCTGATCTTGTCGGCGACCGACAAGTCGTCCGGATAGGTGAATGAAGGATGCATCTGGCCTGACCGCTCCAGAGCCTCGAGGACGGCGTCGGCGAGGGCCAGTCCTCCTTCCCCGCCCTTGGCCCAGACCTCGGTCAGGCATACAGGAACGGCCAGACTGGCGCAGCAGGCCCTGATCGCCTCGATCTCCCGCGCGCTGTCGCCGCTGAAGCGGTTGATCGCGACGACGGGCTCGATGTTCCACACGTCCTTCATGTTCATGATGTGGCGCTTGAGGTTGCCCAAGCCCTTCTCCAGCGCCTCGACGTTCTCCAGACCCAGGTCGGCCTTGTCCACGCCACCGTGGCTCTTGAGCGCCCGTGTCGAGGCGACGAGGACGATGGCAGAGGGCATCATGGAGGACAGGCGGCACTTGATGTCGATGAACTTCTCAGCGCCCAGGTCAGCGCCGAAGCCCGCCTCGGTGACGACGACGTCGGCGCACTTGAGGGCCGCCCTCGTCGCGATGACGCTGTTGCATCCATGGGCTATGTTTGCGAAGGGTCCGCCATGGACGAAGGCGGGAGTGTGCTCCAGCGTCTGGACGAGGTTGGGCTTGAGTGCGTCCTTGAGGAGGGCGCATACGGCACCTGTCGCCTTGAGGTCGCCGGCCGTGACAATCCTGTCGTCGTAGGTGCGGGCGACGATGAGGCGGGAGACGCGCTTCTTCAGGTCTGCCATGTTCAGAGAGAGGCACAGCGTGGCCATGATCTCGCTTGCCGTCGTGATGTCGAAGGACTCCTCGCGCGGCGTGCCGTTGGCCTTGCCTCCCAGTCCGGTGACGATGAAGCGCAGCTGGCGGTCGTTCATGTCCATGCACCGGCGCCAGGTGATCCGCCTGGGGTCGATGCCGAGAGGATTGCCCTGCTGGATCGAGTTGTCGAGCATGGCGGCGATCAGGTTGTTGGCCGCCGTTATGGCATGGAGGTCTCCCGTGAAGTGGAGGTTTATGTCCTCCATGGGCACGAGCTGGGCATAGCCGCCGCCTGCGGCTCCGCCCTTCAGGCCGAAGACGGGTCCCAGGCTGGGCTCCCTGAGGGCAAGCGCCGTCCTGACACCCCGCCTCGACAGCGCGTCGGCCAGTCCTATGGAGACCGTCGTCTTCCCCTCGCCCGCAGGCGTCGGGTTGATGGCCGTGACGAGGACCAGACGGCCCTTCTTGGTCCTGCCTTCCAGGGCAAGGTAGTCGACCTTGGCCTTGTAGCGGCCATAGGCTTCGAGAAGGTCCTCGGCGATGCCGAGGCTCTGTGCGATGCGGCCGATCGGCTCAAGCTGAGCGCTCTGCGCTATCTCGATGTCTGAAAGCAATGTGGCACCTCTTTCCCCGACTCTAGGGAAAAAATGGCGGCAGGGTCAACAAGAAGCAAGCCCCTGCCGCACAGAAATGGGAAGTGTGGTCGTCCCAGCCCCTAGAGCCTGTAGAGGAAGCGGCCGGCAGGACGGTCATCCGAGCGGGTGAGTATGATGAGTCCATCGCCGTCGTCGGCCCGCCCTGCCGTGATGGCGAGCCTGCCGTCGGGGAAGATGCCCACGGCCGAGGTGCACTTCTTGCCCGTGTAGATGTGTCCGACCACCTCCGCCCTGTCGAAGTCGAGGATGGCGACGGCGCACTTGTTCCACAAGGCGACGTAGATCAGACCGCCCTCGGCGAGGGCCATGCCGTCGGGCGAGGAGCCGGCCGGGAAGCGGAAGCTCTTCTCCTCGACGAGTCTGTCGCCCTCGATGTGGAAGCGCCTGAGCGTGTCGGCAGGACTGTCGATGTGGTAGAAGTAGTCCTTCGTGAAGGCGATGCCGTTGGGCACCGTGAAGCTGAAGCCTTCCATCACGCGCTCGCCCCCGCGGTCGATCCTGATCAGGCGTCCCACCTGGGAGCGCGGACCGTCTATCATCATCGTGCCTATGTAGAGCGCCCCGTCCGGTCCCACGGCTCCATCGTTGAAGCGCATGCCCTCCCCAAGCTCCACCTTGCGGTAGGGTGTGAACGTGAGCCCATCCTTGTCGAAGAGCACGAGCTCCTGTGCCAGGGCGACGAGCAGGAACTTCTCATCATCCGTCTGGACGACCGCCGTACAATGGCTCGGCGTAGGAAAGCGCCTTCCCTCGCCCGTCCTGAAGTCGTACTGGTAGAAGCCAGGCGCGTTGATGTCCACAGCGTAGAGCGTATCGCGGCCGCTGTCGTAGAGCGGTCCCTCGGCGAGGGCGAAGCCGCCGGCGAGCATATCAACTTTGAAATCTTCCATGAATCAAGCCTCCAGATGCGCCTTGAAGAGCGCAGTAATATAGCCGACGTCCCTTGCTCCCGCCGTCTCCCAGCTCGAGTGCATGGCGAGCTGGGCAAGTCCCACGTCGGCAGAGGGTACGGAGAGGTGGCGGATCGAGAGGTTGCCAAGCGTGCTGCCACCCGTCACGTCGCTGTTGTTGACGAAGACCTGGACGGGGATGCCGGCCTTGCGGCATAGCATGCGCACCTGGCTGGCCGTCTCGGAGTCTGTCGTGTACTTCTGGTTGGCCGAGTACTTGATGGCAACGCCTCCATTCAGGACGCACTTGTTGGTCGGATCCGTCTTCTCGCTCCAGTTCGGATGGAGGGCGTGGCAATTGTCGGCGCTGACCATGAGGCTCGCCGCCTCGGCCATGGCCTTCTCCTCCAGGCCCTGGGAGAGGGAGGCGAAGATGCGGTCCCAGACACAGGAGAGGAAGTCGGACAATGCGCCCTGGCGGCTCGAGGAGCCGACCTCCTCGTTGTCGAAGAGGGCGATGAGCTTGAGCTTGTCGCCATCCTCGGCCTCCATGATGGCCCTGTAGGCGGGATATGCGCACATCAGGTCGTCAAGACGGGGAGAGGAGATGAAAGCGTCATCGTCCCCCCAGAGGCAGCCGGCTGTGCGGTTGACGAGGCTTAGGTCCCAGGAAAGGATGTCGTCCTTGTCCACATCGAGCTCCTTCGCGAGCAGCTTCCTGAAGCCCTCCTTGTCGGCACCTGGGCAAAGAAGGGGTTTGCACTCCTTCTGCACGCTGACCTTCTGTCCCTCGTTGACCTGCCTGTTCTGGTGGATCGCAAGCGAGGGGATCACAGCGATGGGCCGGGCGAAGTCGACGAGGCGGCATTCGACCCCTGTCCCCTTCGCGACCTGGACGCGCCCTGCCAGTGACAGCGGCCTGTCGAACCAGCTTGAATAGGGAAAGCCTCCATAGGTCTCGACGTTCAGCGTCGTGTAGAGGCCGCTCGAAGTCTCCTCGGGGCACTCCTTCAGCTTGAAGGTGGGAGAGTCGGTGTGGGCCGCGATCATGCGCGCCGAGCAGATCCGTCCACGGGGAATGGTGAATGCGATCAGGGATGAGCCTGAGCGCGTCACGAAATACCTTCCACCTTCTTCGAGGTGGAAGCGCTCCTTCTCCTCGAGCCTGGTGAAGCCCGCCCTTTCCAGTCCTGCGGCCATGTTGGCCACGACATGGTAGACGGAGGGGGAAGAGGAGATGAAGTCCAAAAGCCTTTCGGCCTCAACATGTTCACTCATGGCCCCGATTCTAGCAGTTTGCTCTGCCCCTTTCGAGTCCTTTGTGCTAGTCTTCCACACATGAGGAAGACAGCAGCGACACTCGCACTCATCATTCTGGCCCTCCTTCCGCTGGGCGCCCTCTCACTGCGTCCGGCACCGCTTGCCGACAGCTTCGAGAGCCTGGACAACCTTGCCCTCTTCGACTTCAGCGACGAGGAGGGACTGGACGAGGCCTATCTGGACCAGGTCCACTTCTACCTGGTGACCCAGGCCCCGGGAGATCCTGTCTACTCCTGGTTCGGCCATGTCGGCCTCCTGGTGGAGACGCCTGACCAGTCAGTCATGTACGACTGGGGAGTCTTCTCCTTCTCCGAGGGCTTCTACCTCAACTTCCTCTTCGGCCGCCTCTACTACCAGCTTCTGCCCTCCCACCCGGCCTCCTCGATGTCGCAGGCGGTGCGTGAGGACAGGAGGCTGACGATCCTCCCCCTCGACTTCGACAACGCGGCCAAGCGCGGAGCCATAGCCTTCCTCAACTACAACGCACGGCCGGAGAACAGGACCTACCTCTACCACTACTACCTCGACAACTGCGCGACGAGGATACGCGACCTGATCGACAGCGCCACTGACGGCGCCTTCCGCCAGTGGGCAGAATCGGTCGACACGGGGCTTACGCTGCGTGAGTACAGCACGGCCTACATGGAGCACAGCTGGCCTGTGGCCTTCACGCTGAACTACCTCCAGGGCCGCTCGATAGACGGGAGCGCAAGCCTCTGGGACGCATGTTTCCTGCCAGATGTGCTGATGGAGGCGGCAGCCACCTTCTTCTCACGGGAGGCACAGGTCATCAACGAAGGCAGGGATGTCGCACTGGGGGACGGGAACATCATCCTCGAGTCCTTCGTCGTCGGCCTCAGCCTCGCCATCGTGATGCACAGCCTCTTCAGGAGGAGCAGGAGGGCCTATGGCATCCTCTCCATTCCCGTCCACCTCTACTTCTTCCTGCTCTCCTCAGTGCTCCTCTTCATGAGCCTCTTCACGAACCATGACGTGACCTACGGCAACGAGAACCTCCTTGTCCTCAGCCCGCTCTTCGTCATCCCGCTCATCGACAGCATAAGGCTGGCAATGAAGCCGAAGTCCAGGGGACGGGTGACTGTGGCATGCTACCGCCTCTTCTCCATCATGGCGCTGACGGCCCTGGTCCTGAAGGGCCTCTTCCCGACAGTCTTCAGCCAGGACAACTTCGCCCTTTTCGCCTTCGTCGCCCCACTCTACCTCGCGATGGGCTTCGCTGGAGGGAAGAAGGATGTATGACATCACGATCTGGGACTACCCTGACGATGCCGTCTTCTGCTTCAAGGACGTCCTCGCCTTCTGCATGCGCCATGAGGAGGCCCAGGCGATCCTCACCTCGACGCTGAGGGACTACAGGGACGAGAACCTCACAGACTACAGAGGGCCGCTTGAGGACATCGACGCATTGTCGTCATCCTATGGAATCTCCGGCTACACATTGCAGTTCATCCTCTACATCACCCTCCTCGACGAAGCCGAGCGCAAATACCGCAAGGAGGGCCTTTCCGCCCTCTTCTACGACTCCTTCGACGACCTGAGGGTCAAGAATGGAGAATGTTGGACTGTGCACTCCGTCTATGGCACTTTCGTCGCCCCCTGGCTTGCCGGCTTCTTCCAGCGCACGCGCTTCGGCTTCGGCCGCCTCGAGGCCGAGAAGCGGACAGACGAGATCCGCATCCACATCCCCTCGAAGGGGAAGCTTCTGGAGGAGGAATGCCAGAAGAGCTACGAGAGGGCATCAGCCTTCTTCCACCTCTCCCGCATCGCAACTGAAAGCTGGCTCCTCGCTCCCTGGCTGAAGGCCTTGGGAGAGGATAGCGGCATCGTGCGCTTCGCAAAGCGCTACAAGCTTGTCGAGGTCATCGAGGACAGGACGAACGCCGACGCCTGGCGGATCTTCGGCAAGTGCGACCCCACGAAGCCTGAGAGCCTCAGAGAGGACACGCGTTTGCAGCGCCTCGCAAAGGCCCATCTCGTTGCGGGAGGATCCCTCGACAGGGGCTACGGTTTCTTCACCATCTAGAGATTGGGCCACCCCTCATCGGGATGGCCCTTGTCATCACTCGAGCTCGAAGGCTCCTGTGTAGAGTTTGTAGTAGGTCCCGCGCTGGGCGATCAGCTCGTCGTGGGTGCCACGCTCTATGATGCGTCCATGGTCGAGGACCATTATGCAGTCGCTGTTGCGCACAGTCGAGAGGCGGTGGGCGATGACGAAGACGGTGCGGCCTTCCATCAGGCGGTCCATGCCTGACTGGACTAGGGCCTCCGTATGGGTGTCGATCGAGCTCGTCGCCTCGTCCATGACGAGGACAGGAGGATCTGCGACGGCCGCGCGGGCGATGGACAGGAGCTGGCGCTGGCCCTGGCTCAGGCCCTCGCCGTCGTTGTCGAGGTAGGTGTCGTAGCCCTTGGGCATCATCATGATGAAGTCGTGGGCGTTGGCCAGTTTGGCCGCGGCGATGACCTCCTCGTCGCTCGCATCGAGCTTGCCGAAGCGGATGTTCTCCATGATCGTCCCGCTGAAGAGGTGGGTGTCCTGGAGGATCATGCCCAGCGAGTGGCGCAGGTCGTCCTTGCGGATCTTGTTGATGTTGATGCCGTCGAAGCGGATCTTGCCGTCCTGGATGTCGTAGAAGCGGTTCAGGAGGTTCGTGATCGTCGTCTTTCCGGCACCGGTCGAACCGACGAAGGCGATCTTCTGGCCCGGCCTCGCGTAGAGCGTGATGTCGTGCAGCACGATCTTGTCCTGGACGTAGCCGAAGTCGACCTCATGCATCTCGATGTCGCCACGAACCGGCGTATAGGTGACAGGAGAGCCGTCGCTGTGGGGGTGCTTCCAGGCCCACTGGCCCGTCCTCTCGGCGCTCTCGGTGACCTTGCCGTCCTCGCCGGTGCGGCAGTTGACCAGGGTGACATAGCCGTCGTCGACCTCGTCTGCCAGATCGAGGAAGTTGAAGATCCTCTCGGCTCCGGCGAGGGCCATCAGGACGAAGTTGGCCTGCTGGCTGATCTGGCTGACCGGGTTGGAGAAGCTCCTCGACAGCTGGAGGAAGGCGGCGAGCATGCCCACAGTGTAGCCTGCGGCGAAACCGCCGCCCAGAATGCATATGGCGCTGCCGACGAAGACCAGGATGACGTACTGGATGTTGCCGATGTTCATCGTGATCGGGCCCATCACGTTCGAGTAGCCGCCGGCCTTGGTCATGGTGCGGCACAGCTCCTTGTTGATCTGGTCGAAGTCCTTCTCGCTCTCGCCCTCATGGCAGAAGACCTTGACGACCTTGCTGCCGTTGATCATCTCCTCGATGAAGCCGTTGACGCGGGCCAGGTTGGCCTGCTGCATGACGAAGTTCTTTCCGCTCTTCTTCGCGACGACGCTCGTCACATAGAACATCACAATGGTCGCGAGGACGATGATGATCGTCAGCTGCCAGCTGTTGCGCAGCATGGCTATGAAGACCATGATGACGGTCAGCGATGAAGAGACGACGGCGACGAGCGACTGGCTGATCATCTGCTGCAGGCTGTCGGCGTCGTTCGTGAAGAGCGACATCGTCGCGCCGTGCTGCGTCTGGTCGTAGTAGCTGATCGGCAGCCTCTCGAGCTTCTCGAACATCCTGTTGCGGATGCTCATCAGGGCATCCTGGGCAAGGGTGACCATGATGCGCGAGTAGACGAAGACTGACAGGACTCCTATGGCCATGATTGCGGCCCAGCGCGCGATCGCGAGGGCGAGCTCGCCGAAGCCGACCTGGCCACCGGTCAGCATCGGGGTGATGTAGTCGTCGATCAGCGTCTCGATCATGTTGGACACGAAGACCGTGACCAGGGACGAGATGACGATGCACACGAGGACGACGGCCAGTTTGAGGCCGTTGCCCTTGAGTATCTCTTTGAAGAGGCGCTTGAAGGTGGCCTTGCCATGCTTGGCTCGGGCTCCGCCCTTCAGGCCCCTGCTACTCATCGGACCCGGCATCCTTGGCACCTCCCAGCTGTACGTTGTAGAGAGACTGGTAAGTCTCGTTGCGGCTCATCAGCTCGTCATGGCTTCCGATGTCCTCGATGCGTCCATTGTTCATGATGATGATCTGGTCGGCATCGAGCACGGAGTTGACGCGCTGCGAGATGATGATCTTCGTGGCCCCCTTCACATCCCTCCTGAGGGCCTGGCGGATCTGGCTGTCCGTCGCCGTATCGACGGCGCTCGTCGAGTCGTCGAAGATGATGACCTTGGGGTCCTTGAGCAGGGCGCGGGCTATGCAAAGCCTCTGCTTCTGTCCGCCGGAGAAGTTGTTTCCACCCTGCTCCACCGGACTGTCGAGTCCGTCCTTGCCCTGGAAGATGAAGTCGGCGTTGGCTATCTTCAGCACCCTCTCCATCTCCTCGTCACTGGCGTCCTTGTCGCCCCACTGGAGGTTGCTCCTGACGGTTCCCGAGAAGAGCGTGTTCTTCTGCAGCACGACCGCGACGCGGTTGCGCAGCGCCGTCAGGTTGTAGTCGCGCACATCCTTTCCGCCGACCTTGACGGAGCCCTCGGTGACGTCGTACAGGCGGGCGATGAGGCTCACGAGAGAGCTCTTGCCCGAACCGGTCGAGCCGAGGATGCCTATCATCTGGCCGGACTTGATGTGCAGGTCGATGTCCTTCAGGCACAGCGCCTGGCCCTTGCCGCCATAGGAGAAGCTGACGTGGTCGAAGTCGATGTCGCCGTTGGCGACCTCCTTCTCGCCTGGTCCGTCGAGCTCCATGTCGGCCTTGGTCGAGAGGACCTCGGCGATGCGCTCTCCGGAGGCGCGCGAGATCGTCATCATCGTGATGACCATGGCGATCATGATCAGCGACGAGAGGATCTGCATCGTGTAGGTGAAGGTGCTCATCAGCTGGCCTGTGCCCATCGAGCCGCCCATGATGAGGTGGGCGCCGAACCAGCATATGGCCAGCATGCATGCGAAGGAGACGGCCTGGACCATGGGGTTCATCATGGCCATCAAGCGCTGTGCCTTCACGAAGTCGTCGCGGATCGCCTTGCTCGAGCTGTCGAAGGCCCCGATCTGATGGTCTTCCCTGACGTAGGCCTTGACCGTCCTTATTCCGGTCAGGTTCTCCTCTACGACCTTGTTCAGGCGGTCGTAGTTGTGGAAGACGCGGTTGAAGATCGGGTGGACCTTCCTCATCAGGATGTAGACGAGGATTCCGATCACGGGGATGGCCACGGCGAAGATCGCCACGAGGGCGCCTCCCGTGTTGGCGACCATGATGATGGCGAAGATGAACATGACAGGGGCACGGAAGCAGATGCGCGTCAGCATCTGGAAGGCCATCTGGATGTTCTGCACGTCCGTCGTCATCCTGGTGATCAGCGACGAGGTCGAGAAGGAGTCGATGTTGCGGAAGGAGAAGTCCTGCAGGTGGTAGAAGATGTCGTGCCTGAGGTTCTTCGCGAATCCGCTCGAGGCCTTCGCGGCCGTGAAGGCGCCCGCCACGCCGAAGGTCAGCGAGAGGACGGCGGCAAGGACGATCAGGAGGCTCATCCTGACGATGTAGTCCATGTCGCCGGCGTAGACGCCATTGTCGATGATCAAGGCCATGAGCATGGGGATGAGGACCTCCATGGCGACCTCACCCACCATCAACAGTGGGGTGATGAGCGCAGGCACTTTGTACTCGCGCACGCTTTTTGACAATTGTCTGATCATGTGCTTCGTTTTCTTTCCATCCAAATCAGATGGTTGTGGCCTTCTCCAGTTTCTCCAGTATCCTGGAAAGGCTCGCGACCTCATCGCTGGACAGGCATCCGGCGATGCGTCGGTTGAGGGATCTCACCTCGCTGCTGAGCTTCTTCGCGACATCGAGTCCACTCGGGGTGAGGACCAGTCGGCGCTGTCTCTTGTCACCATCCGACTGGTGGCGCTCCACCAGCCCGCTATTGACAAGAGAGTCCACGAGCTGGCTGATTGCGGGTTTCGAGAGCCTGATGAAGTCATCGAGGTCCTTCTGGTAGATCGACCCGCCCTTGCGGTAGATGAAGACCACGACGTGCATCTGGTTCGTGCTGAAGCCGCAGGTGCGTTTGTATGTGAATTCCACCAAGTCGTTGCATCTGCGTCCAAAGTCGATCACATCCTGAATCAGTTCATCCACTTGTCTGCTCATGTCTTCCCCCAAAATTATATTGGTTTTGAAACAAGTTAATCATTCAGGATGCCACTCGTCAACAGCTGGAGGAACCATTTTTCGCAAGAGGATGCAAAAGGGGGCGGTCCGCATCGCTGCGTCCGCCCCCTTGACAGTGTCTCTGTTTTCCTCAGGCCCTTCCATCCGGGAAGCTGACAGTGAAGGTGCTGCCCTCCCCTTCCTCGCTCTCGAAGCTGAGGCCTCCGCCGAGGATCTGGCTGGCATGCTTGACGATCGACAGGCCCAGTCCAGTCCCGCCTGTGGAGCGGGAATGGGAGGGGTCGACGCGGTAGAAGCGCTCGAAGATGCGCGCGAAGTGCTCCTTCGGGATGCCGATGCCGCTGTCGCTGACACGAAGGACGATCCTGCCATCCTGGCGGTGCAGCGAGATGCGCACCCAGCCGCCCTCGCGGTTGTAGCGGATCGCGTTGTCCGTAAGGTTGTAGACGATCTCATAGAAGAGGCGCTGCACACCTTGCATGGAGATCTCATCCACATCCTTCTCCAGAGTGACGCTGTGGCTCTCTGCGCTGCTCTGGAGGGCTTCGACGACAGACTCGACGATGGCTGCGCAGTCGACCTCCTCGCGGGGGAAGTCGTCCGTCTCGTCCAGCTGGCTGAGGCGGATGATGTCCTCCACAAGCGTCACGAGGTGCTCGGCCTCGCTGTGGATGCGGCTGATGAAGGTCGCCTTGTCCTCATCCTTGACGAGGTTGTTCATCAAGAGCTCGGATGAGGCCAGGATGGAGTGCAGCGGCGTCTTCAGCTCATGGCTCACGTTGGCGCTGAACTCCCTCCTCATGCCCTCCGAGAGGACCTTCTCCGTCTCGTCGACGATGAGGATGCATGTGCCCAGGACCTTCTTGTTGTCGTCCTGGATCTGGTTGGCGATCAGGCGGTTGACGAAGCCGTTGCGCTCGAAGAAGTACTCGCTCCTGCCCTTTTCCTTGACCTCCTTCATCGCGTTCATGAACTCGGGCGAGCGCTCCAGCACGAGGATGTTCTTTCCTATGATGCCGGCCCCTCCGCCGAAGAGCTTCATCGCCGAGGCGTTGATGCTGACGATAAGGTCCCCGCTGTTGAGGATGACCATGCCCTCCCTCATGTTGTCCGTGATCGCGTTGAACTCCTTCTGGCGGTGGCGGATCGTGTCGATCTGCTTCTCGATCTGGCGGTTCTGGTTGTCGATGCGCACCAGGAGCGGGCTGAGCTCCTCGTAGGTCTCATTCTCCAGCGGATTGTCCAGGTCGAGGTTGTTCAGCGGGTCGATGATCCTCCGGCTGATGCGCCGCGAGATGAAGGTGCAAAGCAGCGTCGCCAGGACGAGGACGACGAGCATGTAGGGAATGACGCCGACCGTGATGCGGAAGACAGAGGCCTGGGTCACCGAGAGGCGGACCACGCTGCCGTCGCTGATGCGCACGGCGGAGTACAGCGTCTCGCGGCTCAGCGTGTCGGACAGCCTCCTGTCCTCACCATGTCCATGCTGGGCGGCGTCCTGGATCTCAGGCCTGTCGAGATGGTTCTCCATCTCGCTCTGCTCTGCGTCCGTATCGTAGATGACGTCTCCGTCGCTTCCCACCCAGGTGATGCGGTAGACGCTGCTGTCGAAGCTGTCGAAATAGCTCATGCCGAGCTGGTCGATGGCCTGGGCCATGAGCTCGGTCTGCGCCCTGAGGTTCTCGAACTCGATGTTGATGAAGTACGAGTTCAGGAAGGCCAGCGTCACCGCCAGGCTGAAGACCATGACGATGATGCATGAGACCAGGACGGAGCGGAATATGGTCTTGTTCATTACGTGTTCTCTCCCCCAAGCTTGTAGCCGACTCCACGCACAGTCTCGATCACAGAGGCCTGGCTGCCGAGCTTCTGGCGCAGCGTCTTGATGTGGGCGTCGACGGTGCGCGTCTCGGTGCCTGCCCCCTGGAGCCAGATGCGGTCGAGGAGGGTCTCGCGCGAGAAGACGATGCCAGGATTCTCCAAGAGCAGCTCGAGAAGCTCGAACTCCTTGAGCGTCAGCGTCACCTTCTCTCCGGCAGACATGACGACATGCTCGGCCTTGTTCAGGCTGATGCCGCCGTAGGTCAGGACTGTGGACTCCCTGTGGCCGCTGCGGCGAAGGACGGCCTTGACGCGGCTGACCATCTCCATCATGCCGAAGGGCTTGACGAGGTAGTCGTCAGCCCCGCAGTCGAGGCTCTCGACCTTGTCGTACTCGCTGCCCTTGGCAGTGGCCATGATGACGGGTATCGAGCTGTACTCCCTCTTCTGCCTGAGGCGGCGGAGGATGGACACGCCATCCTCGCCTGGCAGCATGATGTCTAGTATGATCAGCTCGGGGATCGTCCCCTTGAGGGCCTCGAAGAGGGCCTGGCCATTGGGAAAGCCCATGGCCTTGAAGCCGACGCTCGTCAGTGTGTAGACCTCGATCTCGCGGATGCTGTCGTCATCCTCAACGGCAAAGATCATTGAAGCTCCTCGTCTTTCCTGTGCACGCCGGTGATGGCGTACTCGACCCACTCGGCCACGTTGACGGCGTGGTCGCCGATGCGCTCGAAGTACTTCGCGATCATCAGGATGTCGCTTGCGTACTCGCCATCGATGGTCTTCTTGTCGATCGCGTCGATGACGGACCTCTTGATGCCGACGAAGAGCTCGTCGACGGTGTCGTCGTACTTGATGACCTCACCGGCCAGCTTCGCGTCCTGCTTGACGAAGGCGTCGATCGCCTCGCGCACCATGCGCTTGGTGGCCAGTCCCATCTTCTGGATCAGGCTGTACTCGTCGACCTTGTGGGCCGTCGTATAGCTGATCATCTCGCCGATGTCGTCGGCCTGGTCGCCTATCCTCTCGAGGTCGGTGACCATCTTCAAGGCGGCGCTGATCTGCCTCAGGTCGCTGGCGACAGGCTGCTGATGGAGGAGCATCTTCATGCACAGCGCTGTGATCTCGCTCTCCTTCTCGTCGATCTCGCGCTCCCTTCTGGAGACCTCGGCGACGAGGGCCTCGTCTCCGTTCACAAGGGCCTCGACGCAAGTGTCGATCGCACTTTCGCACAGGCCTCCCATCTGTATCAGCTCGGTGTTGAGGTCACCCAGCTGCTCGTTGAATCTCTCGCGTGCCATATCAACCAAACCTTCCTGTGATGTATTCCTCCGTCTTCTTCAGCTTCGGGCGGCTGAAGAGCTCCTCGGTGTCACCCGACTCTATCAGCTCGCCAAGCAGGAAGAAGGCCGTCGTGTCGCTGATGCGCAGCGCCTGCTGCATGTTGTGCGTCACTATGACGATAGTGTAGTCCTTTTTGAGCTCTATTGCCAAATCTTCGATCTTGCTCGTCGAGATCGGATCGAGGGCGCTGGTGGGCTCGTCCATGAGGAGGACCTTGGGCTCGACGGCCAGGGCGCGGGCGATGCACAGCCTCTGCTGCTGACCGCCCGACAGGCCGATGGCGTTCTTCTTCAGCCTGTCCTTGACCTCGTCCCAGAGGGCGGCGCCGCGCAACGACTTCTCGACGATCTCGTCGAGCTTGGCCTTGCTCTTGACGCCATTCGTCCTAGGGCCGTAGGCGATGTTGTCGTAGATGCTCATCAGGAAGGGGTTCGGCTTCTGGAAGACCATGCCGATGTCCCTCCTGAGGCCGTTGACGTCGACCTTGGGCGAGAAGATGTCCTGTCCTTCGTAGAGGACCTCACCTTCGATCCTGACACCGTCGATCAGGTCGTTCATCCTGTTGAGTGTCCTGAGGTAGGTCGACTTGCCGCATCCGGAGGGCCCGATCAGGGCCGTGATGCTCTTCTCCTCGATGTCGAGGTTTATGTCCTTGAGGGCCTGGCTCTGGCCATACCAGAGGTTCAGGTGGTGGGTTTCCAGTATTTTCACTGTCCGTTTCTCCTTTCCATGAGCTTGCCCATGAACGTTGTGGCAAGGTTGATCAAGATGGTCAGAATGACCAGGATCGCGGCGATCGCGAAGGCGACCTCGAACTCGCCCTGCTCCTTCGCGTAGACGTAGAGGGCGACGGTCAGCGTGGCGCCCGAGCTCCTCAGGCCTTCGAAGAAGCCGTTGAGGTTGTGGGCGAAGCCTGTCGTGAACAGCAGCGCGGCGCTCTCGCCGAGGATCCTTCCGATCGAGAGGATGCATCCTGTGATGATGCCGTTGATGCAGCTGGGCAGGACGACCGTCCTGATGACGCGCCACTTTCCGGCGCCAAGGGCGAAGGCTCCCTCCCTGTAGCTCTGTGGAACCGTCTTGAGCGCCTCCTGCGTCGTGCGCAGGATTGTGGGCAGGTTCATGATGACCAGGGTCATCGAACCGGCCAGAAGGCTCGTCTGCAGTCCGAGGAACTGGCAGAAGACGAGCATGCCCACCAGGCCGTAGATGATCGAAGGGATGCCTGAGAGCGTCTCGGCGGCGAACTCGATGAGCTCGACGACGCGGCGGTTCTTGGCGTACTCGTTGAGGTAGATCGCCGCACCCACTCCGATCGGGAGGACCATGACCAGCGTCGCGATGACGACGTAGACCGTGTTCATGATGTCGGGCAGGATGCCGATCGTGTGCCTCAGGTAGCTGGGCGAGGTCGACAGGAGGTCCCATGTGACCTCGGGCAGGCCCTTGGCGAAGACGTAGATGAGCATGAAGAGCGTAAGGGCGGTGACGATGCCGATCGAGATGTAGCACAGGGCCTTCATGACGGCGCACCAGACCTTCCTCTTGCTGGACAATGGCTGGATCATACTGTCTGACTCCTCTTTTTGATCACGAGCAGCGTCGCGTTGATCAGCATGATGAAGAAGAAGAGCACGAGGGCGATCGAGAAGAGCGCCTGGCGCTGCAGTCCCGAAGAGTAGCTCATCTCGCTGGCGACGGCCGTGGTAAGGAAGCGGACGCTCTGGAAGAGGGATGGCATGTTGGCGACGTTTCCGGCGACCATCATGACGGCCATGGCCTCTCCGATGGCCCTTCCTATGCCCAGGACGATGGCGGTGAAGATTCCGCTCTTTGCGGCGGGCACCGTGACGCGGAAGTAGGTCTCTGTGGTCGTGGCTCCCAGGGCGAGCGAGGCCTCCTCGTACTCGCGGGGCACGGCTTGCAGGTTGGTAAGCGACACGTTGATGACAGAAGGCAGGATCATGACTGCCAGGACGATGATCGCGGCAAGCAGGCTGGCTCCGTCAGGCACATCGAAGATCGCCATGATTCCTGGCACGAGGATCAGCATGCCGACAAGGCCGTAGACGACAGAGGGGATGCCTGCGAGGACTCCGATGCACAGCTGCATGAAGGCGCACACCTTCTTGGGAGCCATCTTGGCGAGGTAGACGGCGGCGAAGAAGCCGATTGGCACTCCGATGATGATGGCGCCGGCCGTACCGTAGATGCTGGTGAGGATGAAGGGAAGGATTCCATACTCGGGCTCAGCGGCAGTCGAGGCCCAGCGGGTTCCGAAAAGGAAGTCCACCAGGCCTATCTCCCTAATGGCAGGCAGCCCGGAGATGACCAGGTATACCGTGATCACCAATACCGAGCCGACTGCTATGAGACCGAGGATCAGGAATATGAAGTGTATGACATCCTCTTTGGTCTTTTTAATGTTCATACTCCGTTTCCTGGCCAGTCTGTCTTAGTTGAGGGGGACTGCACCGGCTCCAGCGATGATCGGAGCGGCCTCGCTGCTGAGGGCGTAGTCGAAGAAGGACTGGGCAGCCTCGCTGAGGGGCTCGGCGCTCCTGGTGGCCATGACGAAGGGGCGCTGGACCAGGTACTCGCCGCTCAGGACGGTCTCCTCGCTGGGAGCGACGCCGTTGACGGTCACGGTCTTGACGCTGTCGCTGACTGCGGACAGGGAGGCGTAGCCGATGGCGTTGGGGTTGGTGGAGACGGTGGTGATGACATCACCTGTGCTCGTCAGCTCCTGGCGGTACTGGCACAGGTCCTCGGTTCCGGTGATGGACTCGAAGCCGTCCCTCGTTCCGCTGCCAGCCTCGCGGCCGATCAGGACGACGGGGGCGTCGGCGCCGCCGACCTCGCTCCAGTTGGTGACCTCGCCGGTGTAGAGGGCTGCGATCTGCTCGAGGGTCAGGTCGTTGACAGGGTTGGAGTTGTTGACGATGATGGCGATTCCATCCAGAGCGAGGACGGTCTCGGTCAGGCCACTGGCCTTCTCATCATCCGTAAGGGCGCGGGAAGCAAGTCCGATGTCGCACCTGCCCTCGCTGACTGCTGTGATGCCGCTGCCGCTGCCGGTCGGGTTGTAGGTGACTGTGACATTGGGGTTCTCAGCCATGTAGGCCTCGGCCAGGGATCCGATGACGGACTCCATGGAGGTGGAACCGTCGGTGGAGACGTTCTGGGTGGACTCGGAGGCGCCGTTGGCGAAGACGAAGCTGATGGCGCACAGGGCGACAAGAGCGATCATTGCAAGTTTCTTCATTTCATTTCTCCTGAAATTGGAAGTTTTCCTTTTAGGATGGCTCAAGGCTATTCCAGGACTGTGAAATGAATGGGCAAGGGATTGTAAAATCCGTGTAAAACAGAAAATTTGTTACACAGGAAGCATTTGTCTGAATTGTAAAATGATTGCGATGTCTGATTTCACAATTCCGGCACAGAAAACGGGACGACTTCATGCCCCTCGCCTGTCAGAAGATCTGCAAGATCCACAGTCCTCATCCAGACAGTCGCCCTGTTGTCGTTCGGATGCAAGCCTATGATTCCACTGCCCTGCCAGAAGGAGGAATCAAGATGGAGGACGACTGAGCGCGCCTCGTCGTTGAGCACGCCGAAGGGTGTGACGGAGCCAGGTGTCAGGCCCAGGTGCTCCATGAGCTCATCAGGAGATGCGAAGCTCAGCGGACGCAGTCCCTCCTCCTTCCTGAAGGCCTTGAGGTCCAGCCTCCGGCCTCCCATGATGCTGACAAGGTGCCAGCTTCGGCGCCTGTCGTCGTGGAGGAAGAGGTTCTTCGCTTCCCGCTCTGGGTAAGGCAGAGTGAGGTCCCTGGCCTCCTCCATCGTGTTGACGGCCCTGTGCTCGGTGAGCTCATACCACAGATGGCGAGCATCAAGCAGTGCGATGACAGATTCTCGTGAATACATGGCATTAATGTAGGACCGGTTCCAGAGCATGTCCAGAACCGGTCCTGAAGAATTGTGCAAGTAGCATCCGCCTTTCCGTCCGACGCACCTGAATGAGGGTAGCCGCAGGTGCGCCTTCGTCCTTTCTCTTTCCCGCCGGTCTTGGGAATGTGGCGGGAATCACAGGAGGCCGTATGTGGCCGGCTTCCAGGACAGTCGGGCCTCAGCGCTTACTTGCTGTAGTACTCGACCACGAACTGGTCGTTGACCTCGATTGGAATCTCGTTCCTCTCGGGAAGCCTCGTCAGCTTGCCGCTGAAGTCGGTGTCGTTCTTCTCGAAGTAGGGAACGTTGAAGGCAGGATGGCCAAGGAAGTGGTCCTTGAACTGCTCGTTGTTCCTGCTCTTCTCCTTGAGGGAGATGACGTCGCCCACCTTGACCTCGTAGGAAGGAATGTCGATCTTCTTTCCGTTGACAAGGATGTGGCCGTGGGTGACGAGCTGGCGTGCCAGGCGGATCGAGTTGCCGAATCCGATGCGGTACACACAGTTGTCGAGCCTGGTCTCGAGCTGGATGACGAGGGCGTCGCCGGTCATCATGCTGCTCTTGAGAGCCTTCTCATAATAGTGGCGAAGCTGCTTCTCGAGAACGCCATAGTAGGCCTTGAGCTTCTGCTTCTCGGTCAGCTGCTTGCTGTACTCGGTGGGCTTCCTCCTCTTCGCGAAAGCGGGAGCGCCAGCCCTGTTCATAGCCTTGGGATGTCCACATACATTGACACCAAGTCTTCTGCACTGCTTAAATCTAGGAGCCATATTTCTAGCCATTAGATTCAACCCTCCAGAAAATAAAGAATTCACTGGACAAAAGTCCAGCCTTGACAAGATACCCTTCTGTGGCAGGGAAAGTCAATATGCTGGAAGGCTCTGGAGATGAAAAAGGGAGAGCAAAGAGCCCTCCCCTGAAGTCGTCATCAAAAAGCGTCAGACGTTGAAGCGGAAGTGCATGATGTCGCCATCCTGGACGACGTAGTCCTTGCCTTCCAGGCGGAGTTTGCCCGCCTCCTTCACCTTCTGCTCGCTGCCATACTTGAAGAGGTCCTCGCAATTGTAGACCTCGGCGCGGATGAAGCCCTTCTCGAAGTCGGTGTGGATGACACCGGCGCAGCGTGGAGCCTTGTCGCCCTCGTGGAAGGTCCAGGCGCGGTCCTCGTCGCTTCCCGCCGTGAAGAAGGTCCTGAGGCCCAGCGTCGCATAGGCCGAACGGATCAGATTGTCCAGACCACTCTCCTCCAGACCGACGGCCTCGAGGAACTCCTTCTTCTCCTCTTCGGTGTCGAGGGCCGCGATCTCGGCCTCGATCTTGCCGCAGATGACGACGACGGGAGCGCCTTCCTTGTCGGCGATCGAACGCACTGTCCTCACATAGTCGTTGTCCTCTCCGATGGAGTCCTCGTCGACGTTGCACACGTAGATGACAGGCTTCATCGTGATCAGGTGGAGGTCGTAGATGGCCTTGACCTCATCCTCGTCGGTGACGACGCTGCGGGCGCTCTTTCCGTCTCCCAGGGCCTCCTTGAGGCGCTCCAGGATGGGGATGACGAAGGCGTTCTCCTTCTGCTGCTCCTTGTCGACGCGCGAAAGGCGCACGATCTTGTCGTAGCGCTTCTCGACGGTCTCGAGGTCGGCGAGGGCCAGCTCGATGTCTATCGTCTCGATGTCACCTGCGGGATCGATCCTGTTGTTGACGTGTATGATGTCGGGGTTGTCGAAGCACCTGACGACATGGGCGATGACGCCGACCTCCCTGATGGAGGCGAGGAAGCGGTTTCCAAGGCCCTCACCCTGGCTCGCGCCCTTGACGAGGCCTGCGATGTCTACGAACTCGACAGTCGCGGGAACGACCTTGGCGGGAGGAATCAGGGAGACGATCCTGTCCAGCCTCTTGTCGGGAACGGCTACCATGCCGATGTTCGGGTCTATGGTGCAGAAAGGATAGTTGGCGGCCTCGGCGGGAGCGCTGGTCACCGCCGAGAAGATTGTGGACTTGCCTACGTTGGGCAGTCCTACTATTCCACAGTTGAGTGCCATTGTTAACCTCGCTGAGTACTCTAGCGGAAAAAGGCACCCGTTTCAACAATCATGCCGCTGTAGACCTCAGCCCATCATAGACTCAGTGAGCTTGTAAAGACCGAGGTTGTCATCCGACTTGGCGAGGGAATAGGCAGTGCCATCAACCTCGATGACAATCCTATCGTCCTCTGGACCAGTCATCTGTCTGTACAACACATAGGATGACAGGCCATCATAGAAAGAGGGGAAAGAGTTTGAGAGACACAGGAAGAGTCTACAGGCAGATTGACTTCCCTCCTCTGGCAGAAGGGCAGAAGAAGGAAATTGAGAAGCTTGAAACGATGAATGATGAGGAAATCGATACCAAGGATATTCCAGAGGTCGATTTCTCCGATGCCAACTTCTTCTATGCAGTCAAGGCACCTAAAGTATCGATAGAGACTGGACAATGTCATCCGCTGGGCCAGGATGCACAATTGCCCGATGTGAGCCCATAACCAGAATATGATTTTCTGAACTTTTCACATTAAGCTGTACCTTGTTCTGCTACAGTATGCTCATGGACAAGGTTCAGATCATCTATTCGTCGCGCTACGGCAGTGCGAAACGCTATGCCGAGAAGCTCGGCAGTCTCACGGGAGCCGATGTCAGGTCGGCGGACACGATCACTTCGTTGCCGGAGGCCGACACGATAGTCTACATCGCAGGCATCTACGCGGGAGGGATGAGGGGTCTCAAGCGCCTCTTCGGCTCATACAAGGGCAACAGCCACATCATCTTCGTCTCTGTAGGCATAGCGGATCCAAGCCTCATGGAGACGCGCAAGACGATCCTTACAGTGGCCGAGCGCCAGCTGCCACTCGCCCTCTTCTCGGCATCCGACTTCTTCCATCTGAGGGGGTGCATCGACTACTCGAAGCTCTCGCTTGCCCACAGCATCCTGATGAAGCTCATGAAGGCGCAGCTCAAGGGCAAGAAGAATCTCGACGACACAGACAAGGCCTTCCTCGAGACCTACGGACAGAAGGTCGACTTCACAGATTTCAGCACACTCTCCCCGATAGTGAGGGCCATGGGAGCCGACGAGGTGAACATCTGGTCGAGATGACCTGAGTCAGGCTAAGATTCTGCCTGATGATCGAGACGAGTGCGAGTGAGGAGAGGGTCCTTGTCGTGACCCTGGCTGAGAATGGTGAGGACGACAATGCGCTCAGGCGCATGGACGAGGAGGCGATAAACCTCCTCGACACGCTGGGCTTGCATGTCGTGTCCACACTCACCTTCCCCATCAAGAGCATAAACAGCGCGACCTACATCGGCAGTGGACAGGCCGAGGAGGTCAAGCTCCACGCCCTGCAGTTCGACGCCACCCTCGTCTACTTCGACACGGCGCTAAGCGGACGGAACAACAGGAACCTGGAAGCCTTGCTTGAGCTTCCCGTCATGGACCGCAACGAGCTGATCATCGAGATCTTCGCCACAAGGGCGAGGACGAGGGAGGCCCGCCTCCAGGTCGCCCTGGCCCGCTGCCAGTTCCTCCTGCCCCGCCTCAAGCAGGGGGCCAACCCCTACTCCCAGCAGCGCGGAGGCGTGCGTGGTGCCAAGGGTGAGGGAGAGCGGCAGATCGAGCTTGACCGCAGACGGCTGGAAGAGGAGATCGGACGGCTGAAGAAGGAGATCGAGACGGTGCGCCGCCAGAGGCGCACGCAGCGCAAGCGCCGGCTCGCGGGCGACACTGTCTCCTTCGCCCTTGTCGGCTACACGAACAGCGGCAAGAGCTCGCTGCTGAAGGCCTTGACGGGTCAGGACACCTTCTGCGAGGACAAGCTCTTCGCGACACTCGACCCGCTGGAGAGGACCCTTGAGCTGGACATTGGCCTGAAGGTCCTCCTGTGCGACACTGTAGGCTTCGTCTCCCGCCTGCCCCACTTCCTGATCGACGCATTCAGCTCCACACTTGAGGAGGCGACGCTCGCCGACGCCCTCATCCTCGTCCTGGACGGCAGCGACGAGAAGATTGTGGACGACTACGAGACGACGCTTTCAGTACTTGGTGAACTTGAGGCCCTCGACAAACCCATGGCCGTCGTCTTCAACAAATGCGACATGGAGCGTGGCGACGAGGTGGGCCTCGCGACGATCGCGGCGATGCGCAAGCCTTCCTTCTCCACCAGCGCGAAGACGGGGGAAGGCCTCGAGGCGCTGAAGTCCTGGATGAAGGACCAGGCCCTCTCGCTGAGCCATGTCGAGCGGATCACCCTGGCCCTGGACGATGCCCAGGCGATCGCGGAAGTCTACGCACAAGGTGGGATCATAAGCGCCGACTACCAGGCGGAAAGCGTCACATTCACACTCAGAAAATGACTGAGGGCCCCTGTGCGGGGCCCCCGAGCGATGGCTGTCCAGACTGGACGCCTTACTTGTTGTCCTTGTCCTTCTTCCTTCCTGTGATCTTGTTCAGGACCACGAGGGCGACGAAGAGGATGCCCAGAGAGAGGGCCAGAAGACCCCAGCTCTGGAGGGCGATGACGATTGCTTCTCCCATAGTGACCTCCTATCAGCCGAAGATCGGCAGCAGCTCGGAGAGCAGCAGTCCTCCGGCGAGGACGGATGCGATCTGGCCGGAAACGTTCGCGCCGAGGGCGAAGGGCAGCAGGTGGTTCTGCTTGTTCGCCTCGATACCGACCTTCTGGACGACGCGGCTGGACATCGGGAAGGCCGAGATTCCAGCACCACCGACCAGCGGGTTCACCTTCTTGTCCTTGGGCAGGAAGATGTTGACTATCTTGAGGAAGATGACGCCGCAGGCCGTGTCGAAGATGAAGGCGACAAGACCGAAGGCCATGATCATCAGCGTGGCGGGCTGGAGCAGCGCCTCGCCCTTCATCATCGGGCTGATGGCCAGTCCGAGCAGGAGGGTGATGAGCGGGCTCAGCATGTCCTGGGCGGCCCTGGAGAGGCTGTCGAGGACGCCGCACTCGCGCAGCAGGTTGCCGAACATCAGCATGCCGACGAGGGCTGCCGAGTCGGGAGCCATGATGCCGCACACGATGGTCGTGACGATCGGGAAGATGATTCTGGTCGTCTTGGAGACTGCACTGGGCTTGTAGTGCATCTGGATGGCCCTCTCCTTCCTGGTCGTGGTGGCCTTGAGGACGATGGGCTGTATCATGGGCACCAGTGCCATGTAGCAGTAGGCGACGATCAGGATGGCCGCGACGTAGTTCGAGTGCAGCCTCTGGGAGACCAGGATGGCGGTCGGTCCGTCGGCGGCTCCGATGATGCCGATCGAGGCGGCGTCATTGAGCGGGAAGCCGAGGAGGGAGGCGAGGATCATCGAGATGAAGATGCCACCCTGTCCGGCCGCGCCGATGAAGATCAGCCAAGGCTTGGAGATGAGCGGTCCGAAGTCGATCATAGCTCCGATGCCGATGAACAGGAGAAGAGGGAACGCCTCTGCGCTCTCGATGCCGACGTTGTACAGCCACTGCAGGATCGCGTTGTCCTGGAGCATGACTGAACCGGGCAGGTTGACGAGAATCGCGCCGAAACCCATGGGGAGGAGGAGTGTGGGCTCCATCCCCTTCTTGATGGCGAGGTAGATCAGGATGAATCCCACGCCGATCATGATGATGTCCAGTATCTGATTAGTGTCCATAACATCGGTATGTTAGCACAAAGGAAAACGAGTTTCGACAGGCGTCAAGGCCATTTCGGCAAATATCAAAAGTCTTCCAGAATCATCAACGACATTCCATTGAAAAACTTCCTGCATTTTTTTGTTGACCGGTTTAGAAAACCGATTTACGATATACTAAAGAACGGAAAAATGCACATTCTTCCGCGCTATTTTACAAAAGGAGAAAGAAAGAGAATGAAAAAGACATTGACCATTCTGCTCATCGCCCTCCTCGCCGTATCCAGCGTCTTCGCGCAGGGCGGCAACGAGAGTGCCGGAAAGACCGAAGTCTACTTCCTGAACTTCAAGCCGGAAATCGCAGACGTCTATACGAGCGTGGTCGAGCCCGCCTTCGAGGCCGCCTATCCGCAGTACGACCTCAAGGTCGTCACGGCCGCCTCGAACCAGTACCAGCAGACGCTGAGGAGCGAGCTGACCAAGAGCGCGCCCCCGACGATCTTCCAGGTCAACGGACCTGTCGGCATCGCCGAGAACGTGACCACCGTCGCTCCGCTGCAGGACACCGACTTCTACAACCTGCTGGCAGACAAGGGCATGGCCCTCTCGCTTGACGGCAACGTCGTGGCAGTCCCCTACGCAGTCGAGGGCTACGGCATCATCTACAACGACGCCATCATGCGCAAGTACTTCGCCCTCCCCGACAAGGCCGTCTCGATCAGCAGCGCCGAGGAGATCACCGACTTCGAGACCCTCAAGGCCGTCGTCGAGGATATGAGCAAGCATCTTGACGAGCTGGGAATCCAGGGCGTCTTCGCCGCAACCTCCTTCGCTCCCGGCAGCGAGTGGAGATGGACGACCCACCTCGTGAACCCCGCCATCTGGGCAGAGTTCGGAGACCTGGCCACAGCCCAGGAGGCCGCGACCTTCGAGTTCCAGGCCACCGAGAACTTCAAGAACCTCTTCGACCTCTACCTGAACAACTCCGCCACGAGCAAGGGTCTGGTCGGATCCATGGCTGACGCCGACTCCATGGCACAGTTCGCCCTTGGCCAGTGCGCCATGGTCCAGAACGGCAACTGGGCCGCCGCCCAGATCCTCGGAACCCAGGGCAACGTCGTCTCCGACGAGGACATCAAGTTCCTGCCCCTGTACATGGGTCTCGACGGAGAGGAGAACTACGGCATCTGCATCGGAACCGAGAACTACCTCGCCTTCAACAAGAACGCTTCGGCAGAGGCCCTCGAGGGTGCCGACACCTTCCTGACCTGGCTCTACAGCAGCGAGGAAGGCAAGCAGATCGTCACCAACGACCTGATGTTCATCACGCCCTTCTCCTCCTTCTCGCCTGAGGAAGTCCCCAACGACCCGCTCGCCCGCCAGGTCAACATCTGGATGAACAAGGACGGCGTCAGCTCGATTCCTTGGGTCTTCGGTGGAATCCCCTCCGAGCAGTGGAAGGCCGACTTCGCACAGGCCATGCTCGAGTATATCAATGGCAACTACACCTGGGACCAGGTGACGCAGACCGCCATCGACGCTTGGGCACGTGAGGCATCGCTTACCGGGAGGTAATGGCTGCCAGTAGCAGAAAAAGCCGTCATTTCAGTCCGATTTGGCGGCTTTTTTCATAAACCCACACAAGAGGTCCTCTTCTCATGGAAAAGACATTAAGGAAATACTTTCCTCTATTCGCACTGCCCGCGCTGATCTGCTTCGCGCTGGCCTTCCTGATTCCATTCGTCTGGGGCTTCGTGCTCAGCTTCTGCGAGTTCCAGATCATCACAGAGCCGACCTTCGTAGGCATCGACAACTACGTCAGGGCCTTCACCGTCGACAACTACTTCACACAGGCCTTCTGGTTCACGCTGGGCTTCACCATCGTG
The DNA here is from genome assembly GCA_017694495.1 of Candidatus Aphodenecus pullistercoris. Classification (GTDB taxonomy): domain Bacteria; phylum Spirochaetota; class Spirochaetia; order Sphaerochaetales; family Sphaerochaetaceae; genus Bullifex; species Bullifex pullistercoris. The sequence continues at coordinate 27,728 of JADIMU010000043.1, forward strand.
ACAGTCATCTCGATCAACATCCTGGCCTTCACGCTGGCTCTGGTGCTCACGCGCAACGTACCCGGCACCAACGCCTTCAGGACGATCTTCTTCATGCCCAACCTGATCGGAGGCATCGTCCTGGGCTGGATCTGGCAGGTGGTCCTCAACGGCGTGCTCGCCAACTTCGAGCAGACGCTGCTGTCCAACTCCAAGTTCGGCTTCTGGGGCCTCGTGATCCTCATGAACTGGCAGAACGTCGGCTACATGATGGTCATCTACATCGCCGCCATCCAGAACATCCCGACGGACATGCTCGAGGCGGCGGCCATAGACGGCGCCAACTCCTGGACGACGCTGTTCAAGATCAAGATCCCCGCAGTCATGCCCTCGATCACGATCTGCCTCTTCCTGACGCTGACCAACGGCTTCAAGCTCTACGACCAGAACCTCGCGCTGACCAACGGTGCGCCTAACCACCAGACGGAAATGCTCGCTCTGAACATCTTCAACACCTTCTACTCCCGCACCGGCTTCGAGGGTGTGGGCCAGGCGAAGGCCGTGATGTTCACCATCCTCGTCGCGGCCATCGCCCTCGTGCAGCTCGCGGCTACAAGAAGCAGGGAGGTTGAGAACTGACATGGCAATGGTAGGAAAGAAATATACGAAGTGGATCATCTTCGCCGTCCTCCTCATCGTGGCGGCCCTGATCATCTTCCCCATCCTCGTGGTCCTGATGAACTCCTTCAAGGCCAACCTCTTCATCTCGTCGACCGGCGCCTTCGTCCCGCCCAACGAGCAGAGCTTCGTAGGCATCCAGAACTACACGAACGGAATCGACAGGATCAACTTCTTCAGCGCCTTCGGCTACTCGCTCTGGATCACGGTCGCATCGGTCATCTTCATCCTTCTGCTGACGAGCATGCTCGCCTGGTACATCACGCGCGTCCATGGCAAGGTCACGAGCATCATCTACTACCTGCTCACCTTCTCCATGATCGTGCCCTTCCAGATGGTCATGTTCCCGATGAGCAAGTTCGCCAACATGATCCACATCGACAACCCTGTTGGCATCATCATCCTCTACGTGGGCTTCGGCTGCGGCATGTCGACCTTCATGTTCTCAGGCTTCATCAAGAGCATCCCGATCGCCCTCGAGGAGGCCGCCATGATCGACGGCGCGACGCCGGTGAGGACCTTCTTCTCCGTCGTCATGCCCATGCTCAAGAGCACGGCGATCACAATCGCCATCCTCGAGACCATGTGGGTCTGGAACGACTACCTCATGCCCTATCTGGTCATCGGAACGGAGTACAGGACGATTCCTGTCGCCGTCCAGTACCTCAGGGGCGGCTATGGATCGGTCGACATGGGCGCCATGATGGCAATGCTCGTGCTGGCAATGATTCCCGTCATCGTCTTCTACCTCTTCTGCCAGAAGTACATCATCAAGGGTGTGCTCGCCGGCGCTGTGAAGGGTTGAGGACAGACCACTGCTGTCAAGGAGGCGGAGGATGCACGCAGGAGAGAAGAAGAGATGCACCATCGCGGACATAGCCCGCGAGGCCGGCGTGTCGAAGACCTCGGTGTCCTTCGCCTTCAACAGTCCGCACAGGATAGGCGACGAGACGAGGAAGCACATCCTCGAGGTCGCCCGACGATTGAAGTACGTGCCTGACCCCAGCGCGCGCAACTTCTCGCTCGGACGCACCCAGACGCTGGGCTTCCTCCTGCCCCAGGCCGTCGACACCTGTCTGGCGAACCCCTACATCGTGGAAGTCATGAAGGGACTGGGCCAGGTGTGCCAGGAGCACGGCTACATGCTCACCCTCATCCCGCCCCTGAACGACTCCGTCTACGAGGCCGTCAAGAACGCGACGGTCGATGGGCTCATCACACTGGGCTACATGGTCCACGGAGGTGTGGGCAGCCTCGTCGACGTCAGGGCCATGCCCCTCGTGATGATCGACGGCGGCGAGGGTGGACGACACCTGTCGGTGAACATCGACGACATGGGAGCCGCGAGGCTGCAGCTGGAGCGCGTCCTCTCCCTTGGCCACCGCCGCATCTCGATCCTCTCCCTGCCCGCCCCCACTTTGACGCCCAACGTCGACGACAAGGGCATCGTGGGCCGCCGTCTGGCCGGCTACAGGGAGGCGCTGGAAGCCTATGGCCTCAGTCTGGACGACCTCAGGTGCCTCCAGGGAGAGGCGACCTGGCAGGCAGGCTGGGACCTGGCATCAAGCCTCGCCGAAGGCGGGACCACATGCATAGTGACGATGAGCGACGTCCAGGCCCTGGGCATCATCGACCGTCTGGGCGATGATGGACTGTCCGTACCCCGGGACATCTCGCTCGTCGGCTTCGACAACATCAACAGGGGCATGGCATCGCGCCCACACCTGAGCACGATAGACCAGCCAGGTTTCGAGAAGGGCCAGATGGCCGCAATGACCATGTTCGACATACTCGACGGAAAGAGCGTCGAGAAGGCGCCGCTGGTGGGCTACTCCTTCGTCGATGGAGGAACCCTGGCGCCACCCAAAGGAGAATGATTTGGACATCAGCAACGCACGTTACAGTGGAATCCTCTTCCATCTGACAAGCATACAGACGCCCTATGGCATCGGAGACCTGGGACGGGGAGCCTACGCCTTCGTCGACAAGCTGGAGCGCACAGGAGCCACGCTCTGGCAGATCCTCCCACTCGGCCCGACAGGCTACGGCAACAGCCCCTACGCCTCGCGCTCGACCTTCGCAGGCAACGAGCTGCTGATCGACATCGAGGAACTGGTGTGCAAGGGCTGGCTCGACAAGAGCGAGATCGCCTTCCCGCCCGACTTCCCGAAGGGCCACGTCGACTTCGACAAGGTGCGCTCCTACAAGCTTCCCCTGCTGAAGAAGGCGGCGAGGACCTTCCTCATGACGAACAAGAAGTCGAAGGAGTGGCGCGCCTACAAGGCCTTCAAGGAGGCCAACGCCTCCTGGCTCGACGGCTATGCCGTCTTCATGACGCTCTACGACGAGAAGTACCAGGACGCGAGATGGATGCGCTGGAGCGAGAAGTACTGCCCCGAGACGCTGAAGAAGTGGGACAGCGCGGGTGAGATCTACCGCGCCCTCCAGTTCTTCTTCCTCCAGCAGTGGCTGGACCTGCGCCGCTATGCGAATTCGAAGGGCATCAGGATCATAGGCGACATCCCCATCTTCGTCGGGGCCGACAGCGCCGACACCTGGAGCAACATAAAACTCTTCAAGACGAACGCAAAGGGCGAGTACAGCGCGATCTCAGGCGTGCCGCCGGACAACTTCTCCTCCACTGGCCAGAGGTGGGGCAACCCCGTCTACGACTGGCGCGTCCACGAGGAGACGGGCTTTTCCTGGTGGATCGAGCGCATCCGCAAGCAGCTCGAGTTCGTCGACATCATCCGCATCGACCACTTCCGCGGCTTCGACGCCTACTGGGAGGTCAAGGCCTCCTGCCCGACGGCGGAGGACGGCAAGTGGGTCAAGGCTCCGGGCAAGGCCTTCTTCAAGGCCCTGGAGAAGGAGCTGGGAAGGCTGCCCATCATTGCGGAGGACCTGGGCTTCATGACGGAGAGCGTCAATCGCCTCAGGAAGGACAACCACCTGCCTGGCATGAAGATCTTCCAGTTCGGCTTCTCCCGCCTGAGCGACGGCTCCTTCAACCCCTACGACACCTTCCTTCCCCACAACTGGGAGGAGGACTTCGTCGCCTACCCTGGCACCCACGACAACCAGACATTGCGCGGCTGGTTCGATAGCCAGGACGAGGGCATGAAGGACATAGTCAGGCAGTACCTGGGTTCGAATGACGAGGAGATCGTCTGGGCCTTCCTGACCCACCTGATGCAATCCCACGCCCAGTACGCGATCATCCCGCTGCAGGACATCCTGGAGCTGGGCGACGAGGCGAGGATGAACACGCCAAGCACATGCAACGACATCAACTGGTCCTGGAGCGTCGACATCGACGACTTCAACGACTGGAGGATCGCCCGACTGCGCCACCTCGTGGAGATCTCGGGCCGAAACGGCCTGACGGTCGAGGAGAGGCTGAAGCGGATCGGCGACAGGAAGAAAAAGGAGTGAGAAGAGGACAGTAAATGTCCCCTTGTCCCGGCTGGGAGTGAGGTCCTGGCCGGGACTTTTTTTTTCAGCTCGCGCCCTGGTCAATCATCAACTTGTAGAGCATGATGCGCCCTGCCTCCTCGAGGACGGCCTCGTCCATGAGCCTCCGCTCGCATGAGCTCTGGAGCTCGTCCACAGCCTCGCCGTACTCGTCCATCAATGGGATGCGTATGCCTGATGATGTGAGGCCCTCCTCGTCGATCGCGTCGACGCGGGAGCCCTCCTCCGGCAAGGCGCAGCCGCCGAAGCGCAAGCCCCTCCTCGTCCGGCTCGCAGCCGAGCAGAAGACGCGGCACACGATGGGTCTGACCGCATAGGCCGTGCACCTGTGGCTTGATGGGTCATACAACGGACAGGCCGAGTGGCTCATGCTCCAGTGCTCGAGGAAGTCCAGGTCGCGGCCCTGGACGTCGACCAGAGTCTGGGCGATCGCCAGAGCCTCGAGGCGCGTGACGTCAGGTATGAAGCGCTCGCAGCAGCGGCCGCACACTGTCGGACAGCTGATCGAGAAATGTCCTGTGAAAAGGTCGAAGTCGTGCTCGATCGAGGCGTAGTAGCTCCTGATCCTCACCAAGTCGTCGTAGAGGGCTGTGCCCCTGTATGCATCAAGGTCGTCCATTCTGGACGAGTCTTCTAGCACTGCTGTGGCATTCTTTGCAAGGCCTCTTGCACAAATGGGACAAAGCCGGGTATCCAGAAGTCATGAAAAAAGCGGTCATAGCATACTTCACACGCTCTGGAAAGAGCCGTCAGGTGGCACAGGAGCTTGCAAGGATCACAGGTGGCGAGCTGTGCCAGGTCGAGAACAGGGAAGCCTACCCTGAGGACTACAGGAGCCTCGTGGCCCTCGTCATGGATGAGGAGAAGCGCGGAGTGAAGCGCCCTCTAGCCCCGCTTGGGGCCGACTTCAGCGCCCTGGACAGGCTATACATCGTCTCTCCCAACTGGTTCGGCACCATAGTCCCGCCGATCAAACGCCTCCTCGAGGGTCTGGACCTCAACGGCAAGGAGGTGGCGCTTGTCATCACGCACGGGGGCAGCGGATGCGCCAAGGCGCCGGATGATGTCAGGAAGCTCGCACTGGGTGCCCGCTTCGTCGGCCAGCTCGCGCTGAATGTGGACGAGGGCGGCGTCGCCGGAAAGCTGGAAAACTGGACAGCAAGCCTCTAGATGCACCAGGACCGTCCCTTTCGAGACGGTCCTGGCATTCCAAGGAGTTGTAGAACTACCTCTTGGAGAACTGGAAGCGGCGGCGTGCTCCGCGCCTGCCGTACTTCTTCCTCTCGACCATCCTGGGGTCGCGGGTCATGAAGCCGGCGTCGTGGAGGGCCTTCCTGTAGGCTTCCTCGTTCTCGGCGCACAGGGCGCGGGCGATGCCGTGGCGGCAGGCTCCGGCCTGGCCCTTGATTCCACCACCGCAGACGTTGATCAGGACATCATACTTGTCCGCCGTCTCGGTGACGACCAGGGGCTGCTTGACTGTGAAGACGGAGATGGCATCGACGAAGTACTCGTCGATGGCCTTGCCATTGACGATGATGTTGCCGTTGCCCTCTCTGAGATAGACACGGGCGACAGAGGTCTTGCGGCGACCCGTTCCGTATCCGAGATTGACGATTTCCTTCTTCTCAACTGTTTTCTTGGCCATCTTCCGACTCCTTAGATTTCAACTGCGATCGGCTTCTGCGCGGCATGCGGATGCTCGGCGCCGGCATAGACCTTGAGGTTGGTGAACAGGGCGCGACCCAGCTTTCCGTGGGGCAGCATGCCCTTGATGGCGTGCTCCATGGGGAAGCAGGGCTTCCTCTCGATGACCTGGCCGTAGGTCTCGACCGTCAGTCCACCCGGATACATGGAGTGGCGATAGTACTTCTTGTCGAGGACCTTGTTGCCTGTGACTGTAGCCTTGGCGGCGTTGATGATGATGACATAGTCACCCATGTCCTGGTGAGGAACATACTCGGGCTTGTTCTTGCCCCTGAGAATTCTGGCTGCCGCGACGGCGACACGACCAAGATTCTTACCCTCAGCGTCAATGAGATACCATTTCTTCTCGACTGACTGCGGCTTTACGAAAATAGTCTTCATACCATTTTTTCCTTAGTAGAATGTCCAGTCGTCACGCACTCTGACCACAGGCTCACCATTTCCTTGCAGGAAGAAGGGTGTCGGGATGGAAAGCGGGGAAAGGCTTCTTGCCATCCGGCTCCACTTCCGCGGGCCCTGAAGGAATCCCGGGCACTCCGGCATCGCCGAAGTGATGGGCGCATGAAGACCCGTCCTCCACACGGGAAGACGCAAGATGCACTTTAACGTCTTTGCCCTGTGCGTGTCCAGTACCCTCAAAGCTTTTTCAGGTTGCAGAACTCCGTGTTGTATATGGCCTTGCGCCCGTTCTCGTAGCTGACGCGCACGATGGTCCGTCCACCCTTGGTCTCGGCGCTGACGATCTCGCCCACCCCATAGTCGGGACTCGAGACGCGGTCGCCCACCGAGAATGTCTGTGTGTTGCGCTGTCTTTGCACAGCGCGCGTCGGCGGCTGGGGAAAGGATGAGGCCGAGCTGGCGACAGGTCTGCCGTAGGCGTAGCGCTGGCTGTAGGACGACTGGCGGCTGTCGACGCTGCGTCCTGTCGTGATGCTGCCCTGGTAGAGGTTCTCGGGCAGCTCCGTCAGGAAGCGGCTGGGACTCTGGTACATGCGCTGGCCCCAGAGCATGCGCGCCTTGGCCCAGGTCAGGTAGAGTTCGCTGCGGGCCCTCGTGAGGGCGACATAGAGGATGCGCCTCTCCTCCTCGACGTCGGCCTGGCTCATGTCCATCCTGTTGCCAGGTATGATGTCGTCCTCCAGGCCCGTCACGAAGACGGTGTCGAACTCGAGGCCCTTCGTGTTGTGCATCGTGATCAGCTTGACGACATTGGGGTCCGTGCTGATCCGTCCATCCCCCTCTTCGCCCGGCAGGCTCGAGTTGTCCAGCGTGACGGTCTCCATGAAGGCGGCCAGGCCCTCGTAGGAAGGGGCGAAGGACGACATGGCCGTCACCAGGGCGTTGAGGTTCTCCAGGCGGCTCTTGCGTATGGCCTCGTCCTCCTCCTTCGAGTAGAGGTCGAGGAAGCCGAAGTCCTTCATGCATGCAGTGGCGAAGTCCTGGAGCGGAGATGCCGACTCGAGCATGCCCTTCACCTTCCTGTAGGCCTCGAGGAAGGCGGTGACCCCGCCCTTGGCCCCCTTGGTCAGACCAGCCGAGAGCAGGCTGTCCTCCATGGCGTCGATGGTATGGTCGCTGATGGAGAGGATCTTCTGGAGAGCGCTCTTGCCTATGCCGCGCGCAGGCTTGTTGACTATCCTGGTGAAGGAGACCTTGTCGCGGGGGTTCATCACGAGGGCGAAGACGGCGAGCATGTCCTTGACCTCCTCGCGCTCGTAGAAGCGCAGGGCGCCGACGACCTGGTACTTGATCCTCGCCTGGACGAGGGCCTGCTCGAAGGGGCGCGACTGGGCGTTGGTGCGGAAGAGGATGGCCGTATCCTTGGCTCCGAGGTCGCGGCCGATCATGCCTACGACGGCCAGGGCCTCGTCCTCCTCGCCGTAGCAGTTGACCAGTCGGGGAAGAGGTCCTGCCGGATTGTTCGTGAAGATCGTCTTCTTGTGCCTGGAGCGGTTGTGGCTGATCAGCTCGCCTGCCAGGGCTATGATGTTCCCGCTTGAGCGGTAGTTCTCCTCGAGCTTGATCTGCCTGACATTGGAGTACTGGCGGCTGAAGGAGAGTATGTTGCCTATGTCGGCTCCGCGGAAGCGGTAGATGCTCTGGTCGTCGTCGCCGACGACTACGAGCTGGGTCGACTGTCCCACGAGGTTCTTCAGGAAGCGGAACTGGCTGCCGTTGGAATCCTGGTACTCGTCGACGAGGATGAGCCTGTAGCGGCGGTGGAGCGCATCCTTGACGTCAGGATTCTCCTCAAGCAGCTCGTTCGCCTTGAGTATGAGGTCGGCGAAGTCCATGCACTGGGCCTGACGAAGACCATTCTCGTAGGCCTGGTAGTGCATGCGGAAGGCGGGCAGGTCGCCGCCGTCCAGCTTCTGGTCGTCAGGCATTATGGCCATGTCCTTCAGCAGCGAGATGCGCTTCGCATAGGCCTTCAGCTGCTGCTTGCCTTCTCCTGGGAAGAGGTTTGAAAGGAGGGCCAGACTGTCCGCGTCGTCGTAGATGTTGAAGTTGTGGTCGTAGCCCAGGCGGTCGGAGTACTTGCGCAGGAGGCCTGCGCCGTAGGAGTGGAAGGTCTTGATTTCGAGGCCGCTGAGGTCCCAGCCCTCGCCGAGCATGCGCTCGACGCGCACCCTCATCTCCTTGGCCGCCTTGTTGGTGAAGGTCACGGCCAGGATCTGCCAGGGGCGGTAGCCCAGGTCGCGGATCGAATGGACGATCTTCGTCGTGATGACCCTCGTCTTGCCGCTGCCGGCGCCGGCCAGCACGAGGAGCGTGTGCTCGTCATCGAGCACGGCCTCCCTCTGCGGTCCGTTGAGGGTGTCGAGAATGTCCTCTTCAGCCATCGATCAGCACAGCCTCCAGGTCGAGGCCGCGCACGGCCCTGATGCCCACCTTGACGACATCACCCTCCTTCAGGCCCTCGCCCATTATGACGGTCAGACCGTCGACGTCCGGCGCCTGGCTGTAGATGCGTGCGATGGCGAGGTCCTCGCCCTCGATCGGCTCCTCAACGAGGGCGCGCCAGGTGGTGCCCACGAAGCGGCCAAGCCGGCGCTCGGTGATGGCGCTCTGCCTCTCCTCCAGCTCCTTCTGCCACTTCACGGCCTGGCGGTGGGCCTTGTCGTGCTCCTTCTGATTCCTCATAGCCCAGGCGGGAGTGTCCTCCTCCCTGGAATAGGTGAAGGAGCCCATCCAGTCCAGCTCGGCCTCGTCGACGAAGCGCTTGAGGTCCTCGAAGGCCTCCTCGTCCTCGCCGGGGAAGCCCAGCATGAGGGTGCTGCGTACTACCGCCTCTGGAATCGCGTCGCGGATGCGCCTTATGAGGGCGACGTAGGAGGACCTGTCACCCGTCCTCCTCATGCCTCTGAGCACCTTCGGATGGCTGTGCTGGAAGGGGATGTCGAAGTATGGAAGGATCTTCTCCTCCTTCGCCACGAGGGGGATGAGGTCCTCTGGAAAGGCGTCGGGATGGATGTAGAGCATGCGTATGACGAAGTCGCCCTCGAGGTGGGCGAGTTTCGCGACGAGGTCGGTGAAGAGGGAGCGGCCTCCTGTGAGGTCCGTGCCGTAGGCGGCCAGGTCCTGGGCGACGAGGTTGATCTCCCATATGCCACGCGAGACGAGGTCCTTGACCTCTTCGATGATGTCCTCCTGTCTCCTCGAGCGCAGCGGGCCGCGGATCAGGGGGATGGCGCAGTAGGCGCAGCGGTGGTCGCAGCCTTCGCTGATCTTCACATAGGCGCTGCCCTTGCGGGAGAGGAGCTGGCTGCGGCGGCAGTCGTCTTTCCCCTCCCTGTAGTCGGGATGGAGGACGATCTGGCCCTCGTGTGGGCTCTCGAGGCGCTCGAGCAGCCCGGTGAAGGCCGACAGGTCCCTGTTGCCGAAGATGGCGTCCGCCTCAGGCAGCTCGAGCTGGTCCCAGTAGCGCTCGGCGAGGCAGCCGGCAAGGACGACCTTCCGGTCGGCGTAGGCCTGGCGCAGGGAGAAGAAGGTGTCGACCGCCTCCTTCTTCGCGCTCTCGATGAAGCCGCAGCTGTTGACCACGATGAGGTCGGCCTCACTGGCCTGGGCCACCGGCGTCCAGCCCGCATCGCGGGCAAGGGTGAGCAATATCTCGCTGTCCACCTGATTCTTGGCACAGCCAAGACTCTCTACATAAATTCTCTTCATCGTCTGACCATCTTAACGGTTTTGCCCGCATCTGGACAGAGGCCGCGCACCGGTGGGACAATCCGGTCATGAATCGGCGCATACTCAAGTACAGCAGAAGATCGCTCGAAGTCTCGAAGCGGCTGAGGGAGGACCTCTCCCCCTGCCCACCCATCCTCTTCGCCGAGCTTGGGGAGAAGACGCTGGGCCTCTACGACAGCCATGATGATGTGATCCTCATCTCGAGCGGCCTGACATCCATGCCCTATGGGACGCTGCGCCAGATCGCCCTCCATGAGAAGGCCCACCGCCTGAACTGGATAGTCAACGGCTCGCTGGAGCACGATGCCGGCTTCCGTGAGCTGTGCCGTCAGCTGGGCGTGGACGAGGGCTACGAGAAGGCCCGTGTCGCGATCTCGAGACACAGCGGCCTCGTCGAGCGCATACGCAAGCTCAAGGCCCTCGGCGAGAGCCCCTTCGAGGCCGAGAGCCAGGCGGCTCTGGCGAAGGTGCGCTCCCTGATGGCCTCCTACGCCATCGAGGATGAGGAAGGGGACGATGACTCGATATGCATGGGCGACCTCTGGGGCCCCGTAGGGCGCATGCCCTACTCCGTCCAGGTCCTCAGCCGCATCGTCCAGCTCCACACGGGCGTCTTCGTCGTCAAGGAGCACCTGGGCGGTGGGACGAGGCTGCGCGCCTATGGTCGGCGGGACGAGGTCGAAGTCGCCCTCTACCTGATGGAAGTGCTCCACAATGCCCTGGAGAAGGAGCTTGCCCGCCGCCGCGCCCTCACGCCTGACCTCTACTACGGAGTGGGCGGGACGAACAGCTTCTACGCAGGCGTCCTCGCGGCCATGAAGGAGCGCATGGAGAAGCATGATGGGGACAGGAGCGAGGAGAAGGCCCTCACCCTCGCCCAGGCCGACAACGAGGAGAGGGCCAGGCGGATCGTCTTCCAGGATTGCCGCATCACGAGGAGGTCAGGAAAAGGCAGGCTGAACAGGGCCGCCTATGCCGGCGGTCAGGACTACGGCTCCTCGCTGACAATCGCAAAGGGCATAGGAAAGGACAGCCATGGGCCGTTGATGCTCAGCTGACTTGAAGACTAGAATCGGGGCATGAAAAGACTCAGCCCCTCCCCTGTCGGTGGCAGCCTCTGGATTCCATCCAGCAAGAGCCAGACGATCAGGGGACTCCTCATAGCCCTCGCCGCCCACGACAGGTCCGTCCTTGAGAACCCGCTCTACAGCGCCGACACTGAAAGCTGCATGACGCTGCTCGAGAAGGTCGGATGCACCCTCGTCAGGAATGAGCACAGCATCCTCGTCGACTCGAGCCGGGTCGACGGACGTGGAAAGAGCATCGACATCGACACTGGCAACAGCGGGACGACGACCTACCTGGCCTATGGCATCCTCGGCACCCTCGGCTACGACAGCATCCGCCTGCATGGCGACGGCCAGCTCAACAGGAGGCCGATCGCCCCACTGGCGGAAGCCTACGCCGACCTGGGTCTGGAAGGAAGGTGCACGGATGGCTGCCCGCCTGTGACGATCACAGGCCATCTCAATGGGGGAAAGACCTCGATCGAGTGCCCGACGAGCCAGTGGCTCAGCTCCCTCCTCCTCTCCCTGCCCCTCGCCGAGGGTGACAGCATCGTCGACGTGCCCCTCCTCTACGAGAAGCCCTACGTGGGCATGACGCTGGACTGGCTCGACTGGCAAGGCATCAGCTACACGATCACAGAGGACATGCAGCATGTCGAGATCCCCGGAGGCCAGAGCTACCATCCCTTCACCCGCGCGATCGCGGGCGACTGGTCCTCGGCCTCCTTCTTCCTCGCCGCAGCCGCGATCACGGGAAGCAGGCTGACGCTCCACGGTCTGGACAAGGACGACAGCCAGGGCGACAAGGCCGTCGTCGACATCCTGTGCGACATGGGATGCACCGCCGTCTGGAATGATGGCGCACTGACGATCGAGGGACCTGAGAAGCTGCGAGGCGGCCAGTGGGACATCAACGCGACACCGGACGCATTGCCCATCCTCTCGGTCCTGGCCTGCGGTGCATCGGGTCCCGTCAGGCTCTACAACGTCGCGAGCGCACGGATAAAGGAGACGGACCGCATCAGCGCCATGGCCGGCATACTCACCCAGCTCGGTCTGAAGGTCGACGAAGGGAGCGACTACATCGAGATCCAGCCGGGCAGGCTGAAGGAGGACCTCGTCCTGCCTGGCCACGGCGACCACAGGATCATCATGGCCGAGGCCATCCTCTCCCTCGTCTGTCCCCTGACGATCGACGACGAGAGGGCGGCGGCAGTCACATTCCCGACATTCTTCACCTTGCTCGAGAGCATCAGAAAGGAGGCGTCAACGACCTGCAGCACAAGGCTGCAGACATGAGGAGGAGACTCCGAATGCCTGACGTTGACTAGCCCCAGTGATGAGGCTCAGGCCTCTGAACTACGTTGGTCGGGAATATATAGGCACCAGTGGATGTGGCTCTAGTCCACTGCTTCTGCGGTGCAT